>MTNR01000076.1 GCA_002011495.1 Dehalococcoides sp. JdFR-56 | reverse complement strand
GAGCACTGACCCCAGCGCGGCAGAGGTCTTGCCCTTGCCATTGCCGGTGAAGACCTGAACCAGGCCCTTGTTTTTGGCTGCCAACTAATCCCTCACACCTGATGCCATCGATCCCAAAATAATGGCAAAGCCAGTTTAACAACCCGTCCTCATTTTGTCAACACGGCCTGAGGTTGCCGGGTTGTCACCGAGGGCAGGCTATCTTGGGCTAAATTCAGGCTTGGCGCGCTAACTGGCGCCTTGTTCTGAGGAAGTGAGTGAGGCCCACTAGGCTGGGAAGAGCTATGCTGTAGCTGACCAGGGGCCCTGGGATTCCCAGCCACCAGCATACCAGCGGCAGCGGGACGAAGAGAACGGCGCAGGCGAAAGTTACCCTCTTTTTGATGAGCAGAGCTAGTATTGCCGGCCCGGCCAGTAGCAGCATCGGCTGGGTTACCACCACCAGCAGCACGCCGATGGTAGTGCTCACCCCCCGCCCACCCCGGAAGCCGATGAAGATGGGCCAGTTATGGCCGATGACCGCGGCGGCGCCGGTAAATAGTAGGGCAATCTGGGGCAGGTTAGCCGCCTGGGCGATGAGCACCGCCAGGATGCCTTTCCCGGCATCAGCTAGTCCCACAGCCACCCCTGCCCGGGGACTTAGCTCGCGGAAGGCGTTGGCTGCCCCCACATTTCTATCCCCAACCTCTCGGATGTCAATTCCCTTTAGAATATATCCGGCGAGGTAGGCGGTGGGAATGGAACCGAGGAAATAACCCAGCAGTATTATCAGCCAGGGCATATCCCCACCCTTGCTATTTGGTGCCGGGGGAGGGACTCGAACCCACAAGGATTGCTCCGGCGGATTTTAAGTCCGCTGCGTCTGCCAATTCCGCCACCCCGGCTATAGAGTAATTGTAGCTATTAGCGATAGGGGCGTCAAGCTTCCTTGAGCTATGGTTCTGCTCGGTGGTGGTTGGTGAGTTCTGAAAAAATTTTATACACTCCTACCAAAAACAAAGGTAGGGGTGTAAATGAGATTAAACTTAAGCAAAAGGCTAAAAGAATTACAGAGAGAGGTTGCTAGAAAAGAGAAGGAACTAGCTAGAGATATGGAAATGATGCTTGCTTTTCCGAGATGTAAATATTGCGGTTCTGGGCATGTAGTTAAGTTTGGCACTTTTAGGGGTGTTCAGCGCTGGTGGTGCAAAGAGTGCCAACGTAAATTCGTGGACAATAGAGCCTTGCCTGGGATGAAAACGCCCAAAGAACAGGTGGCATCAGCGCTGAATATGTATTATGAAGGGATGAGCCTTAATGCTATCCGCAGACATTATGGCAGATGCACAAAAACTATCCTTCTGATAGCACGGTTTATGAGGGGTGGTAAGGTTTAGCACGGATGCGGTGAACAAAGCCAAAAACCACAAGCCAGAAGTGGGCGATGTTTGGGTGGCTGATGAAACCGTACTCAATATCGGCGGTCAAAAAGTTTGGTTTTGGGACATTATTGATGTCAAAACCCGCTTCCTTCTGGCTTCTCATTTGTCCACGCACAGGACAACGCACGATGCCAGAGTGCTTTTGGCAAGGGCAGCAAAGAGGGCGGAGAAGCCACCAAAGGTGGTAGTAACCGACCAACTAGCTGCCTACATTGATGGAGTGGAGCTAAACTTTGGTGCGGAGACCAAGCATATAGCAGTCAAGAATTTGCGCACTACCCCCGGCACGCAGTTAATTGAGAGGTTTCACTCCACGCTCAAGGCACGCACAAAGGTAATGCGTGGCTTAAAGAAATTGGAAACAGCCAGATTGCTAACTCAAGGATGGCTCGTGCATTACAACTTTTTCCGCCCACACGAAGCATTGGGCGACCGCACACCAGCAGAAAAGGCGGGTATCAAATTCCCCTATAAGAATTGGCGGGATGTGGTTCAAGTTCCACAGCTAGTAATTGGCACAGAGAAAGTAAGGTTTTCCGCTTTCAAAGAGCCGAAGATTAGAGCGCGCACAAGTCCCCCGATGCCTAGAACAACACGAAGGCGTATGTCCAGAGGTGATTTGTATGTAGGCAGAGGTGGAACTATTTCTAGGCATCCGTTTCAGGGTGCGAGACCAGTTAGATTTAGGAGAAGGAGGCTATTGAGATGACGTGGGCTGTGTATATATTAGCAGTATTTCTTGTTTTATCTGTCTTAACGCTTCTGTTTCTTGCGCTACGTTTATGCCTTTTACAAGAAAGATTACGAAAATTACAAAAGAAACAATAGCAATAACCATCGTAAAAATGAATAACGGCAATATATGAGAAGCTGAAATCGCTAAAACTATGAATATAATACAAATACCAAGAAAGATACCAGCAATGCCGAAATTAAAACCCATTTCAGGGTCGGCGGGGAAGATGTCCGTATGGCTTATTAATGCCAATAAGCCACCCAGTGCCAATATTATTCCGCCAATAGCAATAGGTGTTAAGACTATCTTATTTTCCATTGCCGATTGCTTAAGACGTAATGGTAATTTTAGACTAGGATTGCTTATGCCACCAACTTCCCTCGGTAACGGCATTCTCATAGACTTTGCGCAACACACTTTGCACTTTGGGAAGCCACTTTTCTTTCAATTCTATCCGTTCTTTCCCATGCTGGATTATTTTGCCAGTTTCCTTTTCTATCGTAAGAATTGCGAGAGAAAGCATCTTACTAATAGCAGTGTCCGCAGATTTCCTGATGTTTCTTTCTATCTCATGGTCTTCCATTACACGCCTCCTAAATACAATTATATCACACCACCAACCACAACCGAGGAGAACCTGAGCTATCTTAAAGCGTATGCTCTCGCCAGATTGACGTCAGGTTTGGAAGTGATAAAATTGGGTGTGGCGAGGATTATTACTGGCCGAGCCTCAGCAGAAATTTCTTAAACGGAGGAAAAAGATGAAGGATTTATTCAGTTTAGCCGGCAAGGTGGCCATCGTTACCGGTGGTAACGGGGGCATCGGCAAGGCCATTGCCCGTGGCATGGCATCCATGGGGGCGGACGTCGTCATCGCCGCCCGCAACGAGGCCAAGACGGCGCAGGCGGTGGAGGATATCCGCAAGGAATTCGGTGCCCGAGTGATTGGCGTCAAGGTGGACCTGCGGGAGGAGGGACAGATTAAAGCTATGGTCAGAGAGGCTGTGGAGGCTTTCGGCCACATTGACATTCTGGTGAACAATGCCGGCACCAATATCCGCAAGATGCCGCAGGACTACGCGCCGGCGGAATGGGATGAGGTCCTCAGCACCAATCTGCGGGGCGCTTTTCTGTGCGCTCAGGCAGTCTACCCGTCAATGAAGGCGGCTGGTGGAGGGAAGATCATCAACATTGGCTCAATGACCTCCATCTTCGGCGGGGCCAAACTAGCCCCTTACGGGACGAGCAAGGGGGGCATCGTGCAGTTGACCCGAAGCCTCGCTGTCGCCTGGGCGCCGGATAATATTCAGGTCAATGCCATCCTCCCCGGGTGGATCAATACTGACCTCACCAGACAAGCGCGGAAGGAGCTTCCGGGCCTTGAGGAGCGCGTGGTCAGCCGTACCCCGGTTGGCCGCTGGGGCGAGCCGGAGGAACTGGCGGGAGCAGCCATTTTCCTGGCCAGCCGGGCGGCTGACTTTGTCACCGGCGTCGCCCTGCCGGTGGACGGCGGCTTCTCCGTCATGCTCTGAGGTGGCTTGGTGGCTCTCTTTCCTCTTTCAGCCGAGGGCGCCCCACGGCGGTGGCGATGACCTCCGCCTCAAGGAACAGCTGGTCATTGACCACGGGGACGATCACATCACGTTGCTTAAGGTGCACCTTTATCCGTCGGGCGCCAGCTTGCCCGGCTCGCTCGCGGGCCAGACGGCGGGCAGTTCTCCGGGCGTAGCTTGTGGCATCAGCCAGCTTGGAGAAGTCACGCACCCCGGACGGTGAATATACTCGGTAGGTTTCATCCTCATCTTGGGGGCGGATGAGAAGGCGCACCTTCTGTACCACCCCGCTGGCCACCGCCCCGATGGCGCTGGCCACCGCGGCGTGTTCCGGGATATAGAGGGGAGTGTTCAGTTTTTCCGCAAGCGGGGCGAGATAAGTGGCGGCTGGTGCGCCAAGGCCGATGATGGGGCGCCGCAGCCAGAGCTTGACGGCAAAGTTGCCGCCGCCATCAGCCTCCAATGCCCGGTTGATGAGGAGTTGCCCCACGCTGTCCCGGCTGCTTAATGAGAGGCCAGCTTCATCGGAGAGGGCGCTCTCCAGCAGGGCGCGCCCGGCCTGGATGATAACCTGCTCAACTACCCGCTGGCAGAACTTCCGTGGACGCATGCCCAGCCGCCGGGCCCATAGCTCGGCCCCAATACTTGCCGCCTCCACCGAGCCAACACGGTATTTCCCCAGGACATGAACCGCATCGGTGGGGGTGAAGGAGCTGATGGCAATGAGTCCCCTTTCCAGCAGACCGTCTAGCGAATACCTGAGATACGCGGCGTGCTGCCCGCGTGCTGCCAGTTCAGCTATGGGCATTGGCCCGGCGCTGAGGAGATCCCATACCTCCCGCTGGGCGGAGGTGAGGCTATCCTGCTCAGGCCCCAGTGGTCGCTCGTGCAGCACGAAGCTCCCGGTGTGGTTGTCCGGCGGCGCCTCGAGCTGGCGGCGCAGCGCCTCCACCACGGAGGGGTAGCTTGTGGCGAGAAGGCTTAAAGGCACCACACGGCGCGGGCCGATGCGCAGGCTGCCGGTCTCGTCCAGCTTGATTTCACTATCTCCTCCCAGGCCGGTGGTGTGGATGTCCACTGCCTCAACCATGGTCTGCCAGCCGCCCACCTTGGCCCCCTTGAGGTTCAGCGCTGGGCGGCCATGGTGCACCGCGGCGATATCGGTGGTGGTGCCGCCCATATCAATGACAAAGGCATCCTTTTCCTTGCCCAGATGGAGGGCGCCGATGACGCTGGCCGCTGGCCCGGAGAGGATGGTCTCCACCGGCCGCTGCAGCGCCATCTCCGCGTCCACGAGTGAGCCATCCCCCTTGACCACCATCAGAGGTGCCTGGATGTGTTCACTAGCGAGCAATTGCTGGACTGCCAAAATCAACTCTCGCAGCAGGGGAATGAGGCGAGCGTTCAGGGCGACGGTGAGAGCCCGGAGCGGGGCATCCAGCTTGGTGGTCAGCTCGTGTCCGCAGGTGACGGGCAAGTTGGTCAGGCGGCGCACCAGCCGTTTTACCTCTAGCTCGTGGCTTGGGTTATACACGCCGAAGAAGCTGGAGATGGCGAAGGCGGCTACATACGGGGCGTGGCTCAGGATAGCCCGCCGTGCCGCCTCAAGGTCAAGGGGGGACTGCTCCTCGCCGTCCACGGTGTGCCCTCCCTGGATAAAGACGATGCGCCTGGCGTCCACCAGCCTCTCAAACCCCATATCGGCCACCATCTGGGGGTCATAGCCGATGAGGATAAGGCAGATGGAATTGCCTTTCCCCTCCACGATAGCGTTGGTGGCCAGCGTGGAGGAGAGCGAGACCAGGTCAATCCCTGGGGGTGGGTGAGGCAGCACCTTCCGCACCGCGTGCTGGATCCCCTCGAGGAGGTTGTGCTTGGTGGTCAGGGCCTTGGCGGTGCTGATAACACCGCGCTCGGTATCCAGCAGCACGGCATCGGTGTAGGTACCACCGGTATCAATGCCTAAAAGGGTGGACAAACGAGCTCCTTACCTCAAGTTTCGCTAAATTGCTCTGGGAACCGGATGAGCGAAATAGAAGCGCGCTTTGGCTTGCTTGAGCCATAGTATAAATAGAGCTTACGCTGGTGTCAAACACTCCCCTCTTGCTGGTAAGGGCACTCTGGAGATAGTCTGTTACCTCGGCTTCGATGCGTTTGAGCTCCTCAACGCTCCCGAATTTCACGCCCTGACTCGGTACCCACCGGAATATGTCTATCGTTTTCTCAAGGTCATAGTCTGTCGCCGAGAACACCTGATACATTAAAGGGAAGTGACGAAAATAGGTCATCTGGAAGGCGATGAAGGCATTATTTAATTGCGCTGGTTTGCCTCCCCACAGGTCTTTGAGCTCGTCTCCCATCGCTTGGAGCAGGCTTGATTTCCTGGAGAGGGTTTCCTTTTTGCTCAGCTTTCCTGAGCGGAACTGGGAATAGAGAAGGGAGAGCTCATCATAGTAGCGCTGGTAAATCTCGCTCTCTTTGAGCTTCTTCTGGAACTCTTGATTTAAAGTTTTAAAAACCGCCGAGTCCCTGCCGAATTTCTCTTCTGCAAAGCGCAGACTAGCGGCGTAGCTTACCACCTCGGCGGTTGGCTCCTCTATCCCCAGCGGGGAGTCTATCTGCTCATGCCAGTCCTCATGAAAGATGATGTGGATAAACCTGGCCAATGGTGCCCGGAGCAGGGACCGGGTTACCGGGGTCTTGACGCCGGCGATGGCCTCAACAGAGTAAGCGAAGACATCAAATTCTTTCAGGTCAAAGGGGGCGCTTTGGGGCTTTCCGGTTCCATACCGCAGGGATGGGTCATCCAGCGAGTAGGGCAGGGTTGTTCTCGGGGTGTAGAAGTAGAAGTCATAGGTCTCCACCTCATCCGAGTAGGTCTTGAAGTTCTCGGTTTCCTCAAAACCGAGCTCTTTCTCGAAAGCTTTTATCTCCTCCACAAGCTGGAGCCGGTACTGCTGCTCACTGGTCAGCGTGCTCTGAGGATAGGGCCTCATGCAGCCGGGGATGATAAGGAGTAAAACGATAACCAGTGCCAGCGCTACTCTGTTCAAAGGACTCGCCCTCTCTTAATTTGGGTTTTAGTCTGCGGCCAAGAACAGGGGAGACCGGGAGCTTGCTATGTGGACATCTAGCACCGCGGGCCTGCCCTGGCGCACTTGTTCCAGGGCGGTCTTCAAGGCTGACGGGAGCGCTGAAGGCTCGGTCACCGTCTGGCCATGAGCCCGGCAGGCCTGTGCCACCAAGGCGTAGTCAGGCGGTGGGGTGATGTCCATGCCCACCCAGCGCCCGGTCTTCACCGAGAAGCTGGCTTGGCCATAGGCCCGGCGCAGGGCTTCCTTGGGGGCCTGATACTGCGCGTTGTTGAAGATGATGACGAGGAATGGGGCCCGGTAAGCACTGGCTGCCCAGAGGGAAGCAGTCGGGCAGCCAAAGACGAAGCTGCCATCACCCATCAAACTGACCACCATTCTCTCCGGAGCCGCTAGTTTAGCTCCTAGGGCAGCCCCCAGCCCCCAGCCTAAACTAGTGCCCCCGCTGCTGAACAGGGTGCCGGGCTTGGTGCGGGGGATGAGCTGGGAGACAAAGGGGGTGTTGGTCACCGTCTCATCTAGGAGTATGGTGTCCTGGTCAATCGCCTCAGCAATGCAATGGCAGAGATACTCGGGGGAGATCGGCTTATCATCAGCCCGGCGCATCGCTTGAAGGCGCCATTTCTCCCGCAATTGTTGATGCTCCCTCTCGAGCTTCCGGAAGCGGGCCTGGCAGCGGGCCTGTGTCTCCGGGGTCATCTTCTCGCGGACGGCTTGGGTTAAGGCCGGGATGGCCTTGCTTGAGTCAGCGGTGATGAGGATATCTCCGGGGAAGACCCACATCGGGAGGTCACGTCTTATCGGGTCAAGGCTGATGTGGATGAGCCTGGCCTCCGGCCTGGGTCTGGCCTGGGCTGGGACATAGGGCACATCGCAGTCAATAAAGAGCAGCACATCAGCCTCTTTTAAGTAAGGATTGGGGTTGCCTCCGGCGCAGAGGGGATGAGTCGTCGGGAAGTTCATCCTGAGTTGAGAGGTGACCACCCGCGCCCCTAGAGCTTCAGCCAGCTCCACCAGCTGGGCGGCAAACTGGGGGTGCCTACCTGGGTCACCGGTGATGATGAGCGGCATCTCAGCCTGAAGTAGCATTGCCGCTGCCTCACCTAGAAGGGCGGGGTCTGCCTGCGGCGTTGCCGGGGCAGTGTGCCTTACCACTTCTGGGATGGGGATGCTCTCCATCTTCTCCATCAGCACTTCAGTGGGCAGGGTGAGGTAGACCGGGCCGCAGGGCTGGGCGGAGGCGATCTGGAAGGCGCGCTGGACGACCTGATGCATGTTGGCCGTTGTCTCCAGCTCGTAGGCCCACTTGACATAACCGCGCACCACCCCGGCCTGGTCAAGCTGCTCCTGCTGCCAGTGGATATAGAGGAAACGTTCCCCGCGCCTGCCTTGTTCAAAGGTTAAAGGAGCTCGCCCGGCGCAGAAGACGATGCCGATGCGCCCGCGCTGGGCATTGTGCAGCGCCCCTCCCACCTGCTGGGTGCCCACGTCAACATGTACCAGGACCACCTGAGGCCGCCCGGTGAGCATGAAGTAGCCATGGGCGGCGGCCATGGCCACCGACTCATGAAGGCTGAGAATCACTTCCGGAGCGCGTCTATCCCGTGCCTTGAATTTTGACAGGGCTTCTTGAATGGGGAAGGTGTCCGTGCCTGGATTGAGAAAGATATACTCTACGTTATTGGCATTGAGGAGCTCAACAAACGCCTCGGCGGCGTCATCTACCGGTAACTTCTTCTCCATGGCCTCACCTTTCTCTGGTAAAATGTCAGTTCCTAAAGCCTAAGTATAGCATTTATCTTGCCTGATGGCATCAGGGGAGTTTGAATTGACAATGCGGTGGCTTGCCATTAACATAGGTTATAACCGCTGATAGGCAGGAGGTATGGCATTTGAGCGCGGAAAAATACCTGGAATCTTTGCGGGAGAGCATTGTGAATCTTGACTTTGGCGCTGTGGTGAAGGCAGCAGAGGAGGCGATGGCTGAGGGCCTTGACCCGAATCTGGTGATAAACGAGGGCATGGTTCCCGGAATGGCCATTGTTGGGGAGAAGTTTGAGCGGGGGGAGTACTTCCTCTCCGAGCTGGTGGTGGCCGCCGAGGTGATGAAGGAGGGGCTTAAAGTGGTGACCCCTTACCTCAAGGGGGATAGTGCCCAGAAATTGGGCAAGGTGGTCATCGCCACTGTAGAGGGAGACCATCATGACCTGGGGAAGAACATCGTTAGCTCGCTCTTAAGGGTGCAGGGTTTTGAGGTGGTTGACCTGGGCGTTGACGTGCCTACGGAGAGGATTATCGCCGCGGTGAGGGAGCACCAGCCGGCTATCTTGGGCATGTCGGCGCTGCTCACTCTCACCATGCCCAAGATGGGGGAGGTAATCACCACCTTGAAGGAAACAAGCCTCAGGGGAAAGGTCAAGGTCATCCTTGGAGGGACACCGGTAACTGATGAGTTTGCCCAGAGCATCGGTGCTGACCACCGGGCGGCCAACGCTCTGGAGGGGGTGAAGAAGTGTGTGGAGTGGGTGACCTCCCAGGAGAGGAGGAACTAGCATGACGGAGATGACGCGACGGGAGAGGATACTGAGAGCTAGTTATAAAGAGCGGGCGGATAAGCTACCCTTTTTCCACAACTGGCGCCATCTCCAGACCGGCTGGGCGGAGCGGGAATGCCGCAACCGGGGGATGGGCATCAGCTGGGCAAGGCCGAGCTATGTGGTCAAGATACATGATGTGGACATCACCGAGCAGCGGCTGGAGGTGGACGGGCAGACAGTCTACCGCCGCACCTATTCCACCCCGCTGGGGAGCGTCTATCTGGACGAGAGGCGAGAGCCTGGCACTGGGGAGTGGCATGGCATGCGCAGCTGGAGGGACGTAACTCCGTGGCAGACGGAGCGTTTGATCAAGGGGCCGGAAGACTATCCTGTGGTTAAATATATCGTGGAGCATACCGAGTATGTCCCGGATTACTTCCCCATTGAGCAGGCCAAGGACTGGCTGGGGGAAGAGGGCATAGTTATGGATATTCATCCGCACCAGCCGATGCAGACGCTGATGATTGACTGGATCGGGAGCGAGGGAGGGCGGTTCTTCATCCACCACGCCAAGTATCCTGACTTGGTTGAGGACCTCTGTCAGGCCATCGCCAAGAGCCGTGAGCCACTGTATGAGATTGCGGCCAAATCCCCGGCGGATATCATCTGGTGCGGGGACAACATCGATGGCGTGCTGGTCAACCCAAGGCTTTTTGAGAAGTACTTTATGCCCGAGTATGAGAAGATGGCCAAGGTCTTCCATGAGCATGGCAAACTTCTGGCGGTGCACATGGATGGCCGGGTGGGCGTGCTCAAAGACCTGATCGCCCGCACGCCAATCGATATCATTGAGGCGCTGCATCCGCCGCCCATGGGGGATTTGCCCATCGGGGAGGCGCTTTCCCTCTGGCAGGACAAGGTCATCTGGGTGGGCTTTCCCGGGTCAGTGTATTCCCTCGGCCCGGAGGCGACGAAGAAACACGCGCTCAACCTTCTCCGGGAGGTGGTGCCCGGCGAGAGGCTGTGCATTGCCATGTCCACGGAGAATATCGTCTCCAACGAGAATCTGCTGATGCTGACCTCGGTTCTGGAGAAGGCGGAGCTGCCACTGACCCAGGAGAAGATTGACCAAATCGAAAGGTCCTTGGCGTAAGCAAGTAGAGAAAGCTCTTCTATTGGCATCGGACTAGAGTGCACCGTAGGCGGCTTATGGCTTTGCTAGAGCTACTGAAACAGAGAAGAAGCGTCCGTGATTTCCTGGATAAACCGGTGGAGCGGGAGAAGATTAAGCTCTGTCTTGAGGCGGCGCGGGTGGCGCCTTCCGCCTGCAATTCACAGCCCTGGAAATTTATCGTCGTTGATGATGGGGAGCTGAAGAAGAGGCTGTGCGATAAAGCCTTCAGCGGCATTTACGCCATAAACGCTTTCTGCAAAAAGGCACCGGTCATCGTGGTCATCGTCTCTGAGCGCTCCAAGTTCCTGGCCCGAATCGGCGGCATGTTCCGGGGGACAAAGTACTACCTGATTGATATCGGGATTGCTGGGGAACATTTTGTCCTGCAGGCGCAGGAGCTGGGCCTGGGCACCTGCTGGATTGGCTGGTTTAATGAGCGGGCGGTGAAATCGGTGCTCAATATTCCCAAGGACAAAAAGATAGACGTTTTGCTTGCCCTGGGCTATTACGACCAAGAGAAAGTAAAGTCAGGGCATAGTAGAGAGCCGCTGGATAAGATATCTTCCTTTAACTCATACTAGGTAAAAAAATTTGAGGCGACGACCGGATTCGAACCGGTGAATAGGGGTTTTGCAGACCCCCGCCTTATCCACTTGGCTACGTCGCCCTGGAGCGGAAGACGAGATTCGAACTCG
>MTNR01000078.1 GCA_002011495.1 Dehalococcoides sp. JdFR-56 | reverse complement strand
GAAAAAACCAGAAGCGGGAAGTTGGTGAAGACCTTCTGGCTTTAAGTGCCTACTTCCCTACGCTCGGATTACCGAGATCAGGTTCCAAGGGTCGTCCGCTAGCGGACCTCTCAGCCTTCCAGCTCCCCTAGTAGTCTATTCAATTGCTTATATATTATGAGGCAAAAGGCGGCGGCTGTCAAATGCCACGCCCGCCTAGCCTTGGCGCAGGCCGGGCAGGGTCAGCTGGCGATACTCGGTCTGGCAGGGGTTTCCCTCGGCGATGTATATCGTCCGCTCATCTAGGTCCATGACCATGGAAAAGAGCGTGGCCCACTGCTTGATCCCCTGGGCCCGAGGGTCAGCATGGCGGCAGATGGAGTGGGGGTGGCTGAAGTGGTCCCGGAACAGGCGCTGGAAGCTACTGACGTCAATCTCGCCTCTATCCTGCTCGAGAAGCTGGCGGGCACGGTGGCAGCGGAAAAGGGTGTCAGGATATAGTGTTTTTAGAATATCGGTGAAGTCCTCCCGGCTTATGAAGCTGAGGAAGTGGTTGCTGTGGGTGAGAATCCCCCCATTTGGGTAGAGCAAACCCACATCCCCCGGGGAGACTTCCAGGTCAATGGCCTCACCACCCTCCTGGGCGATGAGGAAATTCCCGGATAGGGTGGCTCTGGCGCTCAAAACCGCCTTCAGCGCCAGGCTGAAGCTGGGGGCGCTTAAGATAGCCCGTATCATGATGAGGAAGGGGGGCGCTTTGGACTCGAATTTGTCCCGGCTTGATGTCAGGCCGTTGAAGCACACCCCCAGCCCCGCCGAGTTCATGCCCCGGTGCGCCAGCACGCCAGCCTCCGGCTGGGTGACCACGGTCGGCTTTCCCGGTTGGGCCACCTCCAAAATCAAGTTCATCTCCTGAAATCGGGAGAGCCAGTCCCAGTTCTGCCCTAAGAGGGTGTGGCCGTTTCTGGTAACTTGAGGGTGAGCAGCGGCCGCAGTGCAGCCCTCACCTCCCTGTCTTGGGGCAATGCCCCGGGCGAAGTTGATCTCATATCGGGCGTTAACGGCGATGATTTCCTCAAGGGATAGGTCAGCTCCTCTGGCCACCCCTTCCAGTTCCTCCAGGATATCAGCGTCATAATGGCCGATGACGGGGACTAGTTTGCGGCACTGCTCCATGATTTCGGGGCGGGTGGCTCCCCATAGGGTGTGCCACATATCAAAGTAAAGCGCCACGTTGCGGCGAATTTGCTCCCTGGCCTGGGAACCATACTGCTGCCCGCAGTCAAAGGGCTTGCCCTTGACTGAGATTATGGGGAGTGGTGGCAAAGCTATCTCCTCCTATGGTGCTTCAGGCACAAACTCTCTGGGACGATTTTACCGCCTTGAAGCACCTTTCTTCAAGTTTATTTTAGGGGGAATTGGGGTGGCTCCTAGGGGGAGGCTGGGTGGCCAGCCGAGGGAATATTTGGTAGAATTTTCAGTGGGCGAAAGTCTAGCCAGTTTTTCTCCCGCCCGCAATATAAGCTAGCCTAAGTTCAAGTAATACGCGAGGGTACTATGAGAGAGTTGCCAGTTAGTGACCAGGATCATGAGCTGTGGTGGATGATACTCCACCTAAGGCGCGCCATGCATAAAATCAGGGCGAGGGAGCTTTATGAATACGGGATCACGCCGGAGGAGGCGGCGGTGTTGTTTGTGGTTCAGACTACCGGCGAGAGGGCTACGCCCGCAGAGATAGCGCGCCTTTTGCTGCGGGAGCCTCACTCCGTTTCGGCGCTGGTGAGCCGAATGCAGGCGGCGGGGCTGGTGCGCAAGGTCAAGGACCTGGAGAGGCGGAACCTGGTCAGGGTGGCGCTGACGGAAAAGGGCCGCCGGGCCTATAAGCAATCAACCCGGCGGGAGGTGGTGCACCGCGTAATGTCCTGCCTTTCCCCGCAGGAGCGCGAGCATCTTAAAAAACTCCTGCAGAAACTGTGCCAGCAGACGTTTAAAGAGCTTGGCCTGCGCCAGAAGCCCCCGTTCCTGTGCGCGCGGTGAGGTCAGCCGGGCTAGGTGAAGAAGAGCTCTGGCCCGTGGGTTTCAGGGTCAGTGCCCCGCTTCATCTCCAGGCCGGTTATCTCGGCGATGACGATTTCACAGTAGGAGAAAACCTCACAGTCCTCGATGAGGTGTCCTCCGTAGGCTCTGCCGTCATCAAGCCCGGATGAGACGGTGATGTGGCAGTGGATGTAGACCTCGTCGCCCTTTCTGGCGATATTGCCGGAAAGGGAGAGGAGCTCCAGAGGCTCCTTTTTGGGCGTATAGATGCGGTTCCGATCCATGACCGGGAACTTATCAGGGAACAGCCTCACGTTGCGCAGGGTTACCTGGCGGAGGCTGCCAGCTCCGGAGAGGATAACTCCTGAGCCAATGTTCTCCCGCCTGGCGATTTCCTCCAGAGACTTGAGCAGGTTCAAGCCTGGCCCGAGACGGAAGGCTATCACCCTGCCCAGATTTCCTCTGCCGATTCTTATCTTGTCCCAATCACTCATGGCTTCTCCAATTGATTTAGATTTGATGTCAAGGAGTGGGTTTTGGCATCAGCCCTTGGCTATGTTAAGCTCATGCTGGCCGCATGTCAAGCTATTCCACATTGGACTCCCGGGTATAGAGCCGCTCCTTCCAGCGCACCCCGACCCCGGCCGCCCAGCGGAAAATGGCGCAGAAGCCGGCCACGAAGAGAAAGGAGAGGCCGATCGGGTGCAGGAAAAGTGAGATGGCGGGCTCCTTGAAGCGATTGTCCACCAGCCAGCGCATAAACAAGACTATGGCCACCTGGGAGATAGCCAGTGCTCGCAGGCCGGTGGGAGCCATCACCACAAATAGCTCTCGCCAGAGGGCGTAGAAGGGCGCCAGAAAGAAGATATAGGCGCAAACCATCATCACCATCAGCGCTGCCGGGGATAGCAGAAGCACAGAGTATATCCACTTGATAAAGCCCTCCAGCATCGCCCCCACGTTGCGGTACATGTGGCAGGAGACCACCGAGGATAGGTCAACCGCCACCTGACGGCCCTGATGGCGGCTTACCTCAATTCCCAGCCAGACGTCTTCCATTATCTTGGACTTTACCGCGGCATGCCCCCCGATGCGCCAGTACTCCTCCCTGGGGAAAAGGAGAAACTGGCCGATGGCCAGAGACGGTCTGGGTTTGCCCGAGCGCTGCAGCCACCAGAGGGGGAACCAGCTGAAGATGATGAAGTACAGCACCGGGATGGCTGCCTTCTGGGGGAGGGAGGTTGCCAGCTGCCGGGGGAACCCGGAGAGCAGCGAGCACTTTGCCTCAAGCGCCCAGGCCAGGGTGCTGCGCAGCATGTGCGGGGCGTGGGTGGTATCAGCATCAACAAAGAGTAGCCAGGACCCCTTGGCCTGCTTGGCCAGCTGGTAGCAGGCGAAGGGTTTACCCGCCCAGTCTTCGGGCAGGGGCTCACCTCGTATCAGCCGGATGCGGCTATCCTGGGCTGCTATATCTTCCACAATGGCCGAGGTATTATCCGAGGAGTTATCGTCCAGCACTAGAATCTCAAAGTTGGGGTAATCTTGTTGCTGGAGGGATTCAAGGCAGGCGGCGATGTTCGCCTCTTCATCCCGGGCGGGAATGAGGACGGAGATGAGGGGAGCTGGCTCAGGGGCTTTGGCGTCTGAGCGGGGTGTTCGCAGGCTGCGCAGGTTCAGGGTGAGATTGAGCATGAAGATAACCAGACCAGCGATGACTATTCCCTGATACAGCATGCTTTCCCTCAGTCTAGGGAGCCGAAAAACTCTGGCTCCTTCATTTGCACCATTCTATGGGCTTCAGCCTGAATCTGGGCATTGTCTTCAGGCTATCATACTGCTTTACGGCAAAAACGGCGAGCACCCCCAGCATGAAGAGCGATTCCCACTGGTTCCCTCTGGCGACCACGAGGTAGGCAAGCGAGCCGGAGGGGGCGAGCATCACCGTCCAGGCGTCCGGCTCAATGCAGAGGAATCCCACCAGGATGAAGATGATAAAAATCGCCAGCAGTTCATGCTGAGGCAGCGCCAGGAGAACGCCGAAGGTAACGGCGATCGCCTTACCCCCTTTCAGCCGGAGGAACGGGGAGAAGGCGTGTCCCAATATGGCACTCAGGCCCACTGCCATGGCCACTTGCGGCGGAAAGCCAGAGAGGGAGTGGGCCAGGAAGACGAAGGGGAAGCCTTTGGCCACGTCCAGGGTCAGGGCAAGGAGCCCGGCGCGCCTATCTCCGGCGCGAAAAACGTTGGCGGCGCCGGGATTTCCATCTCCGTACTCCCTGATATCTTTGCCCAGAAGCCACTGCCCCACCCAGACCGAGAAGGGGCAGGCCCCCAGCCAAAAAGCGGCCATGAACAGTGATACCGCGCTCAGGACTTCCGTCACCGCGCTTCTGCCGATAAGCTAAAATACATAGCGTTTCTAGGTAGTATAATCCATAACCCTTCTCGCCGTAAAGTGGGGACTTGGGCTTAGTCCATCCTCAGCACCGCCGCCCCCTGGATTTTCCCCTGCTTGAGCCGGATGAGGGCCTCGTTGGCCGCTTCTAACTTGAACTCCTGAACCTCGGGGATAATGGGGATTTCCGCTGCCAGGGGGAGGAAGTCCTGGGCGTCCTTTCGGGTGATGTTGGCCACGCTTTTTATCTCCTTTTCCTCCCACAGCAGCCGGCCGTAGTCCAGCGGCGGGATGGGGGTCCGCTTTCTGATCACCGCCAGCACCAGCCGGCCCCCTTTCTCCAGAACCTTGAGGGCCTGGGGGACGGTCTCCCCCACCGGGGTGAAATCAATGGCGCAGTCAACCTTCTCTGGGGGCGTATCTTCAGCGCTCCCTGTCCAGGCAGCCCCCAGCTTCTCGGCCAGATGGCGGTGGGCTGGGCTGCGGCTGAAGACGAAGGTTGGGCATCCCCAGTACCTGGCTACCTGGATGACGATGTGGGCCGAGGCCCCGAAGCCAAAGAGCCCGAGAATTTGCCCCGGCTTTATCCCGGAGAGTTTGAGGTCACGGTAGCCGATGGCGCCGGCGCAGAGCAGAGGTGCCGCCTGGGAATCGGAAAATTGAGCCGGGATGGGATAGGCGAAGTCTTCCCGCACCACCATGTACTGGGCGTAGCCACCATCGGCGTGGCATCCGGTGCCCTGAAACTCGGGGCATAAATTTTCTCTACCCTCCCGGCAGAAGCGGCACCTCCCGCAGGCAGAGTAAATCCAGGCGATGCCAACTCTATCTCCGATTTTGAACTTGGTTGCCCCCGGGCCTAGGGCATCCACCCGGCCGATGATTTCATGCCCTAAAACTACGGGCAATTTGGGCTTGAGCCTGCCCTCAATCTCGTCAAGCTCAGTGTGGCAGACGCCGCAGGCGGAGATTTTGACCCGGATTTCTCTTGCTTCTGGCTGAGGTAGGGACAGGCTAGTCAGCTCCAGGGGCCGGTTTTCCACGGGCGAAATCGCTTTCAGGATTTGCGCCTTCATCAAGCCCTTTCCTTTTAAAGCCGCCGAATTTCACCAACACCCTAGCATTTTCTCCTGCGGCTGTCAAAGTGTGCCCGTAGACCTTGGGTACCGCCTCATTGACGGCTGCTGAGTTGAGTGCTATCCTTTGCCTTAAGACTGGGGAGGTGGTGAGAAGGAATGAAGAGGGAGAGTATCGTTCTCATCGGTATGGCTGGTGTGGGCAAGTCCACCATAGGTATGGCGCTGGCCAGGGCGCTGGGATTCAATTTCATTGATGTGGACAGGTACATCTCGGAGAAGGAGGGGAGGACGATACAGGAGATCATTGATGAGCAGGGCGATGAGGCTTTGCTCCAGATTGAGAAAGATAGGATGTACGAGATAGACCTATCCCGTGTGGTGGTGGCCCCAGGGGGCAGCATCATCTATCACCCTGACCTTATGGCATATCTCAAACAGAACGCCACTCTGGTTTACCTGGAGGATTCTTTTGAGAACATCGCCGGAAAGCTGGCTGGCGGGCTGGACCGGGGCATCGTGGGCCTAAAGCGCAAGCCACTAAGGCGGATTTACGAGGAGAGAAAGCCTCTTTATATCAAGTACGCCGATATCACCGTGAACTGTGAGGGCAAATCACAGGGCCAGGTAGTAAGTGAAATCCTGCAACATTTTTCGGGCTTGAGCAAGAAAGCTAATTAGCCTTCTTTTTCAGGTTTTGTGTGGCGGCGGCCACCCCTGCCCCCGGCTCCACTGAGTAACCTTCGTCAATGAGCAGCTTTTCCAGCGCCGAGAGCAGAAGCAGCACGTTCTCCTCGGTTGAGGAGTGCCCCATCAGCCCGATGCGCCAGACCTTGCCCTTGAGCGTTCCCAGGCCACCACCAATCTCAATGCCGAACTCATTGAGCAGCCGCTGCCTTATTCGCAGGTCATCAACGCCCTGGGGGATGCGCACCGTGGTCAGGGTGCTCAGGCGGTGCCCTGGCTGGGCATGCAGGGCGAGGCCCATCGCCTCCAGACCAGCGTGCAGCGCGGCGCCGTTCCTTGCGTGGCGCTGGATGCGAGCTTGGAGGCCCTCTTCAGCAATGAGCACCAGGGCTTCATGCAGGGCGTAGACCAGCAGGGCTGGCGCGGTGTGATGATAGACTCTGCCGTTACCCGCTAGCCAGTATTTGGCAAGCAGGGAGAGGTCGAGATAAAAGCTGGGTACTTGCGAGGAGCGCGCTTTTAGGGTGTCCAGCGCCCGCTGATTGGCGGTGAAGGGGGAAAGCCCAGGCGGACAGCTGATGCACTTCTGTGAGCCACTGTAGCAGATGTCAATGCCCCAGTCGTCCACCGCCAGCTCCTCCCCTCCCAGGGAGGTAACCGCGTCCACCAGAAACAGCGCCTCATACTCTTTGGCCAGCCGGGAGGCCTCGGCCAAGGGTTGCAGGACGCCGGTGGACGTCTCCGCCTGAACCAGGGCCAGGAGCTTTATCCGGGGCCGTGATTTTAGGGCGGCCTCAATCGCCTCCGGCTCAATGATGCGGCCCCACTCGGCATGGAGCGGGATGACCTCGGCACCGCACCTCAGCGCGTTGTTCACCATGCGCTCGCCGAAAAAGCCATTCACCCCGATGACGGCCACGTCACCTCTCTCCAGGAAGTTGCTGAAGCTAGCCTCCATGCCTGCCATACCGGTGGCTGATATGGGGAAGGTGAGCTCATTCTTGGTGCGGAAGAGGGAGCGCAGCAGCTGCATGGTGTCATCCATGATGGTGAGAAAGTAGGGGTCGAGGTATCCTAGCAGTGGCGCTGTCAAGGCGCGCTGGACGCGGGGGTGGATGTTGCTGGGGCCGGGGCCAAGGAGAATCCGTTCCGGGGGCTTTAGCTCCTGATATGTGATATCAGGCATCCGTGGTCACCTCTCTTCAACTTTTCTCGGGCGATTGGCGTTAAGATTTTATCAGAGTGTGGATAAGCTCATCAACCAGAGGCTTGGCCTCCTCCTCGGGCAGACAGTACTGCATTTTGGTGAATCTCTCTCGGAAACGGGCAACCTCCTCGGCGACGTCCTTCCCGTCAAGTATCACCGCGGCCATGTATTCCGCCAGCTCGGCGAAGTCAGCCTCCTTCATGCCGAACCGGGTCATCTCCTGGACGCCGGTGCGCAGCCCGCTGCTGGCGGTGAAGGCCTCGTCATCAGGCAGGGCCTGGTAGTTCAGGATGATGTTGTTCCGCTCCAATTTCTCGGCAACCTCAACTGCTTTGGCGTAGCCCACACGCAGGACAACCTGATGCGTCTCGGTGTAGCTGACCGCAGGGTCTCCCTCCACCTCCAGTCCCCGCTCTTTCAGCGCCCGGGCGAAGGCCTTGGCATTGGCGATGACCTGCTTCTGGTAATCGCGCCCGTAGGTGTTCATCTCGTAGGTGGCCATGAGCAGCCCGAGCAGGGTGCCCAGGTGATGGTTGCTCACGCTGCCAGGGAAGGCCCTTCTTACGATGCTCTGCCAGAGGTCAAAGTGCTCCGTCCCCTGACTCATGTTGCTGGCGATTATCCCCCGCTGGGTGCCGAAGAAGGTCTTGTGGGTGGAGGCGGTGATAAGGTCAGCCCCCTCCGAGAGGGGCTCCTGAAAATAGGGGCCGAGCAGCCCTAGCACGTGGGCGGCATCATACAGGATGATTGGTCTGGGCTTCATCCCGGCGGCAAGCTCGGCTATCTCTCTCACTGGCTCGCGGTGCAAAATCAAGCTTTTACCGAAGATAATGAGCTCCGGCTGATACCTGGCGAGGAGCTCGGCGGTTCTCTCCAGGTCTATCTGGTAGGGGTTATCCGCCCGAACCGGGAAGTTTACCACCGCCCACCTTTCCGTAACTGGGTCAATGGCCACGAAATCCCTCAGGGCCCCCATTGGCTGGGCGCTCAAATGCCCTCCCCTGCCAATGTGGTGGTTCATCACCCGGCGCAGTCTTCTGGGCTCCGCCCGGCGGTCAAGCCGGTTGAGGTAAGCGATGAGGCCGCTGAAGACGGTGGCGTTGGCCATCTGCCCGCTTATCGGCCTCGTCTCCACCTCAGAACAGCCCAGGAACTGTTTCAGCCTTTCCCTCAACTCCTGCTCCACCTCGGCGATAAACCTGGTGCCCTGATAGTAATAGGCCTCAACGTCTCCCAGCGCCTCCACCCTCTGGTGCTCGGCATACCGCCCGGAGGGGTCGGCGATGGTGAGCAGTCTCACCAGGGGTGAGGGCGTCTGCTCTGACGGTATCAGATTGATGGTCTGGTGCTGCCGCCACACGGTGTTGCTAGCGGCTTTTCTCACCAAGTTTCTGGACAGGTTCTCCACAGATTCCTCCCGCTCAGTTAGAATAGCATTTTCTGGCACCTCGGCAAGTATGGGGCGGGCGTAAGGTGCCGCCTCACTGCCGAGGTGTCTCTTGACAATAATGCCTGCTGCGGGTTTATCCCGAATCATGACGGTTACTCGCTGGCCCTCTTTTAGGTCGCCGTCAAGGTAGGCTAGACTTATCGTTCTCTTATCCCATTCGGCGCCGGGCTGGGCGCTGGTGCCGGCGCCCTCCATTATCCAGTAGGGGACCAGGGTGCCACTGGTCACGTGGCCCACCGGGCGGCCGTTGGCGCAGACCTGGCAGCCGGCCCGGGCGACGCCGCCGGATATGGCCAGGGGGAATATGGTTCTGGGCACAAGCTGTTTCTCTTTCGGAGTATCAAGCTGGCCCTGCTGGCGCAGCTTGAGCTCCTGGAACTGCTTGAGCAAGGCTTCCCGTCCGATAAATTCGCCCTTTAAGGGGCTGAAGCTCGTGGCCAGTCTGGCGATGGGCAGGGCGAATACCGGAACCTCCTTTCCCTCGGCGTCACTCCCCAGCTCGTGTCCGTAGAGAGGCAACCCCGCCTCCAATCTCAGGGTGTCCCTGGCGCCCAGCCCCACGGGCACGATGCCCTCCGGCGCGCCGGTTTCAAGAAGCTCACTCCACAGACGCGCCGCCACCTCTGCCGGCACAAAGAGCTCAAAGCCGAGGGGCTCGCCGGTGTAGCCGGTTCGGGCGATGGGCACCTTAACCCCGAAGAGTTCAGTGAGCACCAGTGTATTCCGTAGTGGCCCGGGGAGTTTGCTGACATCTCCCAGCACTGTGGCCAGCACTGCTTTTACTCTTGGCCCCTGCAGTGCCAGCATGGCGAGACCAGCGGTGTGGTCTTCCAAAGTGAGCCGGGGGAATCGCCGCCGGTGTTTTTCCAGCCACCGCCAGTCCTTTTCCGTATTGGCGGCGTTGGTCACCAGAAGGTATTCGGCTTCACCCATGCGGTAGAGGTAAGCATCGTCAATGGCCCCGCCGCTTTCATTGGGGATTATGGTGTAGTGGGATTGCCCCGGCTCCAGGGCGGCGACATTGCTGGTGAGGACGTATTGCAGGAAGGGAAGCGCATCCTGGCCGCTTATCCGGAACCTCCCCATATGGGAGATGTCAAAGAGCCCCCCGAATTTCCGGGTTGCCAGGTGCTCGGCGAGTATCCCCTGAGAATAGTGAAGGGGCATCTCCCAGCCGCCGAATTCAACCATCCTGGCTCCCAGCTTCAGATGCTCTTGATATAGAGGTGTCCGTTTCATGCTGACCTTCATCAAACCTGCGCCCTATCGGTCTTGGTTTTGAGGCCGGCCCTGTTCGGCCAGCTAATTAAAAAGGCCGAAGCAAGCTAGCTCCGGCCCAAATTGTGCCTGGAGATAAAGAGCTTTTCCATTGTTTCATTTTACGCTAGCTTGGTGGCTCTGGTCAAGGTGCGAGGTGTCATTTAAGGTGATAAGCCGGGTTTTGCCATCCTTTACCTCTATTATGCTCAGTGAGGCATTGCTCAGCTCAAAGCGGCGATAGATGCTGGTTGAGGCACCCAGGGCGTGGATGATGATCACTTTTAGCACCGCCTCGTGGCTCACGATGAGGACTTGTTTACCTTGGTTGGCGGCGACTATCCTCTCAAAGGCGCGCACCGCGCGCTCCGTCACCTGCCGGAAGCTCTCCCCATTGGGCATGGTGACCTCTGAAGGGTCAATTCGGGACTGCTTCCAGAGCTCGGGCCACCTCCGGCTGATCTCGTCCATGTGCAGCCCCTGCCAGTCGCCGAGCTTGATTTCAATCAGCTCGTCCATGACCTCAAGTTTCAGGTTATGGGGTTGGGCCAGGATGGCTGCTGTATTATAGGCTCTCCTCAGCGGGCTGGTATAGGCTGAGGCGATGGGGCGGCCTTGGAGCCTTGAGGCCAGGCTGGTGACCTGGGCGTAGCCCAGCTCGCTGATGTCTTCATCAGACCAGCCCATGAAGTAGCCGGTGACGTTTGACTCGGTTTGCCCGTGTCGCACCAGAAGCACAGTGGTGGTCATCTACACCTCCAAAATAAATGGTCGAAGAACGCAATCGCGGGATGCCGGGCCGGCTAGAACAGGCGCCAGTCCCTCAGGCCTTGCTGGATAACCGCTAGATATTCCTTTGAGGGCGGCGTCTCCTCCAGCTGGCCGGTCTTGATATAGGTGATGGCCTCAATCGGCTCATTATCTTCACCGAACACGGTGACCTTGAACCGCTGATAGTTACTTTCAAACCTGTCCAGCCGCCGCAAGCACTCCTCGGAGACCTCGTAGATTGCCCCGCGGACGCGCTCACCGCGAAATGGCTTGATGCTGGCAGTGCCGCCCCGCCACTGGCGGGACCAGCCGGCGAAAATGAGCTTATAGTTGGGCAGAGTGGCGGGGAAGAGGGG
>MTNR01000004.1 GCA_002011495.1 Dehalococcoides sp. JdFR-56 | reverse complement strand
ATGACCGCCCTGGGGAACTACGTCCGGGAATTCGGGCAGAACAACGGCATCAAGGTGCGCTTCACCGCCCCCAAGCCCTTCCCCCGGCTCTCCCCGGTGGCCGAGCTCCAGCTGCTGCGCATCGCCCAGGAGGCGCTGACCAATGTCCGCAGACACGCCCTCGCCAGCGAGATTGAGGTCAAGCTGGAGACCAACCCCCAGTCCGTGGAGATGCGCATCAAGGACAACGGACGGGGCTTCAATCTTCTGGACCTGGAGAAGTCTCCCCCCGGTTACCACGGGCTAACCATCATCAAAGAAAGGGCAGAGGGGCTTGGCGGCAACGTGGATATCTCCACCGCCCCGGGACAGGGCACGGAGATAAAAGTCAGCCTCCCTGTGGAGAAAGTGAGGTTATGACGCAATGGAGACCATCAGAGTGCTCGTGGTAGATGATCATGCCCTGTTCCGCCGGGGCATCACCTCGGTGCTGGCCACCCAGGGAAACCTGACGGTGGTGGGGGAGGCCACCGATGGGCTGGAGGCGATAGAGAAGGCGCAGGCCCTCACCCCGGATGTCATCCTCATGGACCTCAATATGCCGCGCTGCAGCGGCCTGGAAGCCACCCAAGCGCTCCAGGCCAGGATGCCCGAGGCCAACATCCTAGTTCTCACCGTCTCGGATAATGAGGCTGACCTCTTTGCCGCCATGAAGTTCGGCGCCAAAGGTTATATTCTGAAGAACACGGAACCTGATGAGCTGGTGCAGGCTATCCTGCACATCGCCCAGGGTGGGGTGATCATCTCCCCGCTGATGGCGGCTAAGCTGCTCAGCGAATTCAGGGAGACGGGTGCCCAAGAAGTGGCAGCACCGCCTGGAGAGACCGAGGCTGAACTAAGCCCCCGGGAGGATGAAGTATTGCGGCTGGTGGCTCAAGGGGCCACCAATAAGCAGATCGCGGAGACTCTCTTTATCTCGGAGAACACGGTAAAAACCCACCTGCGCAATATCATGGAAAAGCTGCACCTGGCCAACCGAAGCCAGGCGGCCGCCTATGCGGTGAAAAAGGGGCTTGTCCCCAAAGAGTAGGTACCTCCCGCAACGCCGCTCACCCAAAAGTACTACCTTTAAAATCACCCTTTGGTAGGATTGTTTTTGCTCTCCAGATACCCTATGATTAAGCTGTGAACGCCTAGCTCCAGCTTGCTTGTTGGAAGATGGAAAAGAAATCGTGGAAGGAGGTGAAAGAATGAGATTGCCAGTGAGAGGAGAGAAGGGGTTTACCCTGATCGAGCTGCTGATTGTGGTCGCCATCCTCGGCGTGCTGGCCGCGGTGGTCATCCCCAACGTGGGACGGTTCATCGGCCGGGGCGAAACGGAGGCGGCAGAGACTGAGTTCGCCAACATCCAGTCAGCGGTGATCGCCATGATGACCGATAACGGTCTGCAGACCTTGCCCAACCCGGTGACCACGCCCACTTCCAACATGAGCGCTTTCCCTGACGCCACCTCAGACTGGAATAACGGCGGCAAAGTCACTGACCCCAACGGCAATGCCTACCAGGCCGGCGACAAGCCAGGCTACGTCCTCTACCAGCATGATATCACCGGTGATGGCTCCTCCAACGTCACGGTCAACTACGTGGCCACGGAGACCACCAAAGGTACCTATACCGTTGACCAGTACGGCACGGTGACCCAGGTAACCACCGGGTATGAGTAATCCAGGCTAGGTAATTAACCAAGGAAAAATAAGGTGAGGAGGAGGTGAACGAATGAGATTGCCAGTGAGAGGAGAGAAGGGGTTTACCCTAATTGAGCTGCTGATTGTGGTCGCCATCCTCGGCGTGCTGGCCGCGGTGGTCATCCCCAACGTGGGACGGTTCATCGGCCGGGGCGAAACGGAGGCGGCGCAGACCGAGTTCGCCAACATCCAGTCAGCGGTGGTCGCCATGATGGTTGATAACGGGCTGAGCACCCTGCCCAACCCGGTGACCACGCCCACTTCCAACATGAGCGCTTTCCCTGATGCCACCTCAGACTGGAATAATGGCGGCAAGGTCACTGACCCCAACGGCAATGCCTACCAGGCCGGTGACAAACCCGGCTACATCCTCTACCAGCATGATATCACCGGTGATGGTTCCTCCAACGTCACGGTCAACTACGTGGCTACGGAGATCACCAAAGGCACCTACACCGTTGACTCGTCAGGCACGGTAACTCAGGTAACCACCGGGTATGAATAATTAGGCGAGCAAATTCAGGCCGCTTGGGTGGTGGTGAGAGAAGGAGAGATGCCCCAGATAGGAAGGGCATCTCTCCTTCTATTGATGGGCGAGGAAAAGGGAGAGTTTCCTTATCCCCCCTTGGCCTCCTCGGTGGTGGCAGGCTCCAGCGTGACCTCGCCCCCCGTGGTGTAAGGGTAGCCTTCAGGGGGAGGAATGGGTGAGGTGAACCGGCCGCTTTCCTCCAGCGCCGCTAGGTATTCTCTGAAGATAAGGTAATTATCCGCCCGGCAGGAGAAAACTATCTTATCTCCCTCATGCGTGATGGTCCCTATCTTAACCTTGAGCTTCTCAGCTTCATTCCGGATGACCTCTATATCATCAACAAAGCTTACCTTCCTCTGGACAATCTGGCGATACTCGTTGATCGCCTTCTGGATGGGCTCACGCTTCTTGATCTCCAGCTTCTTGCGCTCCAGCTGCTGATTGAGGATGTCAAATTTGGTTTGCAGCATAGCCGTTCTGCCCATAGCTTCAGAGGCGATATCGAACAGAGGGAAGAGCACGACCAGAGCCAGCAAGATAACGGCGGCGGAATACAGCTGCCTTGCCGTGGGCCGCCACGGCCGGAAGGATTCGGGCAGGAGGTTGATATCAAGGGGCAGAGGGCCATCCTGCTCATTATCCCGGGAGGATACTGTCCCCCGCAGGGCGAGCCCGAGGTTGACCGCATACTGGGAGACCGGGAGGTACGGGGGGCACTCCAGCAGCGGCTGGAGCGGCTCAACAGGATAGCTCAATTTGGCTTGCAACTTCTCCATCAGCTCCGGGTCTCCGGATAGCTGTCCGGTGATAAAGAGGGGGGTGGCTGGGTCAAGGGGGGCATCAGGATGATGGAAATTGCGGAAGTCTACCGCCAGCTCCAGGCTTGACGCCAGGTATTCAGCGGCGTCTTCCAGGCTGAGGGTCTCCCGCTGCCAGGCAGCGGTATGCATGATTTGGGGTAGGCCATTGGCGATGATAATAATATCAAAGCTGGCAGGCTCGATATTCAAGATGAGCGCCTGCTCTCTATTTACCACCCTGATCAGCGCCATAGCTTTTAGCTCCACAGTCTGCGGGGTGATGCCCACCGCTTTCAGGCTTCGGATCTCGCTATCAAGCACCTCTCTAGGCACACCCAGGAAAAGGATTTGATCCTCCTCATCGCTGGGCGTCAGCACCTGCCAGAAAAGATGCAGCCTATCCTCAGATAAGGGCATTATCTGAGATGCCATCTCCAGAGCCGCCTCCTGAAGTGGGAGGTCAGGAGCCAGATTGGACACGGGCAGAAGGCGGCTTATCGAATAAAGGCCACTGAGGCTGACGTTAACTTTCCGCGCCTTGATGCCGCTGGAAGCCATAAGCTGCTTCACCATGGTGCCCAGAGAGAGCTCAGTCGAACCCGCTTCCTCTTCCTCGGCAATGCTATCTGGGGCGAAGGAGAGGTCCGCCCACTTTCTCACCACCCCTCCCCTGGTCTCCATAAGCCTGATGCTGGTGCTGCCGATCTCAAGGGTTACCACCTTCCCGGCAAGCCACCTCCCCAGTCTCCTCCACACCGCCCTCAGCAGTTTCCTTCCGGCACTGCCCAAATCAAGCGTTAAAACGTTGCTCTTGCTCTTGGACGCATCCTTTTCCGCCAAGGTCATCTTCTCCTTTTTGCGCCATCACCCTTGCGCCGGTTTGGAGTAGAGGTCAACGCTTAAGATGGCCACCGTCTCAACCTCATACTCCTCACTGCCAAAATACTCGGTGGCCGTGGTCAAATCCGGCCCGTCAAATTGGCGCACCGTGCCATCAGCCTCGCAAGTGTAGTAATACTGGGTAACCGTCTGATCGATGTAACTTTCGGTCTCAAAAGTGGTGGTATTATCGGCCAAGATGCGGTCATGCTCATAGAGCACGTAGCCGCTCTTTGGCGTATCGCTCCCGGTATAGCCCTTTTCCGCGGCGGTGGTGGTGATATCAGGGAAGGCGCTCATATCATTGGTGGCAACGCCCCCTTCATAGTCTATCGGGTGGGGTATCTGGCTCAGACCATTGGCCGCCATCATGTCGCGCACCGCGGCGATCACCGCCCGGAACTCTGCTCTCCTCGCGGTCTCCTCTTCACCAAACTTTATTTCAATTTGGTTCAGCTCCACCCGCCTAAGTAGCATGGTTTCCAGCGTTTTGCCTGAATCTAAGTCGGAGATGAAGGCCATCACGCTCTCATAGTCACCCTGCGCCTTGATGCCGCCGATGGATAAAATCTGATAGGTTCCCTCGCCTATCTTCTTCGCCTGGGGCCCGGGCGGGGGAGGAATGTGAAACCTGCCGCTTGATGGGTCAACGTCAATGCCATTTTTCTCGGCGATGTCGACGATCACCTCAAGCACTTCAGGTATTGACATGGGCGCCAGCGCCTGCTGCACCGCCTCATATTCTGCCTGCAGCTTCTTCATATCAGGCAAGGGTTTCTGGACGATGACCGCGGTCTTATTGATCTGCTCCTGCAGGTTCTTCTGCTTTGGCCCCTGCTGCAGATAGACGATGCCGACGCCGATATAGATAATCAGGCAAACCCCAATTATGACTAAAAAGGCCATACGGCCAATTCGAGGTAGCAAATTTCTCATCTTCTCCTGCGCTTCCTACCGGTCACCACTCGGCAACTGAAGATGACGCCCACGCTTCCCGCTAGCGCCATCTTGCCCGCAAAGCTTTCTGGACTTTTTCCTCCACCGTCTCCTCGATCACTTCCTCAATCGGCTTCTTGTGCTTTTCCTCCAACTCCTGCACTAGCTTGGTCAGCTCCTCACTATAAAAACTCTGGTAGAGCTGCCTTCCCCGCCGCCACCCTATCAGCCAGACGACGGCCAGGCCAAAGATAGCCACCGGGGAGACGATGTTAACGCTAACCCCCTGAAACAGCAAGATGATAACCAGAATTAAGATCACGAAGAGAAACACCGCCACATCCAGGTCCCACCGGGCAATTCTAGCCCTAGCAGCGGCCTTCTTAGCTGCCTCCCGCTTGATCTCATCAAGGAGCGGCCCAGATTTTTCAGCCTGTGTCACTGCCCTCCCTCCTTCTTTGTTCACGCGCGGAACAGTAGTCAGCCGGCCTTCTATTTGGCCTTTCGCTTACCATTTTACTATTTATGCTTCTTCCAGTGCCAGGACTTGACCTCGATGCCGGTTCCAGTCAGCGCGGCGTTGGTACGGAGGGCTGAGAGTTCCGTCTCCGAGAGAAGGTCATAGGCCGGCACGATAACGGTACCCGTGGGCCAAGAGTAGAAGTTTTTATCGCCGATGCCACGGTCACCATACTTATTCCAATCCTTGAGCTTGACTATCACCTCGTTCTGGTAGCTGCCGGACACATCCACATCAGCCAGCGCCTGAAAGGTCTGAGTGTAGGTCACCCCTTGGGGCATGGGGTAGTCATGCAGAAGCTCCACCCCCGGGAAAAACCCGTTGGCACTTTCCTGCCTGTGCCATTTCAACTTCAGCCGTCCGTCGGGTTGCGGGGTTACTTCAGGTTCAAAATCACCGATGTTATAGGGATACTGGGGATTATCCGTTGAGTTGAGGTCGGGCCAGGCGGCGCTGGCGGAGCCAACCACATAGGAGAAGCCCGGGGGGAGGTAGTCCTCAATGGCATCAAGCCTATCAAAACCACCGATATCAATATTGGTGATGCTGATGACATAAGTCACGATGGTGGGCACCCCAGCATAGACTATGGGAGTGTCCGAAGTCTTGGTCACCCGTATTCCGGCCCCGGCGGTTCCATTGTCCGAGGGCGTGCCCACAGTGATGTTGGCGGTAAGCCCAGTCCAGCTTCCATCGGGCTGCAGCTCCACCGCGTTCCAGTGCCTGGAATTGTCGGGGAGCACCGCTCTTGCCTGGAAGCTCAGCGTCCTCTTTTGCCCATAGGTGAAATCGAGCGGCGGGTCAAACCTCCAGGTTATTTTCTGGAAGTCGCTGCCCCCCAATGGGATGTAACTCACCACCAGTTCCGGCTCCGTGTTACTGCTGTCATCATCCTTGGAGCGGAATTCAGTAATATGATTGACATAATTGCTGAGCACTATGTCAACTGTCTTAAGATAGCCGTGGTCTGAGTTAGTGGGACCACCGGTATAGGCTATGGCGTAAACATCGCCTGAGATATTGATGATGTCAGGGCTCTTGCCTCTGACCGTATCAAACTCCGGGGACTCAAGTAGCGTCTGGCAAATCCGGCCGCTGGGAGTTATGGCCACTGTCTCCAGAAAGCCGTCATCGCCATCACCCCAATAAGCGATGACAAAAGTGCCTGACGAGAGAGGGACTATGGCCGGGGTCTTGCCTTGTAAGGTATCAAACTCCAGGGTGTCTATCACCGCATCGGTAATCTGTCCATTACTAGCTATCTCGACTGTCGCCAGAAAACCATCATCCCCGTCCCCGCGATAAGCTATGGCATATATATCTCCTGAAACATTGATGATATCAGGCTCCAGGCCTTTCAGCGGATCAAACTCCAAGCTATCTATCACCGTATCAGTAATCTGTCCATTACTAGCTATCTGAACCGTCTTGAGAAAACCATCATCCCCATCCCCACCATAAGCTATGGCGTATATATCCCCTGAGATAGGGATTATGGCCGGGGTCTTGCCTCTCAGCGTATCAAACTCCAGGGTATCTATTACTGTATCAGTAATATTTCCACTGGATGTTATCTCCACCGTCTTCAGAAAACCATCATCCCCGTCCCCGCGATAAGCTATGGCATATATATCCCCTGAAACATTGATGATGTCTGGCTCCAAACCTCTCAAGGTATCAAACTCCAGGGTATCTATTACCGTATCGGTGATATTTCCACTGGATGTTATCTCCACCGTCTTCAGAAAACCGTCATCCCCACCCCCACGATAAGCTATGGCGTATATATCCCCTGAAACATTGATGAGGTCAGCCTCCAGGCCTCTCTGCGTATCAAACTCCAGAGTGTCTATCACCGTATCAGTAATCTGCCCACTGGCGGCTATCTGAACCGTCTTGAGATAGCCATGGTCTCCATTCCCACCATAAGCTATGGCGTATATATCCCCTGAGATAGGGATTATGGCCGGGGTCTTGCCTCTCAGCGCATCAAACTCCAAGGCATCAATCACCGTATCAGTAAAATTCTCGGTGCCAAATGTCTCCGCGGCATCGCTGATGCGCCAGCCATAGTTGGTGGTGACACCATCCAGCCAGGCCTGAATGTCATTCCGGACCTCCCACTTCATGGGCGTCGAGTTGTCCGAAGGGGTGCGGGCGCTGGCGGTGGCGCTAGCAGCAATCCCAGGCTGATTATTCCAGTGGATACTGGTTTCCGTCCAGTTGGCGGTCACTCGATGCAAGTCATAGGTGCGGGCAACCTCCGGGTACTCCTTCGCCCATAAAGTCAAATTTGCTGATTGGATGACCGCGCCGGCGGGGATACTGGAAATATCAACCTTGAGGAAAACCCGAGCGTTGGTCTCATTTGAGGTGGGAATCCCGGATGAGACCTTCATCGTCAATGCGGTACCGTAGTTCTGCTCAGGGGGAGGAGCATTAGCCACCATGGCATCCTCATCGACAATCCTAGACCAAGGTAAGGTGTTGAGCGGTTGGACAATGACCGGCTCCTTCAAGATGGTCAGGTCATCATCAGCAAAAGGAACCCCGTCCAAGACGCTGGAATCGGGCACGTAAACAAACCCGGCGGGCAGCGCGTCTATCACCTCCTCCAATGGGTCGAACACAGCGTCATCCGGCTCCAGCCGCTGCATGGTGATGGTGTAGGTGAACGTGGTCGGGACCCCAGGGGAGGCGGTGTTCGGGGTTACCGTCTTCGTCGGTTTGATCTGGTGGTCTTTGACCAGGCTTACGCCGGAGAGCGCCTCGGTGGCCTGCGCGGTGATGGTGGTATTCACCGTTATTCCATTGATGGTAACGGTGAAGGGGTCACTTTCCTGCCCAATGGGCAGGGAGGCAGCGTAGCCAGGCTCCCACAACACCCTCCACAGGCCATACTCATTGGCAGCATCCATGGCGTAATCTTCCTTGATGAACTGCCCATACATCTGCCGGCTCTTGAGCACGGTGGTGGTCAGCTCCAAGGTTGGAACCAGCAGTAGCGCGCCCACTGCCAGCAGTATCAGCACCAGTATGAGAGCTTGCCCGCTCTCCCTTCTCAAAATCCTACCTCCTTTTTCAGCCGCCTACTGCCCCCGCATCAGCAGGCGATATGTCCTGGTCACCGCGGTGCGGGGATCTCCCTCCGGGGATGAGGTCAGGGTCACCGTGATACGATTGCCACTGCGGGAGAACTCAACACGGGTGAGGTAGCGGCCAATAGTGGTCGCCACGCCATCATAGTTGCGCACCAACTGGGTCCCCGAATAGGTGTAGTTGGCTGAGTGTGACGCAGATGGTTCCTGCTTGGCCCACTCCGTGTAGTCAGTCCAGCTCAGGCTCATCTGGCTCACCGCTGGTGCACCATCAACCAGGTTAGTGTTCTGCCCCATAACCACGTCCCGGACAATCCAGTGGGCCGCACTCTCTATATCGGCTATGGCGATACTTTTGGTTTTTACCTGCCCCACCCCGTAGAGAATCTGGAAGATGCCCGAGACGAGGCCAGCCAGAAGCACACCCCCCACGGCCATGGCCACCAGCATTTCAAAGAGTGTAAATCCCGCCTCCCGTTTCATGTCTTCGCCTTGTACGTCTTCACTGATAGAATGGGTTTCTCCCCGCCGTCGCTGGTCCGGTAAACGGACACCGTTACCTCCTGGAGGGTATTGCAGTTGCCATCCTGCACACAGGTGGGCGTGTCCAGGGTCACCACGGTGATGTTAACCGAATATTGGGGCGGAGGAGTAACGGTAACCGGATATGCGCCGCTATCTTGGTAAGGGGAAGCCTTGATATCATCCAGCTGAGAACGAATCAAAGCCTCAGCTTGCGTCTGTTCCTCCAGCAACCTCACATTCTTGTACGCAGTATCAATGGTGGCGAGAAAAACCACCCCGATAACCGCCAGAATGCCCAACCCGATCAGGGTTTCAAGAAGAGTGAAGCCCTCCTGCCGCCAAAGCGGGGTGATGCTCATTAGCAACATTCATAAACGTTCCCCCTTATTATGGTCAACGGGGTCATTCCCTCCCCAGGAAGATAGCAAATCATTAATCAACTAACCAAAGGCTCCGGTGAGGGTGTACATAGGCATAATCACCGCCAGGGCGATAAAGCCAACCAGCAGCGCGATGCCAATAGTAGTGAGCGGCCCCAACATCCCCACTAGAGCAGTTGTTTTCTCCTCAGCCGCGGTCTCATAAAAATCAGCCACCACTCCCATGGTGAAGTCAAGGGTATTGCTTTCCTCACCCACGGCCACCATCTGCACCAGAAGAGGTGGAAATAGGCCGATCTGGGCCATCGGCTCAGATAGCCCCTCCCCGAGCAGGAGCTTCTCGTTGACCTGATGTAGAGCATCCCGAAATACTTTATTGGTGGTGGCGTGAGGGAGGAGCTCCATGGTATCCTGCAGCTTGAGACCAGCGCTTATCAGCACCGACATGGTTCGGGTGAAACGCCCCAGCTCGGTGAGCAGGGTGGGAGGCCCGATAAACGGAGCGTTGAGCCGCATCCGGTCCAGCAAGCGCCCTCCCGCGGGCTGCTTCACCAGCCACAGCAGCAGGGCACCCAGCGATGCCCCAGCAATGATGATGTAGAGCGTGTAATTGGCGAAGACATCAGTCAGCGCAATGAGAATCCGGGTGGGCAGGGGTAGCTCCACGCTCAGCGCCTGGAACATGCCCAGTAACTTGGGCATGACCACGGTTATCAGCATAATAACCACCACGACGCCAACCCCGGTGACCATCATGGGATAGGTTAACGCCTTCTTCACCTTCTGCGTCATGCTGATCTGCTGCTCCATGTAGTCAGCCATCCGGTTCAAAACGATCTCTAGATTACCGGTTTCTTCCCCCACGGCGATCGTCCGGCAATAGATCTCATTGAAAGCCCTAGGATGCTTGGAGACGGCCTGCGAAAACGAGCCCCCGGAGCGGAGGTCATTGATGATGCTCCCCAGAATCCGGTTGAAGGCGCGGCTCTGGCCTACTTGCCCATAGAGGATCTCCATAGCCGGCAGGAGGGAAATACCTGACCGCAGAAGTGTGGCCAGCTGACGGGAGAAGACGATGACATCCCTGGGCTTGACCCGGAAAAGGGTGGGGAAGGCTTCCTCCAGGCTGAACATGGATGGAGCCACCTCCACATGCTCCGGGATATAGCCCTTGCTGATGAGGAGGCGCTCCGCGGCAATCTCGCTCGCCGCCTTGATACTGCCCTTTACCAGCTGGCCTTGCCTGGTGGTGGCGATGTAGCGATAGGTAATCTCTTTCCTACGTTTGGGAGCTTCAATAGTACTTGCCATTCCGCCTTCCTCAACTGATAGAGAAGACGTTGCGCAGGACCTCATAGGGGGTGGTGATGCCGGCCTTTACTTTAAGCATACCATCATGCCACAGTGAGACCATGCCTTCCTTGCGGGCCTGCGCCCGAATCTCCTCAGAATTGGCGCCCTTCACGATCATTCGCCTGATGGGCTCGCTTACCACCATCACCTCAAAGATTCCGGTCCGCCCGAGATAACCGGTGCCGGCGCAGAAATTACAGCCAGCGCCGACAATGAACTCGGAGCGCTTCTCGTGCATCTCCTCTTCGTAAGCCTCACGCTCCTCCGGGCTGACCTCGGTGGGCCGGGAGCAGTAGGGACAAACACGCCGCACCATTCGCTGGGCAACCACCCCGATCAGCGCCGAGGAAATAAGGAAAGGCTCTATACCCAGGTCCAGCATTCGGATCACCGTATTCGCCGTGTCATTGGCATGAACCGAGGAGAGCACTAGGTGGCCGGTGAGAGCCGCCTGGGTGCTTATCTGCGCCGTCTCGGCATCACGTATCTCCCCGACCAGGATAACATCAGGGTCAAGCCGCATGCAGGCTCTCAGCCCGCTGGCAAAGGTTACCCCCGCCGCCGGGTTGACCTGGATCTGATTGATATTGGCGAAGTGATACTC
>MTNR01000040.1 GCA_002011495.1 Dehalococcoides sp. JdFR-56 | reverse complement strand
GATGACCCTCATCTGAAAGCCTTTGGCCTTGGGCACCAGTGCCCGGGCCACCCGGCCGAAGCCAAATAGCCCCAGCGTCTGGCCCTGAAGGCGGGACATCTCGGGCCAGATTTGGTTCTGAATCTCGACGCCGCTCGCCGAGAGTCCCCATTGCCCTTTCTTCACCGCCTGATTTAACTGAACTATCTTGCGGGAGCAGGCCAAAATCAGGGCCATGGCGTGGTCAGATACCTCCTCCACGCAGTAGTCGGGCACGTTGGTCACCAGGATGCCCCGCTCCGTGGCGGCGGCGATGTCTATGCTGTCATAGCCGATCTGAGTATTGCTGATGAGCCGGCACCGCTCCAGACTTTCAATGACCTTCCGCGGCACCGGCCGAATGCTGCCCACAGTAATCACGGCGTCAGCATCTCTGGCCAGGGCGATGAATTCCTCATCGGAGGCGCAGGGCTGACTAATGAACTCAGCGCCCAGCTTGCCGAACTGCTGAGGGTATTTGGCTGACTCGCCGCTCAGGGCAAAGGGTAGCACTACCTTGAAGCTGGCGGTATGGCGCATGGTGAGCTAGCTTTCCCTCTCGATGATAACCTCGGCCCCGGAGGTTACGTGCTTGAAGATGGTGGCATCGCCGATAATCCTGCCGAACACGGTGACCGGGCTCGCCGGGCGTGGTTTCTCCCCCTCGCTCATCGGCGTTGGGCCGAAGAAGATGCAGAGGGCTTTCCCCGGCGGCCAGTAGCCCAGGTCGCCAACCTCAACCAGCTCCTGCCCCGCCTCCAGGTCAACGCTTACCGGGATGGTGAAATATATCTCATCTCCCCAGAGGTTGGCGCGGCCCTTGATGGGCAATGCCTCCCAGATGGCCTGCGCGGTAGCGGTATCGTTAAGTTCGGCGATGGCCTCAGTCTGCCCCGCCTTGATGCGAATCCTTCTATCCATGCTGGAAACCTCCTTGAAACTATTTCTCCTAACCAGCCTGGGCAAATCAGTGTTTTAGTCTAGCATAACCAAAGCCGCCAATCAATATTGACAAGATTGACAAAGATACCCATCAGAACTAGGATGGATAACAAAATTTAGGATAAAGCGGTTAGCGTGAAAGCATATTTACTCCTGCTGGTCGGGGTGGTTTCGGTTTCCTTCGCCGCCATTTTCATCCGTTTGGCACAGGCGCCACCCTTGATCATCGCCGCCTACCGGCTGAGCATCGCTTCACTCCTCCTGCTCCCATTTACCGCCACCAAATCAGCCGGCAGCCTGAGAGAGCTAGCCAGGCGCGATCTGGTTTTGATATCGCTCTCCGGCCTTTTCCTGGCCCTGCATTTCTGGCTCTGGATTACCTCGCTGGAGTACACCTCCATCGCTAGCTCAGTGGTTCTGGTAACCTGCCATCCCGCCTTTGTCGCCGCCATCTCCTACTTTCTCTGGGGCGAGCGGTTGAAGAGGTTGACCATGGCTGGCATCGCCGTGGCGTTTATCGGCATCATCCTCATCAACTATGGTGGCTTCAGCTTTGGTCCGCGGGCCATCTTTGGTGACCTGCTGGCTCTGGTGGCTGGCTTCGCCATGGGGGGCTACCTCATCATAGCTGGGCAGCTCAGGGCCCGCATTGACATCCTGCCTTACCTCACCCTGGTCTATGCCGGCGCCGCGGTGATACTGCTGCTGGCCGTGGTGAGCTTTGGTTACAGCTTCACCGGCTATACCAAGATGACCTATGTTATGATGGTTCTCCTGGCCATCGTGCCCCAGCTTATCGGCCACTCTAGTTTCAATCTAGCGGTGCGCCTGATACCGGTGACCTTTGTCTCGGTGGCCATCCTTGGCGAGCCCGTGGGGGCGACCATTCTGGGCTATTTCATCCTGAACGAGGCGCCAACCGCTGGTGAGATAGTGGGCGGCGTGCTCATCCTAGCTGGGGTCTTCATCGTGCTGCGGGAAACCCCGAAGTATCTGGAGACAAGATAGGCTCGGTTTGACAAGGCGCGAGCAATGGTCTATGGTGATTACTAAAGCGGAGAGCGGCAGGATGAGCCATTCTGAATTTGGCCGCCGGGTGCAGGCGGTAGTTGATAATATCCGCCGGGTGGTGGTGGCCCGCCCGGAGGTTATCCGGATGAGCCTGGTGGGGCTGCTCTGCCGGGGCCACGTTCTGCTGGATGACTTCCCCGGGGTGGGTAAGACCCTTCTGGCCAAGGCGCTGGCGCAGTCACTGAAGGCTGACTTCAAGCGCATCCAGTTCACTCCGGACCTACTGCCCACGGACATCACCGGCGCCTCAATCTATAACCCATCTGACGGCAGCTTCAGGTTTGTGCCTGGGCCCATTTTTGCCAACATCGTGCTGGCTGACGAGATCAACCGCTCCAGCCCCCGCACCCAGGCAGCCCTGCTTGAGGCGATGGGTGAGGGGAATGTCACCTTTGATGGGGTGGTCCATCCCCTGCCCAAGCCCTTCTTCGTCATCGCCACCCGCAATCTCGCCGAGACCCACGGCACCTTCCCCCTCCCCCAGAGCCAGCTGGACCGCTTTCTGCTCTCCTTCGGCATCGGCTATCCTGGGCCGGAAGACGAGGTGGAAATTCTGGCGCGGCACGAACACGGGGAGATAAGTTTAAGCCCGGTGCTCACCGCTGATGACATCACCACCATGCAGGAGCGGGTGCTACAGGTTGAGGTGGCGCGCTCGGTGAAGGAATATATCGCCAATATCGTGGCGCAGACGAGGGCCAGCGCCGAGATAGCCATTGGCGCTAGCCCCCGCGGCGCCGTTTTTCTGCAGCGGGCAGCTCAGGCCAGAGCTGCCATGGAGGACAGGAACTTTGTCACCCCGGACGATGTCAAGGCGGTGGCTCCCGCCGTGCTCCGGCACCGCATCCTGCCCCGTTCCTCAGAGCCTGACTCCGCGGCGAAGTGCCTTGAGGCCATTCTGGAGAGCGTTCCGGTACCTCTGTAAGGAACACTCCCATGACCAAATCAGGCGTAAGTTTCATAGCTAGTGGCGTGTTCGTCTATTTCCTGGCCAGCCAGTCTCAGATCGGTTGGCTCTACCTGTTTGACACCGTTATCTGGAGTTTGCTTTTGCTCTCTGTCATCTTGCCTTGGTATAACCTCAGGTCATTGCGGGTGGAGCGCCAGGTGCTATTATCACCCAGCTCCGCCCGCCACTGGCAGCTGGGTGGCTCCCTGGAGGATGAGGAGGTTGAGGTACGGCTTAAAGTAACCAACCTGGGGCGCTTGGCCAGATACTTCATCAGGGTGGTGGAGGAATGTCCCTTTGACCAGCCTGGGAGAGGGAAGAGGGTATTTTTCATCACACGTCTTAAGCCCAAGTCCACGGTGGCACTCTCCTATACCGCCACCTGCTACCGGCGTGGGCACTACCCATCGGCCAGCACCGCTATAGAGTCCAGCGGCCCGCTGGGGCTGATGGTGCGGCGGCGTGTCCTTCGTCCCACGCTCAAGCTGACGGTCTACCCCCGCTACTACCCGATGGAGGGGCTGCCTGCCGCCGAGACTGCCTGGGCGGAATGGGGCCACGGCGCTAGGTCATCTGCCGCTGATGAGTTCTATGGCTCAAGGGAGTATCAGCCTGGAGAGCCGTTGAAGCATATCCACTGGCGCAATACCGCCCGGCTGGGCTATTTCATGCTCAAGCAATTTGAGCGGCAAAGCCAGGGCGGGTTAACTGTGGCCTTTGAGGCGGGGCGTGATTTCGGGGTGGGGAGGGAGACGACCCTGGAATATAGCATCAAGGTGGCGGCCAGCCTGGCCAGGCTGGCAGCTGACTGCGGACACAATATAGATATCATCACCGGGGAAACTCCTCTCCGCAACGCTGGGTGGCAGGAGGCGATGGAGTATCTGGCGCATCTGGAAGCCGGGACAAAGACCTCCCTGGCTGAGCTTGAGGCACCCGGGCCAGAGAGGACCTTGGTGGTCATTGTGCCGGCGACGGAGACCCATTTGATCCCGACGCTGGCGCAATTGGCCAGACGGACAAGGAGATTAGTGGTAGTGCTTTTGCGAGGTTTTGCCCCGGATGAGATGCCCGATGTGTTTCAGTCCGGGCTTAAAAGAGAGAACCTGGACATTGTCAGCTGCGTCCCGGGTGGCTTGGAGGAAGCCATAGAGGCGCTCGGCGCTCTTCTCAGCGCGGATAAAATAGCGGTGAGCTAGGTCCATGGGGAACACCAGGTATTCGGCCAGCTTTCGGATTTTCGCCTTTTTGGCCTTGAGCAGCGCCATCGCCGCGGTGGCCTGGACCATCAGGGATCCCCTGCTGCTGGCGGTGGGCATCCTTGGTCTGGCCGCTGGTCATTACTATAGCTGGCGGCGGCGTGATGCCTCAATACGCCGCAGCTTGATATTGCTCCTCTTTATGGGGCTCACCGTTTTCTTAGGCGGGGATATCCTGCGCTCTGGACTGAGCGATAGGCTGCTCTTATCACGCTACCTCATCTACGGATTGGTCATCGGCAGCTTTGACCTGATGCGGCCGAGGAACGTGGTCGCCAGCCTGATTCTGGGAGGCCTGCTCCTGGTGCTGGTGAGTGAACTAGCGCTCAACTTCTGGTTCCTGGTCTTTCCCGCTGCCTTCACTCTTCTAGCGCTGATGGCGGTTGTTTTCAGCCGCATTGAGGCGCAGTCAGGCGAGGTGGTGCTGGTCGGTGAGTTCAAGTGGCTCGATGCAGCCAGGTTATGGCTGGGCTTTGCCGCCGGCGTCTTGCTTTTGTCCGCCATCCTGTTTCTGTTTATGCCTCGGCTGGTGACTAGCCAGGTGGCCCAGGCCAGCTGGCTACCCAGCCGGCTGGACTTGGGCTTGGGTGGGCTGGCCATGCTCCCCAGCCGGCCGGGCGCTTCGGTGGCGCCCGGGATCCTCCCCTCCCTTCAGGGTAGGGAGTTCGGCGAGGGGGAGTATGCCACGCTGGGCTACGTTGGCTCGGCGGCAGATGTGCCGGTGATGCACGTGCGCAGCCAGGTATCCAGCTACTGGCGTGGCCTAATTTTGGACCGCTATGATGGGCGGGGGTGGCTCAAGACCTCCCCCCAGCTCACCTTGTGCGATGCCAGCCGCCGGGAATTTGTCTTCCCCGATTCCAAGATAAGAACCTCCCAGGAAAAAGTATATTGGCAGGCTTTCTATCTGCTCTCCGACCAACCCAATGCCGTATTCACCGGCTACTGGCCGGGGAGAATCTATCTGCCGCGGACCGTGCCCACTTTCTCGGAGAAGGGGACTTTATACCGCGCCCTTTCTCTGGTGCCGCGTCTCCAGCCCGATATCCTGCGCCGTGACCGCGTCGTCCCCGATGACGTGGCCAATCTGGCGCTGCCACCTATTACGGAGCGGACTGCGGCCCTGGCTGAGGCCATCGTTGCTGGTGCCCCCACCGATTATGACAAAGCCGCCAGACTGGAGCGCTTCCTGCTCACCAACTATCCCTATGACTTGAGCGTGGGCCCGCTGCCCCCGGGGCGTGATGCCGTGGACTACTTTCTCTTTGAGCAGCAGGCCGGTTACTGCTCACAGTTCGCCACCGCTATGGCGGTTATGGCCCGGCACGTGGGTCTGCCGGCCCGCGTTGCCGCCGGGTATCTCCCCGGCTATATTGACCCGATGACCGGAGCGCATGTGGTGCGGGCCGGGGATGCCCACGCCTGGGTGGAGATTCACTTCCAGTGGCATGGCTGGGTGGCTTTTGACCCCACGCCGAGGCCAGACGCTGCTATGGGCTTTGCTGCCGGGGGCAAGTGGCTGCACTTTGGTCTGGAGGACTTCACCGGGGTGAGCTTCGCTGGTTTGCTCTCCCCGCTGGCGACGAGCTTCTCCCTGGGGCCACTTGTTATACCGGGCTGGCTTTGGCTGACCTTGCCCGGCGCCGGGGTTGCCATCGGGGCGCTGCTTTTCCTCCTGGGGCGACGTAGAATGAAAGCCAAACCAGAGGCAGGAAGCTACACTGTTCTGGATGGGGAGGCAAGGAGGGCCATGCTGAGACTATATCGCCGCATGCTCGCTATCCTGGCGAAGAAAGGTTTCCCTCCGCGCCAGCCCCACCAGCCCCCTTATGAATACGCCAGGCTCATCCAGGCGCAGATTTCAGAAGGCAGGGATACGGTGGAGTGGCTGACCGAGGCCGCCACCAGCGCCGCCTACAATCCAGCCCCGTTTGACCCGGCAACCGTCCTGGAGGCGGAACAGAAGCTTGCTTCATTGAGGCAGGCATTTTCCAAGCTGAGGTGAGGTTACCCCTTGGCGCTGGCATCCTCCACTGGCGTCCCCTTTGGCGTGGCTTTCAAGATTAAGCCTAAGCTTTGTAGGGCCTCCTTCTGAAGTTCGCCCAGCCTCCGGTTGACAATGAGGCAGTCACGGGGATGGTCACCAAAGGGGGCAATCCTCCTTTCGCTCTCTATCATATAAAGCGTTCAATATAGTGTCCTCCGGAAATTGTTTATATCTGGCCGCTGGAGCGCAGCCAGTCAATATGCTTCTTTAAGCCCTCCCGCAGCGGGGTGAAGGAGAGCCCCAGTTCAGCGCGGGCTTTGCTGTTATCCATCCAGCACGGGCGGGAGAAGAAGCAAATAAAGTCCCGGGATATTAGCGGTGGCTGCTTGGTAACACGGGACATCACCTCGTAGACTAGACCTGCAGCGGGCGCTACCCAGCTGGGCAGCGTGGGAGGNGTCCATCGCCTCCCCTCCATCTCAGCTACCAGGCGGAGAACTTGAGAGCTGGAGATATTATCGCCCCCAGGAGATACCTCTCGCCCACCTTACCCCTCTCCATGGCCAGGATGTGCCCCTCGACCACATCGTCCACGTAAACGATGTTAGTCCTGATATTTATCAGCGCGGGCAGGCGTCGCTTGAGATAGGCGGCGAGCAACCTCCCCATTACCTTGGTATCCCCGGGCCCATAGACGCCGGTGGGCAGCACGCATACCACAGGCAGGCCCTTCTCGGCCAGTTCTCGGGCTATTTGCTCTCCCAGATACTTGGTGCGCTCATACTCGCAGACGAAGTAGCCCCGGTGAGGGGTTGTCTCGTTGAAGACCTCGCCGCTGGCCCCGGGCAGAGCTACCATGCTGCTGGTGTAGACCACCTTCTCCACCCCTGCCGCCAGCGCCGCCTCCAGCACGTTCCTGGTGCCCTCCACGTTGACCCGGTAGTACAGGCTGTAATCAGGAAGCCACCAGTCATAGACGTTGGCTAGGTGGTAGAGGTGGCTGCAGCCGGTCAGCGCTGCCTCCACCGATGGTCGGTCGGTGACATCGCCATAGGCGAATTCAACCGGTTGCCCTGAGAAGGGAGTGAGGTTGCTGGTCTTGCGCACCAGCAGGCGCAGCCGCTCTCCCCGCTCAAGCAGCCGCTTTACCAGGCGCTGTCCAATAAAGCCGGTACCCCCGGTAACCAGAGTTAGCATCTCTCTCCCTTGTTAACGGGCGTATCGGTGTTAGTGGTAAGTTTAGTTCTAGGGCCACTTAACGTCAAGCTGGGATACTCCTGCGCCTTGATGTGGGGGGCTCAAATTGCTACAATGGACTGGCTTTAAACTTGGCCAGGTCAAAGCAAGGAGGATGGGATAATGACGGAAGCTGCGGAAAAAGCCTATGAGCTGGGTAAGCACTATGAGAAGACCTACCGGGGCTGCAGCCAATGCGTCATCGCGGCGCTCCAAGACACCTTTGATATCAGGGATGATGCTATCTTCAAGGCAGCCACCGGCCTTGCCGGCGGCGGTAGCATGGCCACTGATGGCAGCTGCGGGGCCTACGTGGGGGCCATCATGGTCCTGGGCTATCTACTGGGCAGAGAGAGGGATAATTTCAGTGACCCTGAAGGCATCCGCTTTAGAACCCATGAGCTGGCGAGGAAGTTTCACGAGAGATACATTGACCAGTATGGCTCGGTGGTCTGCCGCGATATCCAGACCAAAGTCATGGGGAGGCCCTATTACCTCTGTGACCCGGAGGAATACCAGAAGTTCCACAACGCCGGAGCCCATGACGTCCACTGCCCTGAGGTGGTGGGGAAGGCGGCGCGGTGGATGGCGGAGATCATAGAGGCGGAAAACCTGGCCCCTCGGTCTTGAAAATGAAGAGATACTCGTTTCCCTCCCGCCGTTCGGCGGTGATGAGCGCACGTGGCATGGTCGCCTCCAGCCAGCCGCTGGCCACGCTGGCCGGGGTGAATATCCTCCAGCAGGGGGGTAATGCCGTGGATGCGGCCATCGCCACCGCGGCCGCCCTGAATGTGGTGGAACCCATGATGACCGGGCTGGGAGGGGACGTCTTCGCCCTCGTCTATCTTCACCAAAAAAGAGAGCTCAGAGCCTTGAACGCCAGCGGCCGGGCACCCTACGCCGCCAGCTTGGAGACCATGCGCCGCCTTGGCTACCAGAGGATGCCAGAGACGGGTATCCATACCGTGACCGTTCCCGGGGCGCTGGATGGATGGTGCACCTTACTTCGTGCCTGCGGGACGATGAGCTTATCCCAGGTGCTTGAGCCTGCCATCACCTTGGCTGAGCAAGGCTTTCCCGTGAGCGAACTTACTGCCCTCCGCTGGGAGGAAGGCCGCGCCAGGCTTGAGGCCAATGCCGCCGCTGCCCGTACCTATCTGCCGGCGGGAAGGGCGCCTGCCCCAGGTGAGGTTTTCCGGCAGCCAGACCTGGCTAGCACCTTCAAAAAGCTGGCGCAAGGGGGGCGTGACGTCTTCTACCAAGGGGAGATTGCCCAGGCCATCGCCGGCTGCTCTCAAGAGAACGGCGGGCTGATCACCATGCAGGACTTAAATGACCATGCTTCCACCTGGGTAAGCCCCATCAGCACCAGCTACCGCGGCTATGATATTTACCAATGCCCGCCCAACAGTCAGGGATTGATAACGCTGCTTGCCCTCAATATCCTTGAGGGCTATGACCTGAAATCTCTGGGGCATAACTCGCCCGAGTATCTCCACCTCCTGATAGAAGCCTTAAAATTAGCTTTTGCCGATGCCGAGCATTACGTGGCTGACCCTGACTTTGTGGATATCCCTCTGGAGAAACTGCTTTCCAAAGCTTACGCCGAGCAGAGAAGAAGCCTGATAGATAGAAATAAGGCGCTGCCCAAGGTGGCGGGCGCCGGGGACCGCGAGGGGGACACGGTTTATCTGGCGGTGGTAGATAAAGATGGCAACAGCGCTTCCTTCATCAATAGTCTCTATCAGGGGTTTGGCTCAGGCGTGGTGGTGGCGGGCACGGGCGTCTGTCTGCAGAACCGGGGCGCGCTCTTTTCCCTTGAGCCCGGCCACCCCAACTGCATCGCCCCGCACAAGCGTCCCTATCATACCATAATCCCGGCCATGGTCTTCAAGGATGGTGCGCTTTTCCTCACCTTTGGGGTGATGGGCGGCTTTATGCAGCCGCAGGGCCAGGTGCAGGTATTGCTCAACATCATCGACTTCGGCATGGATGTGCAGACGGCCCTGGATGCTCCCAGATTCAGGTATTTCCTAGAGCGAAATAGCTGTGCCTTTGAACCAGGTTTTGCCCCCGAGGTCCTCCAGGCGCTGGCGGATAAGGGGCACCGCATCATCAGGCTGGATGACCCTTACTCTCAGAAATTCGGTGGGGGACAGGCTATCATGGTGCACCCGGCGAGCGGGGCGCTCATCGCTGGCTCCGACCCGCGCAAGGACGGCTGTGCCCTCGGGCTCTGGTAGCTAGCCGCCCTAAAAAGCTTTGAGAAAGAAATTAACTCTGCTAACTAAAAGCGAGCAAACTGGCAGAGGGTATTGACAATTGCCCTGATTGGCCTATAATTAAAGTCTCAATCGGAAAACAGCCTTAAAAGATAATAGACCTGGGGGCTGGGGGAGGTGATTGGGATGGAACAGGGGCACCGAATCGCTAGCCTAATGGCGGCGGCCGGTGCCTTTTTATTTGGGGTTAAAAAAATTTGTAAAGGGGGTGGGTGAGATGGCTGGGGAGAAGATTGCCAGTATTATGCGGGACTTTGTTAAAACGCTTGAGACAGGGGACGTGGAGAAGGGGCTTTCCTTCCTCACTGAGGACGCGGTCTGGGTCAACCCTGACGGCACGTTTAGAGGCAAGGATGAGTTGAGGCGCTACCTGACCAACATGGCCCGGACTATGCAGGATGTGAAGGTTACCGAAACTGGTAACGGAATTATGGTGCAGGGGAATAAAGCCTTTTTTGAGCACGTCATATCGGGCACCTCCCAGGGCCAGAGATTTGAGGGGCTAGCCATGTGCGCCTACGAGTTCAAAGACGACAAACTCCAGGAAGTCAGGACAGCTTACGATAGGCTGTTGATGGCGCAGCAGGCAGCCACGGGGCTGGGAAAGTGGTTGGTGAACATCATCGTAAAGCAAGCGGAAAAAGGAGTGCGTTAGCCATTTCAGTTCCCAGGCGGTAACCTAGACCTTTTCCCTCGGGCTAATCGGAAAATAATTTTGGGAGGAGGTGGTGTCCATAGGTGGAGAGATTATTTATCTAAAATCTAAAACTAGCGGGGATTAATCTGCTCTTGAAAGGAGAATACCATGCCAATCTATATCAGTCTTGCCAATTGGACAGACCAGGGCATCAGGAATGTCAAAGACTCGCCCCAGCGGTACGAGGCCTTCAAGAAAGCCGTTGAGGCAGCTGGCGGGAAGGTGATAGGCTTCTACCTCACCCTGGGGAGGTACGACATGGTGGTCATTATTGAGGCTCCGAGCGATGAGGTGGCGGCGTCTGTAATTCTGGGTGTGGGCAGTAAGGGTAACGTCCGCACCGAGACCCTGAAGGCATTCCCTGAGGCTGAGTATCGGGGCATCATTGCCAAGGTGCCCTAGGATTTCTTTTAAGCCAGACCATAGAACTGGGGTCTGGTTCTGACCTCCTGGATGAAATCGGCCACGATGTCTTCCAGGCTCTTATAGAGTGGCTGCCAGCCCCATTCCTGGCGCGCCTTGGTGTCATCAATCGCCTTCATGCTCTGGTTGCGGTAAAATTCCATCACCAGCGGGTCTGGCTTATAGGTGACCTTGGCCTCAGGGATGAATTTCTTGATGGCCAGTTCCAGCTCCTTGGCGGTTGGTGCTGGCGATACTTCGGAGATATTGTAGCATACCGTCTTGATCTGTTCCTTGGGCGCGTCATACAGCATTAGCGTGGCGTGAATGGCATCCTTGAAGTAGGTAACCGGGACGGCGGTGTCCTCGGTGACGAAGCATTCAAAGGGCCGGCCCAGGACGGCGCTTTCGATCATCCAGGCGTTATACTGGGCTATCCCCGGGGTCTTGACCCCGGGGCCGATGACCCCGCAGTAGCGCAGGCAGCGGAAGTCAAGGCCAAACTTGCGCCGGTAGAACCGGCCCACCAGCTCGCCATATACCTTGCCGATGCCGTACATGGTGATGGGGCGCTGCAGGGTGACATCGGTGATGACCTCATCGGTGTCCAGTCCGTAGGAGGCGATGCTGCTGGGGAAGATGACGCG
>MTNR01000055.1 GCA_002011495.1 Dehalococcoides sp. JdFR-56 | reverse complement strand
CTAGATTGTGGTTGTTGCGTGGCATTTTCCTCTCCTTGCTTTTCTAGGACAATTCGCCAATTGGCAAAAGCCACTTTCATTATAATTCGCCAAATGTCAAACTGTCAATATCACTTTGGCGGGACAGACTTTAGCCCACTGTCCACATATTAGCTTAATCCCCCCAGATTAATTGGCCATTAAAATCTCGCTGAAATCGCATAAAAATTCAGGGTTTGCCCACGCCCATGACAGCTTCAAAATTTTTCTTGACAGGGGTGATTTCTAATGACTAAAATGGGAGGTGGAAACCCCTTCTAGCTCCGGCTTTGAAGATAAAGTGTGGTTTCAGAAGGAGGTTGATGCTATGTGGCCGAGGTAGTGGCGAGCGAGAACGAGAGCTTCGAGAGTTTGCTCAAGCGGTTTAACAAGAGAGTCCAGCAGACTGGCATTCTCTCGGAGCTGCGCCGTCGGGAGCACTACGAGAAGCCCAGCGTGCGGCGCAAGCGGAAAAAGGCCGCCAAGAGACGCAGCGTGGCCCGGGCCATGAAAAGGTAGTTGAACCCGCAGCAGATATGGGAGAAGCAAATCTGAAACAGAAGCTGACCGATGACCTCAAGCAGGCGATGCGGAGTGGGGATACGGTAAGGCGTTCTGCCCTCCGCTTGCTTTTGTCAGCTATTGGCAATGCCGAGATCGCCCGCCAGAGGAGCCTGGATGATGCCGATATCCTGGGCATTATCGCCAAGGAGGTCAGACAGCGCCGTGAGAGCATTGAGGCCTTCAAGCAGGGAAACCGTCAGGACCTGGTGGACCAGGAGGAGGCTGAGCTGGCCGTTCTTCAGGAGTATCTGCCGCAGCAGATGACGCGGGAGGAGATCGTGGAGGCGGCGCGCAAGGTCATCGCCGAGGTGGGCGCCGAGGGCCCAGGGGATAAAGGCAAGGTGATGCCCAAGCTCATCGCCGAGCTCAAGGGCAGGGCGGATGGGCGTGAGATAAACGCGGTGGTAAGTGAGTTACTCAGCTCATGAGCCTTCTATCAGGTACTAGAGCCAGACCTTTAAGAGGGGCGAGTCATGCCCCTCTTTTTATTCGGCGTAAGGTAAAGAGCGGATGCAGCGGATAGAAGTTCGTCTCAAGCGCCACCTGCCGGATGCCAGGGGAGAAGGTCTGGTCAAGGACATCCATGACCTGGGCATAACCAGTGTGCGCAGCGTTCGCGTGGTGGATATCTACTGGCTGGATGCCGATTTAACCTCTGAGGAGCTTGACTTGATTGGGCGCTCCCTGCTGGCGGACCCGGTGACGCAGGAATACGTCATCAAGCAGAGTTCCCGGGATGAGGATGAGACCAGCCCCAGCTATCACACCGTTGAGGTTGCCTATAACCCTGGGGTCACTGACCCGGTTGAGGATAGCGTGCTCAAGGCCATTCGGGACCTGGGGGTTGAGTGGGTCAGGGCGGTCAAAACCTCCAAGCGCTATCTCATTCAAGGGGAGATAGACCAGCCGCAGCTTGAGCTCATCTGCAGCCGGCTGCTGGTAAACCCGATTATCCAGCACGTCGTGGTGGGGGAGCAATTTGAGTTCCCCCAAAACCCTGAGTACCGCTTCAAGCGGGAGGAGATAGATATTCTGGCCACGGATGGGGCGGAGCTTGCCCGGCAGTTCGGCTTTTCTCAGGAGGAATTTCAGGCGATACGGGATTACTTCCGGCGGCAGGGGCGTAACCCCACCGATGTTGAGCTGGAGACACTGGCGCAGACCTGGTCGGAACACTGTGTCCACAAGACGTTTAAGGGCCGGCTCACCCTTGACGGGAAGACGATGGATAACCTGCTCAAGAGCACGGTGATGAGGGCGACCAAGGAGCTAAATAAGCCGTGGTGTCTCTCCGTCTTTGTGGATAACGCCGGGGTGATTGATTTTGACGGCCGCTGGGCGCTGTGCTTCAAGGTGGAAACGCACAACCATCCTTCGGCGGTGGAGCCATATGGCGGTGCCGCCACCGGGATAGGTGGGGTGATCCGTGACCCCTTGGGCACCGGGCTGGGGGCCAAGCCGATCTTAAACACGGATGTCTTCTGCTTCGGTCCCCCTGATTTACCCTATGAGAGATTGCCTCAGGGTGTGCTGCACCCGCGGCGTATGTTCAAGGGAGTTCGGGCGGGAGTGGCAGACTACGCCAACCGCCTGGGTATACCCACCCTCAATGGCGCTGTCCTCTTTGATGAGCGCTATGTGGCCAATCCGCTGGTCTACTGTGGCACCCTGGGGCTACTGCCCAAGGAGGTGGCCCAGCGCGGTAAGCAGCAGGCGGGTGACCTGGTGGTCTTGGTTGGTGGCCGAACCGGCCGCGACGGCATCCATGGCGTTACCTTTGCCTCAGAGCAGCTTACTGAAGAGTCAACGACCACTTCCTCAAGTTCGGTGCAGATCGGCAATCCCATCGTGGAGAAGAAGCTGATTGACATCCTGCTTCAGGCCAGAGACCGCCGGCTGTACTCCAGGATAACCGATTGCGGCGGGGGTGGCCTCTCCTCGGCGGTGGGGGAGATGGCGGCGGAGACAGGGGTTCGGGTTGACCTGGAGAAGGTGCCCTTAAAATACGCTGGGCTTTCCTACACTGAGATCTGGATATCCGAATCTCAGGAGCGGATGGTGCTGGCTGTCCCCCCGGAACACATCGAGGAGCTACTCGAGCTATTTGCCAGTGAGGATGTGGAGGCAACTGTCATCGGCGAGTTCACCGATGACCGCAGGCTCAAGCTCTTTTATCAAGGGAACCTGGTCTGCGACCTTGAGATGGAGTTTTTGCATGAAGGTCGCCCTCAACTAGTGCGGGAGGCGGTGTGGCAGCCGCCGCAGCACGCCGAGCCTGACTTCGCCCCGCCAGCTGACTTGGGTCAGCCTTTGCTTAAGATTTTGGGCTCGTGGAATGTCTGCAGCAAGGAATGGGTGATACGCCAGTATGACCATGAGGTGCAGGGAGGCAGCGTCCTAAAACCGCTGGTGGGTGCGCACAATGATGGGCCCGGTGATGCTGCCATCGTCCAGCCCATTTTGGACTCGGCGATGGGGGTGATTGTGGCCAATGGCATCAATCCCAAATATGCCGATATTGACCCTTACTGGATGGCGGCCTCAGCCATTGATGAGGCGCTGCGGCAAATCATCGCCGTTGGTGGCAGTCTGAACAAGGTGGCGCTATTGGATAACTTCTGCTGGGGGAGTACCAGCCGCCCGGAGATGCTGGGTGCCTTGGTCCGTGCTGCGCAGGCCTGCTACGATATGTCAGTGGTTTATGGGACTCCTTTTATCTCCGGCAAGGACAGCCTGAACAACGAGTTTGAATACGAGGGGAAGACGATATCCATTCCCCACACCCTGCTTATCTCGGCCATCGGGGTGATGGAGGATGTGAGCCGGGCGGTCTCCATGGACCTAAAACAGGCCGGCGACCTCATTTACCTCGTCGGCACTACACAAAATGAGCTTGGCGGCTCTGAGTATTTCCGGACTTGTGGTTTTATCGGCAATAGGGTGCCCAAGGTGAACCCCCAGCGTGCCAAGCAGCTGATGGATAATTTAAGTGCCGCCACTGGGAAAAGGCTGGTGAGAGCCTGCCATGATTTAAGCGATGGTGGTCTCGGCGTGGCCATCGCCGAGATGGCCTTTGCCGGCGGGCTGGGTGCGAACGTCCAGCTGAAATCAGTTCCCCTTGGTGAGCCGATAGCGCGGGATGATTTTATTCTCTTCTCGGAATCAAATAGCCGCTTTCTGGTTGAGGTGGCGCCGGAGAACAAAGATGAATTTGAACGGACGATGCAGGGCACTAGCTTTGCCCTCATCGGCGAGGTCACCGATAGCGGGATCCTGGAGATATATGGGATAAAAGGCAGAAAAATTGTGGCTCTTCCTATTAATGAGCTCAAGGAAGCCTGGCAGAGGCCGCTGAGGTGGTGAGGGATATGGTTAGGACGATTGTGCTGCGTGCCCCGGGGACAAACTGTGATGTGGAGACCGCCTTTGCCTTCCAGCAGGCGGGAGCCGAGGTGGCGCTGGTTCACGTCAACCAGCTGCTTCGGCGGGAGCAGCGACTTGTTGACTACCAGATAATGGTCATCCCTGGGGGGTTTACCTACGGCGATGACATCGCGGCGGGTAAGGTGCTGGCCAATGAGCTTAAATTAAAGCTGGGCGAGGATGTGATGCGCTTTTTTCAGGCCGGGGGGCTGATTCTGGGCATCTGCAACGGTTTTCAGGTGCTGGTGAAAGCTGGCTTTTTGCCTGAGCCAAATGGCGGTTCACCACGTTTGACCTTGACCAATAATGACTCCGGCAGATTTGAATGTCGGTGGGTGCATCTGGTGGTAAACGAGTCCAGCCCCTGCGTTTTCACCAAGGGGGTGGAGCGTCTCTACATTCCGGTGGCGCACGGCGAGGGGAAAGTGGTCGCTGACCCTGAGATATTGCCTGAATTGAACGTGGTGGCGCGTTACACGGATGAGCGCGGCGATACTAGTGCCGGCTATCCTCATAACCCCAATGGCTCGGTGGATAACATCGCCGGCATCTGTGACAAGTCCGGGCGTATTTTTGCCCTCATGCCTCATCCTGAGCGCCACATCCGCGGCACCCAGCACCCCCAGTGGACCAGGCTGGGCGCCAAGCAGTATGGGGACGGCTTCAAGATTTTCCAGAACGCGGTGAGGTGGGCGAAGGGGCTGTAAGCAAATTTGGGGAAGTCTTCTAAGCCAACGCCTTATTTAATTCCGCTTCCAGATAACTTGCTTTAGTCCCGGAATCTATTATCGCCCAAGGTAATTTCTGGCTCACGTCCCACCTCTGGTGAGCATAAAAATCGGTATCTAGCTGGCACTTTGCCACCGCCCGGCGCCAGCCGGCGAGCGACGCCTCTTCAATGTTGGCCAGCACCTCAGCCACTCTGCTGTCACCGCGGGCCAGGACCGCCTGAATCTGGCTCCAGGCAGGGCTCTCACTTTTGAGCTTGATTCCTTCTGGGGCCAGGCGGCTTCTGAGCCAGGCAAGGCGCTGGGTGAGCACCGGGAGTGGCGCCATGGGCAGGCGCTGGAAGGGGGTGCCTGCCTTGGGCACGAAGGGGGCGATATTGAGGATAAGACGGGTGCCGCGGCGCTGTTTATCCAAGACGGCCTTGCACTTGAGGGCAAGGTTGGCAAGTTCTGCTATGTCCCCATCGGTCTCCGAAGGCAGACCGATCATGAAGTAGAGCTTGAGCTGCTTTATCCCCAGCTCTGCCAGCTTGCCGATGGAGGCCAGGATATCCTCCTCGCTGATACCTTTTTTCACCACCTGGCGCAGGCGCTCCGAGCCAGCCTCAGGGGCGAGGGTGACTGTCCGGGCTCCTCCTCTAGCGATTTGCTCCAGCACCCCGGTGGGGAGGCGGCCGGCCCGCAGCGAGCTTAAGGAGAACTCAGCCCCCATCTGGTGCAGCCCGGCCAAGAGCTCCCCAAGCTGGGGATAATCGGAGACCGCCGGCCCCACCAGCCCCAGGCGCCGCCGGTATCTGAGCCCCTCTCTGGCCAGGGCGAGCAGCTTGTCCAGGGAGCGCAGGCGCATCGGTTTGAAGGCGGTGCTCACGAGACAAAAGCGGCAGCTCCAGTTGCAGCCGCGCTCCACCTCAATCAGATATAAATCGCCCAGCTCGGTATCAGGGGTCAGCACCACCGAGGTAACCGGGAAGTCATCCAGGTTCTTGGCCCACTGGCGTTTGATTTGGGTTTCTGGGGGCAGGGAAGGGACGTAGACGCCGGGGAGCCGGGCCAGCGCCTGGAGCAGCTTCTCCCGGCTCTCGCCGATGTTTTTGGCTAATAGGCGCAGCATGGCGGGGAGTATTGCCTCCGCCTCACCGATGCCCAGGCAATCAAAGAAAGGGGCTAGCGTCATGGGGTTGGCGGTAACGCAGGGGCCACCGGCGATAACCAGCGGGTAGCTCTCATCACGCTCCGCGGAGAATAGGGGTATGCCGCAGGCCTTGAGGATATGCACCACGTTGAAGTAGTCCAGCTCGTAGGAGATGGAAAAGGCCAGCACCGCGAAATGGGAGAGCGGGCGCCGCGATTCCAGGGATAAAGGAGCCTCTCCTTCCCAGAAGGCTCTTTCCCCAACCACGTCATCCTCCCTATTGAGCAGGCGGTAGAGGGCGTGAATTCCCAGGTTGGACATGCCCAGGTAGTAGGAGTTGGGGTAAATCAGGGCGATGGGTAGTCTCCCACCCCAGTCTTTGATGATGACGCCTTCTTCTCGGGAAAGAAGCTCTTTAGGACGAGGCTTGGCTCGGCTCGTTTTTCTCGTCTTTTCCCGGTTCATGGGCGTGGTTATGATTTCCAGCAGCCGTGCAGAAAACGCGCGTTGATGGAGATGACCCTATCGGCCACCTTGCGCAGCTGCTGCGAGGTTCCGCTCCGACCGAACAAGGCCACCTCAACGTGCTTGCCGCTGTCCTTCACCGCCTGAAGGGCAGGGGCGAAATCGCTGTCCCCGGCCACGAGAATCGCCACGTCATAGTTATCCTTGTAGGCGTGGGTCAGCATGTCAGTGGTCAGCTGCACGTCTATCCCCTTCTCATAGGGCGGGGCATTGGGCCAGTTGGAATAAACTAGGCGCCCCAGGCGGAGCTCGCTGTAAGGTATGGCATTGACACTGGCGAAGAATCTCTGCTGGTGGCGGAAGCGCTCGGGCTCTTCCTTAAAGCCTACCTTGGCATTGTAGTAGTAGATTCGGATCAGCTTGCGCCGCGCCAGCAGCTTGCGGCAGAACTTGCCGATGTCCAGGTCAGTTCTGCCAAAGATATTCTTAAGGGAGTGGTAAAGGTTACTCCCGTCAATGAATATCATCACCCTTTCCGCCATCTCTCACCTCCTTGTTTATCTTCCTTGGTCTCATTATAAAGCCTTTGCCCGGAAATTACGATAGCGGGAGTCTGGAGGGATAGAGAAGGGTGAGGTAGTAGCCTCTCGGCCTTGGTTGCGGATGGCTGAGTTCGGGTGCTATAATTGGCCAATAAAAAGCGCCGGAGGGAGATGATTGATGAGGCTGACCCGGGAAGAGGTGCTGCATATCGCCCGTCTGGCTCGGCTGGGTCTGACCGAGGCTGAGGTGGAGAAACTTCGCGAGCAATTATCCAATATTCTGGAGAACTTTGAGGTATTGCAGCAGGTAGATACCACTGATGTCCCTCCCACCGCCCAGGCGATTGACCTTCAGAATGTGATGCGGAGTGATGAGGTGGCTCCCTCACTACCTCAGAGCCAGATTCTGGCCAACGCCCCCCGCCGGGAAGGGGAGTACTTCCGCGTTCGGGCGGTGCTGGAGTGATATAAAATAGAAAGGACCGGGATTGAAAGCTAGCCCTGACCACCTGACCATTCACGAGGCCCATCGGTTGCTTCAGAGTAAGCAGCTCTCCTCGGTGGAGCTGACCAAGTCTTATCTCGAGCGCATCTCCCAGGTGGAGCCTCGGGTCCGCGCCTTTATCACCCTTACCGATGAGCTGGCATTGGAGCAGGCCCGAAAGGCTGATGAGCGCATTGCCAGCGGTGAGGCCACTCCCCTCACCGGCATCCCGGTACTAATCAAGGACGTGATCTGCACGAGAGGGGTACGCACCACCTGCGCCTCCAGGATTCTGGAAAACTTTGTCCCCATCTATGATGCCACCGTGGTGGAGAGACTGAAGAAATGCGGCGCTGTGCTCATCGGTAAAGCCAACATGGATGAATTCGCCATGGGCTCATCCACGGAAAACTCGGCCTTTTTTGTCACCCATAATCCCTGGGACTTGAGCCGGGTGCCTGGGGGGAGCAGCGGTGGCTCCGCAGCCGCGGTGGCGGCCGACGAGGTACCCTATGCCCTGGGCTCGGATACCGGAGGCAGCATCCGCCAGCCGGCTGGTTTCTGCAGCGTGGTGGGCTTGAAACCCACTTACGGCCGGGTGAGCCGGTACGGGCTGGTTGCCTTTGCCAGCTCCCTTGACCAGATTGGCCCCCTAACGCAGGATGTCACCGATTGTGCCCTGGTGTTGAACGCCATCGCCGGCTATGACGATAGAGATTCAACCTCGGTGCCTCACCCTCTGCCCGATTATACCCAGTCTCTGGTGGGAGACCTCCGCGGGCTTCGCCTCGGTGTGCCCAAGGAGTATTTCGTTGAGGGGATGCAGGCGGAGGTGGCCACCGCCATCAAAGCGGCCATTGCCAAGCTTGAGGAACTGGGGGCAGAGGTGGAGTGGGAGGTTTCCCTGCCCCATACCCCTTATGCCCTGGCGGTCTACTATATCATCGCCCCCTCTGAAGCTTCCGCCAATCTGGCCCGCTATGATGGGGTGAAGTATGGCTTTTCCTACCAGGCGGACAACATGTGGGAGTCAATGGAGAAGACCCGCCAGTACGGCTTTGGCGCCGAGGTAAAGAGGCGCATCATGCTGGGCACCTATGCCCTGTCTGCCGGCTATTACGAGGCCTGGTACCTCAAAGCCCAGAAAGTGCGCACCCTGATACGGTGGGAGTTTGCCCAGGCCTTTGAGCGCTTTGATGCCCTGATCACCCCCACCTCCCCCACCGTCCCCTTCAAGATTGGGGAGAGGGTGGATGACCCCCTCCAGATGTACTTAAGCGACGTCTGCACCCTGCCCATAAACATCGCTGGAGTTCCGGCCATCTCCATCCCCGCCGGCTTCGCTGGTAGCCTGCCCATCGGCATGCAGATTATCGGCAAGCCCTTCAGCGAGGAAACCATCCTCAAAATCGCCTACGCCTACGAACAGGCGACGGAGTGGCATAAGCGAAGGCCGAACATCTAAAAATGGGGAGTTTTTAAGAGGGGCTGGGTTGAATAACCTCAAAGTTGAGTGCTATTCAGGCTATACTTATGCGGAAAGGCCGCGCTCTTTTCAGTGGCAGGGGGTGGAATATGAGGTGGCGGAGGTAGAAAGAGCCTGGCAGGAACCGGGGGAGAGACATTTTCGGGTCAGAACCACTGGTAATAAGCGCTTCCATCTCTGCTATAATGAGGCCGGAAAGGAGTGGTCTCTGACCGAGCTGGTTTACCCGAGGTAGTCTCAGAAGGTAAGGCCTTTTTTCACATCCTTTCTGGCGCGCTCATCCCCATGAGGTGAAGGGTGCGGCTGAGGACAATCTTGGCTGCCTCAACCAGCTTCAGGCGTGCTTTGCTCAGCGCCTCATTCTGGGAGACGACGCGGCACTGCTTGTAGAAGCTGTGAAAGATGGTGGCCAGGTCCTGGGCGTAATAGGTGAGGTGGTGGGGCTCCAGGGTAGTAGCGATGGTTTCTACCAGTTCCGGCAAAAGCAGCATCTTGCGGATGAGCATTAGCTCTGGCTCCGTGGTGAGCAGGGAGACATCCCCATCACGGTGGTCAATCCCTCTTTCTTTGGCCACGCGCAGGATGCTGGCGATGCGGGCGTGGGCATACTGGACATAGTAGACCGGGTTATCCGCTGATTGTTTTTTAGCTAGCTCTAGGTCAAAGTCCATCTGGCTATCGGCAGAGCGGGAGAGGAAGAAGAAGCGGCAGACATCGGGGCCCACCTCCTCCACCAGCTCGCGCAGGGTGATGATATCGCCGCTGCGCTTGGAGACACGCACTATCTCCCCGCCCCGGCGCAGGGTAACCATCTGGGAGATGATCACCCTAAGCCGCTCCGGGTCAATGCCCAGGGCGCTGACCACCGCTTTCATCCGTGAGACATGGCCCAGATGGTCAGCTCCCCAGATATTGATCACGGTGTCAAATTTGCGCTTGACAAACTTATCATAGTGGTAGGCGATGTCGGTGGCGAAATAGGTAGGCGAGCCATCACTGCGTATCACCACGTTGTCCTTATCCTCACCCAGGGCGGTGGAGACAAACCAGGTGGCCCCCTCCTTTTCGCTGATGTAACCACCTTGTTTCAGCAGCGAGAGCGCCTCCTGGTACTGGCCGTTACTGAAGAGGCTGCGCTCGCTGAACCAGACGTCAAAGCTCACCCCCAAGAGTTCAAGGTCGGCTCTTATCTGGCTGATTATCCTCTCCAGGCCCAGCTCGCCGACCAGGTTAACGGCATCTACCTCAGAAGACAGGTGGAGAAATTTATCACCGTGCTCGGCCACAATCTCCTTGGCCAGGTCAATCATGTAGTTGCCCAGGTAGCCGTCTTCGGGCACCTCGGCCTCAAGGCCCAGGCATTGCTTGTAGCGGGCATAGAGCGAGCGGCGGAAGGCGTCTATTTGGCTGCCCGCGTCATTGATGTAGTATTCCTTCTCCACCCTGTAGCCGGCGGCGGCCAGGATATTGGCCAGGGTGCTTCCCAGAATGGCGCCACGGCCATGCCCCACGTGGAGTGGCCCGGTGGGGTTGACGCTGACGAACTCGATCTGTATTCTCCTTCCCTCCCCCAGCTCAATATCGCCGTAGCCGTCACCGGCGACGAGGATTGACTCAACTTGACTAGCCAGCCAACTGCTTTTTAGGGTGAAGTTGATGAAGCCGGGCGGCGCCACCACCGCTTGCTCGACCTCAGGGGTGGGGGCGAGGTGTCCCACGATGTCATTGGCGATGGCTAGGGGGCTTGTCCCGGTGGCCCGGGCAAGTTTCAAGGGGAGGCTTGAGGCATAGTCACCGTGTTCTGCATTCTGCGGGCGCTCGATTATCACCTCGGGCAAGGTGACCGAAGGCAGCTTGCCCGATTGCTGTACCTCGGCGACGGCTTGAGTTAGCAGCTCGGCGAGTTTGCGTTTCAGCATCGGTTTCCTGCTCTCCGTTCCTTGGCGGGATTTCTCAGGATGACTTACCGCTGAATTATAGCATACTTTGCTCTGGAAGAGGTAACCTCCTTGCTTTGAGGAGCAAGATAGACGGGGCTCTTGTCTATCTTGAGAATTTGTTTTCCCCTCTCCTTATTAACCTGGGGAGGTATTGACAAACGATGGGCATAGTAGTATATTTAATATGGCATGAGGAAACTAAGCACATAAGGCAAGACCTTGGTGATTTGAGCCAAGCGGGGCGGCTTGGTGCTCATCACCAAGTCGCCTTATTATGTGCCGCACCTTAACAATAGAATAGAGGACTAATATCAAATCTGAAGCAGGTCAAGCGGGTAAGGGCGCACGGTGGATGCCTTGGCATCAAGGGCCGAAGAAGGGCGTGGCAAGACTGCGATAAGCCTCGGTGAGCTGTCGAGCAAGCTTAGCCGGGGATTCCCGAATGGGGCAACCCACTCAGGTAAACCCTGAGCACCCCCAGCTGAACCCATAGGCTGGGGGAGGGCACCGGGGGAAGTGAAACATCTCAGTACCCCGAGGAAAAGAAATCAAAAGAGATTCCCTGAGTAGTGGCGAGCGAAAGGGGAAGAGCCCAAACCGTCACCGCTTAGTGGTCTCGGGGCCTATGCGATGGCGGGGTTGCAAGGCCCGGCTGGAGGGGCCCGAGCACCCTCAAAGGAGTTACCAACCGAACCCTAGCCGAAGGTCCCTGGAAAGGGCAGCC
>MTNR01000070.1 GCA_002011495.1 Dehalococcoides sp. JdFR-56 | reverse complement strand
TTGGCCGCTTGACCCTGATGGTAACATCAGGGCTAGATAGATGGTCACCGCTCCGCCTTCGGGCGGAGTACAGAACTCGGCTTACAGGTTTACTTGACCCAAATTTTATTGGCAGGGTGTGACTGGAGGAAACTTAAAGCCGATGCCCAAAATGGCGAGATATGTGCTAGTCGGCGTGATGGTGGTGGCCATCCTGGCCTTATCCTTTGGCACCGGCTACAACCTGGGCCGGACGCCACCTGCACCAGAAGATAGCCTTGAGGTCATCGAGCAGGCCTGGGATATCATCTTCAACGAGTATGTGGATAGGGACAAGCTTGATGCCAGCACCTTAAGCCAGGGCGCCATCAAGGGTATGCTTGAGGCGCTGGATGACCCTTATAGCTCCTACCTGGATGCGGAGTCTCGCCAGCTGGGGATGAGCACGCTTGAGGGGGAGATTGAGGGCATCGGTGCCCATGTCGCCATCAGGGATGAGAAGCTGACCGTCATCGCCCCCATCGCCAATTCCCCGGCGGATAGGGCGGGTATCAAAGCTGGTGACATCATTCTGGAGATAGACGGCAAACCAACTGCGGAGATGAGCCTGGTTCAGGCGGTGCTCAGCATTCGCGGCCCCAAGGGGACGCCGGTCAGGCTGCTTGTCCAGCACCAGGGGGAGAGTGAGCCGGAGGAGATCGAGATAATCAGGGACACGATTGAGCTGCCCAGCATTCATTTCAAGATGAGGGAGGATGTGGCCCACATTTATATCGCCTACTTCTCCGGGCGCACCAGCGAGGAGCTGCTGCCGATACTGGAGAGCTTGAGTGAGAAGGGGGCCAAGGGCATCATCCTTGACCTGCGCAGCAACCCGGGTGGTTTGCTTGATGAGGTGATTGATATCATCTCTTACTTCCTGCCCCAGGGGGTGGCGGTCAACGTGGTGGATAATCGGGGAGAGCGCACTCCCCTTGAGGTCCGGCCGGCAGAGGTAACCGTTGACCTGCCCATGGTGGTGCTGGTTGATGCTTTCAGTGCTAGCGGCAGCGAGGTGCTGGCGGGAGCGCTGCAAGATCACGGGCGGGCGGTTATCGCCGGCCAGCGAACTTTTGGCAAGGGCAGCGTTAACGTTCTGCGCCAGTTGAAAGATGGCTCTGGGCTGTACATCACCACCGCTCGCTGGCTCACCCCGCGCGGGCACGTTATCGAAGGTGAGGGCATAACCCCGGACTATGAGCTTGAGCTGGAGGGGGAGGAGGTTATCCAGTGGGCGGTGGATTACCTCAAGGGCGAGAGATAAAAATTTTAAAGAGGGCATTTTGCTCATTCTAAAGCTCACTCAATATCCTTCTTTAGGAGGTGGGAGAATATGGCAGAAAGTCAAGTGGAGATAAACCAGACCAAGCTCTCCATAATTCAAGGGGATATCACCCGGCAGGCTACCGATGCCATAGTCAATGCCGCCAACTCCAGCTTGATGGGAGGTGGTGGGGTGGATGGAGCCATCCACCGGGCTGGGGGCCCGGCTATCTTGGAGGAGTGCAAGCAGATTGTGGCTAGACAGGGCCGTTTGCCCACTGGGCAGGCGGTGATCACCACCGGCGGGAATCTGAAGGCTAAACACGTCATTCATACCGTTGGCCCCATCTGGCATGGTGGGGGTAAAGGGGAGGCGGAGCTGCTCAAGAGTGCCTATCAGAACAGTCTGAAGATAGCCGCGGAGAACCACCTAGCTAGCGTCTCCTTTCCCTCCATAAGCACCGGCGCCTACGGCTATCCGGTGGAGAAAGCAGCCCGGGTAGCCCTGGAGGCGGTTATCTCATTCCTTCGGGAGAATGTTACTTCCATTAAAGAGGTGGTGTTCGTCCTCTTTGACTCGCGCACCTTTGAGGTTTACTCCGCGGCTCTCCAGGAGCTAGCTGGAGAAAAGAAATAAGAAAGGTGCCAGTGATTTGACTTTTGGCCCGTTTTATCATCCTGCCAAAGCGGAGAACACCTGACTGTGACGTGGGTGGATATCATCGCCCTCGGAATCATTGCCCTCAGCTTTTTCGGTGGGCTGAGGGAGGGGGCGGTGAAACAATTCTTCAAGCTGCTGGTGCTGGTCATTGCCATCCCTCTGGCAGGCAGGTCCTACTGGCTGGTGGCCACGGTGCTTTCCTTTCTTCCCGGAGAGAAGTGGGAGAATTTTATCGGCTTCTTCATCACCCTGGGGCTGATAAGCGCCATACTGCAGTTGGTCAGCTTTTTGCCCAGGAGAATCGTCCAGAAAATCTGGCGCAGGGGGCTGGTTTTCCGGCTGCTGGGCGGCGCTCTGGGGGCGCTCAACGCCAGTATCGGGCTGGTGGTGTTCGCGCTGGTGACGCTAGCTTATCCTCTCTTTGACTGGCTGGTGCGGTGGGTGGCAGGCTCCAGCGTCCTCATGTCACTCATGGAGCTTTTCGGCTTTGTTCAGACGATGCTGCCGCAGGTATTTCAGGATGCCGCCACGCTGGTAACGGCTGGGACACTAGGATGATTAGGGCGCCGGCTGGCACTTGGGGCAGAAGTAGGTGCCACGGTTGCGGACCTTGATGCGCTGGATGGGGCTATGGCAGACGGGGCAGTTTTTGCCCCCCTGATGGGCAACCTTGAACTCAAAGTGAGCGGTTCCCGTTTCCCCGCTGGGGCGATAGTAGTTCACCATGCTGGCTCCCTTGTTGCCGATGGCGGTGCGCAGCACCTGCTGGATGGCTTGGTGAAGGCGCGCTATCTCCTCCGGAGAGAGGCTTCCCCCCTGTCTCAAAGGGTGAATTCTGGCATAAAACAAGGCCTCATCCGCATACATATTGCCGATGCCGGCGATGACTGACTGGTCGCAGAGAAGGGCTTTTATCGGGGCCTGGCGGTTATGCAGGCGCTTGGCCAGCACCTCGGGGCTAAAGCTAGCTTCCAAGGGCTCCGGGCCAAGATTACCGGTGATGCTTGAGCTATCCTTCACTAGCCACATCGCCCCAAACTTGCGGGGGTCACTGAAGAAGATAGTGGTGCCCCCATCCAGATGAATTATCGCCCGGGTGTGCTTGGGTGGGGCTGATGAACCCTTTCCGATGAGCAGCGAGCCGCTCATCTTGAGGTGAATGACCAGCTCATCACCGCGGCTCAAATGAATGGAGAGATACTTGCCCCGGCGGGAGAGCCCGGTTATTTCTTGGCCGATAAGGCGCGAGCGGAAGTCTTCAGCCGATGGCTGCTTTACCACTTTGTCCCAGAGAAGGGTGATATCAGTGAACTTGTGCCCGATAAGGTGGGGCGCAAGCTCATTTTTTACCGTCTCTACCTCAGGTAGCTCCGGCATTTTTTACTCCATCTCCCCCCAGTTTTTCCCTACCTTGGTGTCCACTTTCAGGGGGACGCTGAGCTCGAGCGCCGTGGACATCACCTCGGGAACGAGCTGGCGCATCGTCTCCAGCTCCTCATCAGGCACCTCAAAGAGGAGCTCATCGTGTACCTGGAGCAGCATCTTGCTTTTGAGGCTTTGCTCATCCATCTTGCGGCACAGGTTGATCATGGCCACCTTGATGACGTCAGCCGAGGTACCCTGCACCGGCATGTTTATCGCCATGCGCTCGGCGGCCTCCCTCAGCTGCCGATTGGAGGAATTGATTTCCGGGATGAACCGCCTTCTGCCCAGGATGGTCTGCACATAGCCGGTTTTTCTCGCCTGCTCTTTGGTGGACTCGAGATACTCCTTCACCTTGGGGTGTTTTTCAAAGTAGGCGGCGATGAACTTGGCTGCCTCCTCCCGTGAGAGCTCGGTTGCCTGCTCCAGCCCGTACTCGCTCATGCCGTAGATAACGCCAAAATTGACCGTTTTGGCCAGGCGGCGCATATCCGGGGTTACCTGGGAGGTGTCCACCCCGAAGAGCTGGGCGGCGGTGGCAGCATGTATATCCACATCCTGCTGGAAGGCACGGAGTAGGCCTGGGTCTTGTGATAAGTGAGCCAGCGCCCGGAGGTCAATCTGCGAGTAGTCTCCAGAGAGAAGCTGGTAGCCTGGCGGGGCGATGAAGGCTTGCCTTACTTGTCTACCCAATTCGCCACGGATGGGGATGTTTTGGAGATTGGGGTCGCTTGAGGAGAGCCGGCCGGTGGCCGTCCTCGTCTGGTTGAAGCTGGTATGCACCCTACCTGACTTGGGGTTTACCAGCCCGGGCAGGGCGTCAATATAGGTTGATTTGAGTTTAGATAGCTGGCGGTAATCCTGGATGAGTCTTACCACGGGATAAGCTTTAAGCTCCTCCAGAACCGAGGCTTCGGTGGAGTATTTGTTTTTGCCCTTGCGCACGGTGGGCAATTTCAGCTCGTCAAACAGAACCACCCCCAGCTGCTGAGGGGAATTGATATTGAACTCGTGGCCGACCCAGCTGAATATCTCCGTCTCCAGCCTGGATAATTGCTCACCAAGCTGGTCTGACATCTCCCTCAGTAGGGCAGTGTCCAGGGCTATCCCGTTTCTCTCCATGCGCAGAAGCACCGGCACCAGGGGCATCTCAACCTCAGAGAATAACTGCCACAGTCCTTCTTGGTGAAGCTCCCGGCTTAGGAGTTCTGCCAATTGCCCGGTGATATCGGCATCAGCGCAGGCGTAATCGGCCACCTGCTCTATCGGCACCTGGGACATGGGGAGCTGCTTGGCCCCTGAGCCGATAAGCTCGGAAATGGGCGTCATCTCGATGTTCAGCCTGCCGAAGGCGAGGTTTTTTAAGTTCAGTGACTTCTCACCCAAAAGGTAAGCCGCCACCATGGTGTCAAAGGTGAGGTTGCTCACGTTCACCCCGTATTCTGCCAGCACCGTCATATCGTACTTGCTGTTGTGGGCGAGTTTGGCCAGGCTAGCCTCTTCCATGATGGGCTTGATGCGCTCAATGACTTGTCCTAGAGGTAGCTGTTCTATCTCTCCCAGGCCGGTGTGCCCCACTGGGATATAGTATGCCTCACCTGGGGCCGGGGAGAAGGAGATGCCCACGAGCTGAGCGGACATGGGGTTTAGGCTCGTCGTCTCCAGGTCAAAGGCAAAGGACTTGACCGCTCTCAGGCGGCTGATAAGCTCGTCCAGGGCGGGGGTGCTGCTTATGATGTGATAATCTCCCTTGGCTGGCTTGGCCTTGACCTGGGGTGGGGCTTCCCCTGCCTCCAGCTCGGCCAATCTGGGCACAAGACTAACGAATTCAAGCTCGCGGAATAGCTCGGTCACCCGCTCGCGGTCATGCTGGCCAGCCTGGCACTGGGCCAGGTTGAGGCTGACCGGGGCATCGGTAACGATGGTGGCCAGCTCCTTGCTCTGGCGGGCGATGGCCTCGTTCTCCCGCAGCGTATCGCGGAGTCGGGGAGGGGTTACCTCGTCAAGGTGGGCGTAGATTTCCTCTATGGGGCCAAACTGCTGAATGAGCTTGACGGCGGTTTTCTCACCGATGCCTGGAACGCCGGGGATGTTGTCGGACGGGTCACCCACCAGCGCTTTGAGGTCGGCGATGTGTTCTGGCTTGACGCCATACTTACCGGTTACCGCCGCCTCATCGTAGAGCATGGTATCACTGAAGCTCTTGCCCGGCCTGGGGTAGAGCACCCTTACCCGGGGCGAGACCAGCTGCATGGTGTCAGCGTCACCGGTGACGATGATGGTGTCAATATCCTGCTCGGTGGCCTGGCGGCTGAGGGTGCCCAGAATATCATCAGCCTCATAGCCATCAAGCTCAAAGATGGGGATGCGAAAGGCCTCCACCAGCTGCCTTACCCGCTCTATCTGACCGAGCAACTCATCCGGGGTTGGGGGGCGCTGGGCCTTGTACTGCTCAAAGAGCTGGTGGCGGAAGGTGGGCGCTTTCTTGTCGAAGGCGATGGCGTAGTGGGTGGGCTTGAGCTCAGATAGCGCCTTGAGCAGCATGAGGGCGAAGCCGTAGACGGCGCTCACCACCTCGCCGGTTTTGGATACGGTAAGTGGTTTGGCGGCGCGGTATTTGGTCGCCTCAAAGGCGTGGTAGGCGCGGTGAATTATGGCATTGCCGTCAAACAAGACGAGGAGCGGCTTTTTCATAACTTAATTATAGCAGAGCGGGGGCTTAAAGGGACAGGAGAAAATTTTGGCTTACTCAGGCGGCTTGTCGGTATTTTCTGCCTCGTAGTGACGGCGGATGTAGTGGTAGATTTCGATGCCGGTGGCGGTGAGCGGGCCGGCGAGCAGGAGCCCCCAGAAACCGGCGAGGTAGGCTCCCAGGACGAGCAGGAATATCATGAGGGCGGGATGCAGACGCAGATAACCCCCCTGAATCCGGGGGACAAGCAGGCTGTTCTCAAAGAGCTGGATAACCAGAAAAAGCAGGATCACCCAGAGCACCTTCTCTGGGGCCAGAGCCAGGGTGACGATGGCGACCACAGCGCCGCTGATCCAAGGCCCCAGGGTGGGAATAAGTTCTCCCACGCCAGCTAGTATCGCCAGTACCAGGGCGAACGGTATCTCCAGTATGAGCAGGCCGATGAAGGTAAAGTAAGCGACAATGAGCCCGAGCATGAGCTGGGCGCGGATGTATCGGCCCAGCACCCTTTCCACGATGCAGGCGAGGTTCCTGACATGTTCGGCGGCTGCGGACGGGAGGGTGTTATAGAACCTGTCTTTCAGCTTCTCCGAATCTTTGAGGAGGTAGAAGAGGAAGAGGGGCAGTGCTGCCAGGCCGAGGAAGACGCTGAAGGTCTGGGGCATGGATGAGATACCCTTGATGAAGGCCTCTCTGATGCTGTTGCCCAGGGCTATGCCGGCATCAATTAGGGCCTTGTCCACCTGCTGGCGTACCTCGGGGGGAACCTGCTGGCGCAGGATATCAAGCCACTCCTGTATCTGGAACAGGCTCTTGCCGATAAAGTAAGGGGCGCTCTCCGCCAGAGTTAAGGAAGCCTCAATGACCGCGGTCACGATGAAGTAGGAAAAGCCGGCGATGAGGGCAAAAAGGGTGAGGAAGACGATGGCGATGGAGATGACGCGCTTGAAATCGGGGTGATTGCGCGGGCGTGGTAGCTTTCCCTCCAGCCAGGAGATAATCGGCAGCAGAAGATAGGCCAGCACCAGACCGAGAACGAAGGGAAGTATGGCGGTTCTCAGCAGATACAGAACCCAGAGGATGATGACCGCGCCCAGCAGCAGAGCTGCCAGGCGCCAGTGTTTACGGAGTGTGCTTGTCATTGCTTATCAAGCCCGCCTCTTGGACCAAGGCCTGAGAGGTGGCTGCGGCGGCAGATGCCGCCCAATTCGGTGATTTCCTTTGCTTGGCTACTTTCGGCCAAGTTTTTCTTCCACCCTCTTTTCCGCCTGGACTGCGGCCTCCTTTGCCTTCTCCGCTGCCCTTTCCGCCTTCTCCTTGATCAGTTCTCGGGTCTCCCTTCCCGGTTTGGGTGCGTAGAGGAAACCGATGGCTACCCCAACGAGCGCACCAAGGAAGAATCCGATGGCGAAGCTGCCGGCATCTTTCTCAGCCATTTCTGCTTCCCTCCTTTCTCCGCGCTAGTCCACTGAATAGGCTGACCGCTTGACGGACGCCCTGAATAAAGGCGGCCAACTGAGCTAAGGGATGGCACACTTCCTCCTTCATGGTTGAGGAGATATGCTCCGCCGTTTCGGCGGTGGCTTTCACCGAGTCCAGTATTGGTCTGAGCTTGCGATAAAGCAGGAAGGCTAGTATCCCGATGAAGACCGAAACCATGGTTACGCCAAAACCCAGGACGACTATGGCCAGGTCACGGATCCATTCAATGCCCACTGGCGACTACCTCCGTTTCTCAAAAACTGCCCTACTTGCATTGTAGACGTCTTCTCGGGGTATGTAAAGGGGCAAGCTCAAAAGTCACTCGACTGCGCCTTGCCCAGGCCTCTAAGGTGACAGGTGTCATTGTGCTTGGTGAGGATGAACTCTCCCCCCTCATAGGTGAAGATGGTTAAGCCACAGGTATCTTGTTTTATCTTCCAGAAGTGGGAGTTATCCAGCCCCAATAGCGCGCAGATGAGGACCTTGTTCACCACCCGGTGGGAGACCAGAACCACCGTTCCCCGGTGCCTGGCGGTGACATGGTTCACCACGTCCATCGCCCTTCTCCTCACCTCATCCAGGCTTTCCCCCTCGGGCATCCTCACCCGCTCTGGGTGCTCAAGCCAGGTGGCGTAAAGCTCCTGATATTTATCTTTTACCTCCTGGTGAGCTAGCCCCTGCCACTTACCGAAGTCCAAATCAACTAGACCCGGGGCGATACTGACCTCAAGTTTCTGATAGCGGGCGATGATTTCCGCGGTTTTGAGGGCGCGTTTTAGGGGGCTGGAGTAAATAGCTTCTAGCTTCAGCTTGCTTAAACGTGCTGCCAGGAGCTCTGCCTGCTTTATCCCGGTTTCATTGAGCTCAATATCAATTCTGCCCCGGAATACCTCGGCCACATTCCACTGCGTTTCTCCGTGCCTGATGAGGATAATCTCGGTCATCTTGGCTTGCTCTCCAGCTCCATCAATCTGGGCGTTACCCCAAGCTGCTGGAACGCCTGCGCCGCGGCCGATTTGAGGCGCTCCCCTTGAGCCGCCATGAAGAGGTGGCTGGGGCAGGGGCAGTCACTGGAGCCAAAGCCGGGAACGCAGTCAAACCGCGCGCCGAGCGCCCGAGCGATGGCGCACTCAAGCTTGCCATCGGCCTCGCCGATAATGATATCCGTAATGCGGGCTCGCTCAAGCAGGCGGTCAATGTGCCAGTGCGGTTTTTTGTCCGGTTTGAGATGGCGTGATAGCCTGGCCTCAAGCCCGCTCAAGGCTGAGCCCACGTAGGCGTAGTGGCCACGGGGGAAATGGGCCTCTTTCCGGCTGCCGATGGCGATGGTAGTGGCTCGGGGTAGCCTGATGAGGATAACGTAGCTCCCTTTCACTTAGGCTTCTCCACCTTCTCGACCTCGATGGTGCATTCGGCAACCAGCGCGGCGAAGGCGCCGATGGCAGCTAGAACCGGGGCGGCCAGAATCCCGATGGCGGCGGCCGGGGCGCCGATTGACAGCGGAATCTCGATTACGGTTCGTCCTTCGTGCAGCAGGCGCACCCTTCTGATATTCCCTTCGTGGATGAGCTGTTTTATTTTCTCCACGAGCTGGCTTCCGGACACGGTGAACTTCTCCGTAGCGGTCATCTTAAAGCCTCCTTTTCCTCCATTTCAGAACCAAACCTCCCTATCAGCCGGGTATTCCAGAGTTATACTACAGGGATGGGGTTCTGTCAATGGCCACTGCACCGATTTTGGGGCGCTTTGGCATAACCAGCCTTTCGTGATATACTTTAGGGCATAGGGTGAGCTTGTCTCCTCATCGAGCTGGAGATAGCGCCAGCTGAATAATGAGCCAAGGGGGGCTAGCATGTACACGCTCAAGATACTCATCAACCGAGGTTGGTATCCTGCTCTCATCACCGCGCTGGCGGTGGCGGGTTATATTCTTGGCTGGCCGATTGAGGCAGTGGCCCCGGCCATGATTTTGATTCTGGGCATCGGCCTGGTGGTGACGGTGATCAAGGCCCGGGAAAGGCAATTGGAGCGCTCCTCGGTGAAGCTGAGGCAGCTGGCCGAATACTTTAACCGCCGGTTTATGGGTGATTCCTCACTATCTATCTTCGCTGTCATTGATGGCCTCTTCGGCGTTGAGAACCCCAAGCTGTGGGAGTGGGCGCGGGCGTGTGATATGTCACGACGCATTTTCAACAGCTGGTCTGATAGCTTTATCAGCCGGATGAAGAGTGACATCGGGCTCAGGAAGTTTGCCGATTACCTGCATAGCTACCTCAACGAGTTCTGGCTGATAACCAGCCAATATCATGACTTCGTCGAGCAGTTCTATGAGGTGGCGGAGAAGATGGAGGTTCCCCAGGAGGCCATCGACCAGTACAACAAGTTTGTCATGGAGTATAACGCCTTCGTGCAGAATTTCCGGGATAATATTATGGAGCTGAGGAGTATCTCCCGAACCGGGATTGAGCCTCCGAGCGTGAAGCTGGCTCAGGAGATTGCCAAGAAAGGCGGTTAAGTTTTTTCGGCTCTCCCTACTCCAGAGGGAGATGGTGCCAGGAGGACTTTCCCTCTTTGGACAACCGGTTATCATGGGAGGGAAGCAGGCGGAGGTGAGCAAGCCGATAGTGGCAATTGTGGGCCGGCAGAATGTGGGCAAATCCACCCTGCTCAATCGGGTGGCGGGGAGGCCACTGGCCATCGTTGAGGACCATCCAGGAACGACCCGTGACCGCGTCTTCGCCAGCGTCTCCTGGCGGGAGGTTGAATTCACCATGGTGGATACCGGCGGTCTGGAGCTGGCGCCTGGCTCCCCTGTGGCAGAGGAGGTCAGGGAGCAGGTGGAGGTGGCCATCGCTGAGGCGGATGTCATCATCTTCCTGGTGGACGCAAGAAGCGGGGTGGTCCCCCTGGATCTGGAGATAGCGGACAAACTCCGCCGGGTGGGCAAGCCCGTGCTGCTGGCGGCGAATAAGGCGGATAACGCCAGACTGGAAGCTGAGGCGGTGGAATTTTACCAGCTAGGGCTGGGGGAGCCGCTGGCCGTCAGTGCCCATCATGGCCGGGGTATCGCCGAGCTCTTGGATAAGACTGTCTCCCTGCTGCCGGCGCCACCGCCGGTTGAGGCGGGGCCGGAGGNGATGAAGGTGGCCATCGTCGGCAGGCCTAATGTCGGTAAGTCAATGCTGTTAAACGCCCTGGTTGGCGGGAAAAGGGCCATTGTTGATGATGTCCCCGGGACCACCCGTGATGCCATTGATACCCTATTTGACTTTGATGGGCAAAGTGTGCTACTTATTGATACTGCTGGTATCCGACGGCGGGGACGAATAGCAAGCGGGATAGAGCGCTACAGCGTCATCCGGGCGCTGCGGGCCATTGACCGGGCAGACGTGGTGCTGCTGGTGCTGGATGCCACGGAGGCGGTAACGGCGCAGGATATGCACGTCGCTGGCTATATTCAGCAGGCAGCCAAGGGGGTAGTGGTGGTGGTCAACAAATGGGACCTCATCGCCGAGAAAGACTTGACCACCTGGAATAAATATATCAGGAGCGAGCTCAAGTTTATTGCTTATGCGCCGGTGGTGTACATTTCAGCCAAGCTGGGACAGGGAGTAGCCAAGATTATGCCGCAGGTGCGCCAGGTGTATCAGGAGAGGCTGAAACGGCTGACTACGGCTGAGGTCAATGACGTCATCCAGCAGGCTGTGTCTGCCCACCACCCGCCCGCCAGCGGCCGCCGACGGCTCAAGATTCTGTATGCCACTCAGGCTGAGACAAATCCCCCCACCTTTGTCTTCTTTGTCAATGATACCAGTCTCGTTCATTTCTCTTACCGGCGCTACCTGGAGAACAAGCTGCGCCAGGCATTTGGTTTTGCTGGCACGCCGCTTCGCCTGGTCTTCAAAGCAAGGAGAGAGCCGTGATCATTGCCAAGTTCGCTGCTGTGGTGCTGGTCGGCTACCTGCTGGGCTCGATTCCCTTTGGCGTCATCGTCAGCAAGTGGTATGCCGGGGTGGATGTCACCCGGTATGGCAGCGGCAAGATGGGGGCGACCAACGTCATGCGCGTGGCCGGGAAGAAAGCGGCGGCGCTG
>MTNR01000010.1 GCA_002011495.1 Dehalococcoides sp. JdFR-56 | reverse complement strand
ATCGCATAGTGGTCTAGTGCGGGCGCCTGCTAAGCGCTTACCCTGGGAAACCGGGGTCGTGGGTTCGAATCCCACTCCCTCCGCCAGATAAAGTGACATATGCCCCTGAAAAGGGGTAATATTTTATTGGGAAACCAGATTTCGGGGTGAGCGGTCAAACCATGCCTGGCTACTATGTCTGGACCATCGGCTGTCAGATGAACAAGGCAGAATCGGAGCGGCTGGCCGGCTATCTGGAACAATTGGGCTACCAGCCGGCCCAGTCCCCTCTGGAGGCTGACATCATCGTGCTCAATAGCTGCGTGGTGCGCCAGAGCGCCGAGAACCGCGTCATCAATAAGCTCAAGTCACTCAAGGCGCTCAAGAAGGCGCATCCTGATGTCACTCTGGCGGTCACCGGGTGTCTGGTGGACTCCCAGGCTGACCAGCTCAAAGAGAGCTTCCCTCACATTGACTACTTCTTCGGGCCGGGAGAACCACCTCCCTGGCTGGAAAATCTTGCTAAGCTCCCGACGCCGCTTCAGCACCCCTCCCCCAGCACCTTCGTCCCCATTATGCAGGGCTGCGATAACTTCTGCTCCTACTGCATTGTCCCCTATCGCCGCGGCCGGGAGAGAAGCCGGCCGCTGGCGGAGATCGTCTGTGAAGTGAGGGAGCTAGTGCGCCGCGGGACGAAAGAGGTGACCCTCCTGGGACAGAACGTGGATTCCTACGGACATGACCTGCCAGATAAACCTGACCTGGCCGACCTATTGGGCGAGCTAAATGCCATCAAGGGACTGGTGCGGATACGCTTCCTCACCAATCATCCCAAGGACATGAGCGATAAACTCATTGACGCCGTAGCCCGCCTGGACAAGGTCTGTGAGCAGATAAGCCTCCCAGTTCAGGCCGGCGATGACGCCATCTTGAGAGCGATGAGGCGTGGCTACACCGCGGCCCAGTACCGGGAGCTGGTGGGCAAAATAAGAGACCGGATACCTGAAGTAGCCTTAAGCACCGATGTCATTGTCGGCTTTCCCTCTGAGACCACCCAGCAGTTTGAGCAAACGGTAAATCTTCTCTCTGAGCTAAGATTTGACACGGTGCATGTGGCCGCCTACTCCCCCAGGCCGGGGACCAGCGCCGCCAAAGAGCTTGAGGATAATGTCCCCCCCGCCGAGAAAAAAGCACGTCTGAACATTATCGAGCAGCTCCAAGAGCAAATCGCCGCCGAGATCAATGCCCAGTTGCTGAATAAGACGGTGGAGATTCTGGTTGAAGGGAAAGCGAAGGATAAGTGGCAGGGCCGCACCCGCACCGGCAAGCTGGTCTTCTTCAGCAGTGATGGTGACCACCTGGGAAAGCTGGTAAATATCAAAATTGAAAGGACAAGCCCCTGGTCACTCCAGGGCAAGCTATCAAACTGAATAAGGAGGCAAAATGTTGAGACTGGGAATACTGGCTAGCTGGCTCATGGCTCTACTCGTTTTGCTTGGTGGCTGCGCGCCACCGGAAGGAACGGAGAAAGGCGGCTTTGACTGGTCGATCATCATCTTCCTGGTGCTTATCTTCGGCGTCTTCTACTTCCTCATCATCCGGCCGCAGCGCAAGCGGCAGAAGGAGCATGAGCAACTGATGCAGGAGCTACGCCGGGGTGACAAGGTAATCACCGCCGGCGGAATTTACGGGGTGGTGGAAAGCTTAAGCGATGATAGCATCGTTATCAAGGTGGAATCAGGAGCCACCCTCAGGGTAGCCAGAGACAGCGTCGCCGGCCGCCGAGAAAAGTAACCAGCTTCGCCAGAAACTGAGGTTTTTTGGATAACCAAATGAGCCACTATGACTATATCATCGTGGGCAGTGGCATCGCCGGGCTCTACACCGCTCTACTAGCCAAAGAGCAGGGCAGCGTGCTGGTGATCACCAAAGGCAGCATTGATGACTGCAATACCAGACACGCCCAGGGAGGTATTGCCGCCGCCATCGGCCGGGATGACTCCCCCGAGCTCCATTTCAAGGACACCATCACCGCCGGGGATGGGCTGTGCGATGAGGAGGCGGTGCGCATCCTAGTTAGTGAAGCCCCCGCCCGCATCGCCGAGCTGGTCAATCTGGGCGTGCCCTTTGACACCATTAATGGTGAGATCGCGCTCACCCGAGAGGCAGCCCACAGTGTCCCCCGCATCCTGCACGCCGGGGGCGATGCCACCGGGGAGCACATTGAGGTCACCTTAAGCAAGCGGGTGCGCGCCGCCAAGATCCCGGTGCTTGAAGATACCCTGGCCACCGAGATTCTGGTGGAAGAGGAAACCGCCAGGGGAATAAAGGTGCTTGACTCCCGCACCGGCTCCACCGCCGAGTTCGAGTGCCGCTATCTCATCCTGGCCACTGGCGGTGCCGGACAGCTCTTCAAATTCAATACCAACTCCGACATCGCCACCGGTGATGGCATCGCCCTCGCCTTCAAGGTTGGGGCGGAGATTATGGACATGGAGTTCTTCCAGTTTCATCCCACGGCGCTGCACCTGCCCGGGGTAGCCCCCTTCCTCATCTCGGAAGCGGTCAGAGGCGAGGGCGGGATACTGCGCAATATCAATGGCCACCGCTTCATGCCTGATTATAGCCCCCAGGGAGACCTGGCCCCGCGAGACACGGTTGCCCGCAGCATACTCTATGAGATGAAGAAAACTGGCTCAGATAAGGTCTTCCTTGATGTGACTCACCTCTCACCCTATATTATCACCACCCGCTTTCCCCACATTTACCGTTTCTGCCTGGACCACGGCCTGGATATCACTAAGGAGATGGTGCCGGTGGCGCCGGCGGCCCACTACATGATGGGCGGCATCAAGACCAATTGCTGGGGGGAAACCAATATCGCCGGGCTCTTCGCCACCGGGGAAACCGCCTGCACTGGGGTGCACGGGGCCAACCGGCTCGCCTCAAACTCCATGCTGGAAGTGGTTGTCTTCAGCAAACGAATCATGCAACGGACGGCCAAGGAAGCCAAGGGGAGAGCGCCCAAGGATACCAGCGGCGCCAACCTGCACTGCGTGCTGAGGCAAAGGGAGACGCCAAGGTCAGCGCCGGCCCCCAGCTTCTCCGCCCTGCAAAAGCTCCTCTGGGATAAAGTGGGCGTCATCCGCGACCGGGAAGGCCTGACCCAGGCCGCCGAGATTCTGGCCGCCTGGCAGAAGTCCCTGCCCCCACCCACTGACCGTCCCTCCTACGAACTGCACAACCTAGTGCTGGCCGGCCGCCTGATGACTGAGGCCGCGCTTCTCCGGGAGGAGAGCCGGGGGGCTCACTTCCGCTCCGACTTCCCCCAGAGCTCCCCCCAGTGGCAGCGCCACATCATCTTCACCCGAGATAGTCTTTAAGGGGCAAGGAAATGAAGAAAGCGCCCTCAACTGAGGAACAGATCGATAGCATCGTTGACCTCGCCCTGGCCGAAGACCTGGGTCATGGTGACATCACCACCGAGGCACTCATCCCACCCAATTTAGCGGGCAAAGCCTCCATACTGGCTAAAGAGAGGGGGATACTTGCCGGCATTGAGGTGGCCAGGAAGGTCTTCCGGCGCGTTGACCCATCCCTCAAAATGGAGGTGCTGCTCCAAGATGGCGCTAAAGTAAAGCCCGGAGATACCGTCGCCATCATCTCCGGCCGGGTGGCCAGTATCCTCAAAGCCGAGCGCACCGCCCTCAACTTCCTGCAACGGCTTAGCGGCATCGCCTCCCAGACCGCCAGATATGTCGCCAGGACCAAGGGACTTGGCGCCAGCATCACCGATACCCGCAAGACCACCCCTGGCCTGAGGGCGCTGGAGAAGCTCGCCGTGCGCCTGGGTGGAGGCAGAAACCACCGCCTGCACCTCGGTGATGGCATCCTGATCAAAGATAACCACCTCGCCGCGCTGCGCGCCCTGGGCATGAGCTTGAAGGATATCGTGGCCAAGGCCAGGCGCAGTGCCCCCCAGGGGATGCCTATTGAGGTTGAGGTTGACACCGCCCAGGAAGCCATGGAGGCCGCCGAGGCCGGGGCAGACATCATCATGCTGGATAATATGAGCCCTGAGGAAATGCGCCGCGTGCTAAGCTCACTCTCAGGTCAGGTGAAGACCGAAGCCTCGGGAGGAATTACTCTAGCCAACGTCCGTCAGGCGGCGGCATCTGGGGTCAATTTCATCTCAGTTGGCGCCCTCACCCACTCGGTAAAAGCCCTGGACATCAGCCTTGAGTTTGACCCACAAGCCTTCAAGCTGGCTAATCCAGAGGAACCCTTAATATCAAGGTGAATTTTACGCTTTCTGGCTGCTATCTAGCATGATGGTCACCGGGCCATCATTGTGGATTTCCACCTGCATATACGCCTGAAACCGCCCCGTTGCCACCTTAAGTCCCGTGGCGCGCATCTGCTCAACAAAGTAGCTAAATAGCGCCTCCGCCTGAGCTGGCGGCGCCGCCTCAATAAAGCTCGGCCGGCGTCCCTTTCTGGTATCCGCTAGAAGAGTGAACTGGCTCACCAATAGTAGCTCCGCATTCACCTCCAGAGCGGAAAGGTTGAACTTGCCCTCCTCATCGGCAAAAATGCGTAGGCCCGCCACCTTCTGAGCCAGGTACTGGGCATCTTTCTCGGTATCTCCGCTGGCGACGCCGAGGAAAACCACCAGCCCCCGGCCTATCCTGCCCACCTCCTCACCATCAATGCTGACCGAGGCTCGGGTAACCCGCTGCAGCAGCGCTTTCACGGCTCCTTCTTCCCTTCCTCTTTTGTCTCGCTGGCTCGTTCCCCTCCAGGGTTGCGGCTCTGGCGGCTGTCAGTAATATAGAAGCCGCTTCCCTTGAAGATAACCGGAATGGAGTGAATGACGCGGCGAGCTTTCCCCCCGCACTCCGGACACATGGCCACCGGCTCGGCGTCAAAGCTCTGCCTTCTCTCAAACCGGTGCTGACAATCACCGCACTCATATTCATAAGTAGGCACCCGGGTCACCTCAGGCAAAAATTCTCGGCATATTTTACCGTATTAACCTATCTCAGGGCAAACTCGCCGGCGATGAGGCCTTTTTCGAACTTTTTTCATTTTCCCGTTATATTTTCCAGTTTTCCGCCTAGACTTATCCCGGCAAAGAGGCTAGAATTAAATAAATGAGAGCTTAATTGGCCCAGGATGATGCATTTGGCTCTGAACGCTTATTATAGGGAAGGAAAGCACTGCGCCCGACCAGGCCAGTGCTTTTTAAGTTTGAGGAGGGATTGATTATGCAGTCCAGCTTGATCGGCAAGATTGAAAAGGCCAAGCGCTACGCCCAAGAGACTGACCGGATTACCTTCTCCGAATTCTCAGTGGAATTCCGCGGGGAGAATGACCGCTATATAACTGGCTATAAAGAGGGAAAGTGGCACTGTTCCTGCCATTTCTTCTCCAGCTGGGGGCTCTGCAGCCACACCATGGCCCTCCAGAAAATCCTGGGCAACATGCTGCCCCCCGAGGCCCAGACCACCCAATATGATACCAGCCAGTGACCAACCCGTCTCGCCACCCCCTGGAGGACCCCGGTGAACTTCAGCGAAAAGCTGGCCAAGATAGCCCGAAAAAATAAGAGCCTGCTCTGCGTCGGCCTTGACCCTGACCCAGAGCGGATGCCTGACGGGGTAAGCGTCCTTGAATTCAATAAAGCCATCATTGACGCCACCGCTGACCTAGTCTGCGCCTACAAACTCAACTTCGCCTTCTACGAGGTTCTGCAAGCCGAAGGGATGGAGGCCTTAAAGCAGACTGTGGCCTATATTCCCGACGATATCCCGGCGATCGGTGATGCCAAGCGGGGTGATATCGGCAATACGGCCAAAGCCTACGCTAAAGCCATTTTCGATAATCTTGGCTTTGACGCCACCACGGTGAACCCCTACCTCGGCTTTGACTCAATTGAGCCTTTCATCCAGTACCATGAGCGGGGAGTGTTCATCCTGTGCCGGACCTCAAACCCCGGCGCCGTTGACTTTCAGGCCCTCCGCGCTGAGGCAGAGGATGGTCCCCGCCCACTGTTTGAACTCGTCGCCCTCAAGGCAAGCCAATGGAACGCCCACGGCAATGTTGGACTGGTGGTCGGCGCCACCTACCCTGAAGAACTAAAACTTATCCGCAGCTACCACCCTGATATGCTGCTCCTGATACCGGGCATCGGCGCCCAAGGTGGAGACCTGGCCTTGACCGTCCGCCACGGGGCCGATGCCCGCGGTGAGAGGACGCTCATCAACTCCTCACGGCAGGTCATCTACGCCTCGCAGGGAAAGGACTTTGCCCAGGCAGCCCGCCGCGCCGCCGCTGAGCTACGTGACCAGATCAACCACTACCGTAGCCAGTCCTGATAAAACGGGGGAGGAAATGGGCCGATTCTGGAGCTATCTTGGCGGCGTTGTTATTAATCCTCGGCGCGCCTTCAACCTCTTGCTCGCCGACCCCAAGCTGCTGACCCATAGCCTCGGCGCTGTCCTGCTCATCGGCATCCTCTACACCTTGACCATCATCGGCCTAGCGGTTGTCGGTGCTGACATCAGCACTCCCGCCTGGATAGCCATCCCGGCTGAGGATTACTATTTCTGGGAAATATTCTTTGCCATGCCAGTGTATTTTCTGGCCTGGATACTGGCCAGCGGCCTAGCGCAACTGATGAGCCAAGCCTTCAAGGGAAGGGGCACCTTTGAAGGCACCTTCGCCGTTCTGGGGTTTGCCCTGACGATACCTTCATTTGTCACCTGGATTCCGGAAACAATTGAGACCCTTCTGTTCCTCCTCGGCGTGATGAGCCCAGCAGAATGGCAAGAAATAATCGCCCGACCAGGGTTTTGGCGAGGCTTCGCCGTAGCCTACCAATTTATCGCCGTGGCATGGTATCTTATATTGTTCCCTATTGCCATTGCCGCCGCCCAGAAATTGCGCTGGTGGCAGGCGATGGTTGTGGGTACACTAACGGTGGCCATCGTCGGACTGGTAATTTTGATTTTCATCCGCTGAAAAGAAAGTGAAGGATGGTTATGGAGATAAAGCTGGATGACGTGGTCCGCCTCAAGAAGAAGCACCCCTGTGGCAGCTACGAATGGCGGGTGGTCAGAGTGGGGGCGGATATTGGCATCAAATGCCTCAAATGCCAGCGCCGTGTCCTGCTGCCCAGAAGCGTCTTTGAGCGCAGGGTTAAAGGGTTTGTCTCCCGGGAGGAGGGCCGGCCCAAGGTTACGGAGCGGCGAAAGGAGCTCGAGGCGAAGCTGGCTGACCTCAGGGCGCGCTGGCCGGCGCATTCGGTGCCGATAGCAATGTGGCAGGAGCTGGAGAGGCTAGAGGAGGAGCTGGAGGAGCTGAAAAGAATCGAAAAGGCGATGCAGGCCGGGGACCATGCCGAATAAGATGGCGCTGCTGGCCTTTGATAAGTGCCAGCCGGAAAAGTGTAACCAAGGGGTCTGCCTTGCCGCCTCAGCCTGCCCGCATAAACTGATCAAGCAGGAGGCCCCTTGCCAGATACCCATGTTCCACCCATCCACCTGCCGGGGCTGTGGCGATTGCGCCCGGGCCTGTCCCTTAAAGGCAATCCAGCTGGTCAGGATGTGAAAAATGGCACGCCGGATTATGCACATTGACCTAGACGCCTTCTTCGTCTCCGTGGAGCAGGTGCTCAATCCAGAGCTCAAAGGTAAACCAGTGGTCGTCGGGGGCAGACCTGACCGCAGGGGCGTGGTTGCCGCCGCCTCCTATGAAGCCCGCGCCTTTGGCGTCCATTCCGCCATGCCCCTGGTTACCGCCAGCCGCCTCTGCCCCCAGGCCATCTTCATTGAGGGCAACTTCAATAGATACCGGGAGGTCTCGCAGAAGTTCATGGCCATCCTGGCCGATTTTTCCCCCTACCTTGAGCCACTGGGCATTGATGAAGCTTATTTAGATGCCACCGGCTTTGAGTCCATCCACGGCTCAATCAAGCAAATGGCAGAAAAAATAAGACAGCGGATCAAGGACGAGCTTGGGCTCTGCGCCTCAGTGGGCATCGCCGGTAGTAAGGTGGTCGCCAAGATTGCCTCTGATATGGCCAAGCCAGATGGATTACTCGAAGTACCGGCCGGGGAGGAAGGCGCCTTTCTGGAGCCCCTGCCGGTGGCCAAACTGCCCGGGGTGGGCAAAAAGAGCCAGCAGATATTAAAAGACTTGGGCGTCAGCACCATCGGCGAGCTGGCTAAGCTCCCTCTGGATACGCTCAAAAGCCACTTTGGCGCCTGGGGCGAGATGCTGCGCAGTTACGCCTGCGGCATTGATGAGCGCAAAGTGGAGCCTCCCGCCGGCGCCAAGTCCACCAGCCGAGAAACCACCTTCGCCCAAGACACCAGAGACCCCTCCTTCCTCAAGGCGGCGCTGCGCTACCTCAGCGAGCGGGTTGGCAGTGACCTGCGCCAGAAGGGTAAGCTAACTAGATGCATCACCCTAAAACTGAGATACGCTGATTTCACCACCATCACCCGCCAACACACCCTAGAACCACCCACCGACATTGACCAAGTCATCTTTGACACCGCGCTAAAGTTGCTAAAGAGGGAGCTGGCTGGGGAAAAGCGGGCCATACGCCTCCTCGGCATTGGCGCATCAAGCCTGGTGGCCTCCGGGCGGCAGCTGGATATGCTGGACACGTCGGCGCAGAGGCTGGAGAAGCTGAACCAAGCCATTGACCGCATCCGCCGCAAATACGGTTTCAGCGCCATCCAGACCGGAGGCACCCTGCGCTTAAAAGACATCTTCCCGGAGGCCGGTGACGGCCACACCCTTCACACCCCCAGCCGGTAAAGGCTGCGGAAAACCCGAAACCCGGCGTGTATAGCGCTTTTCACCCGAAATCTGCCCCTTGTTTTCTATCCACGCAGTAGCTATAATGAGGGTAACTAGCCACTAGAAAGGGAGACCCTCAAATGCCATCGTACGCTTTTTTCAAAAATCAGTTTGTCCCTCTGGCTGAAGCCAAGATAAGCGTCATGACCTCGGCGCTCCACTACGGCACGGCTATCTTTGAGGGCATCAGGGGCAACTGGAACAGCCAGCACAAGCAGATTTACCTCTTCCGCATGAAAGAGCACTACCAGCGGCTGCTCAAAGGCTGCCGGGTGCTGAAGATCAAGCTGCCCTACACCATAGATGAGCTGTGCCAGATAACGGTGGAGCTTGCCCGTAAGTGCGGGTTTGAGGAGGATATCTACATACGCCCACTGGCTTACAAGAGTGGCCAGTCCCTGGGCGTCCGCGTGCATGACGTTGAGGATGATTACCTGGTGTTCATTATCCCCTGGGGACGATATATAGATGTGGACAAGGCCAGGTGTATCGTCTCTTCCTGGCAATGTCCCACGGATAACTCGGTCCCGCCGCAGGTGAAAATCATGGGCCATTACGCCGGCAATGCCATGGCCAAATCGGAGGCGGTGGAGAGCGGCTTTGATGAGGCGATTATGCTCACCTCCGATGGTTACGTCGCCCAGGGTAGCGGGGAGAATATCTTCCTGGTCATTGATGGCAAACTGGTCACCCCAGCCACCTACAATAATATCCTGCCTGGTATCACCCGCGATAGCGTCATCACGCTGGCCAAAAACGAGCTGGGCATTGAGACCATTGAGCGGCCGGTTGACCGCGCTGAACTTTACTACGCTGACGAGGTGTTCCTCACCGGCACCGCCGCCCACATCACCCCAGTAGCCGAGATAGACCACCGCCAGATAGGCGACGGCGAAATTGGGGAGATAACCCGAAAACTACAGGAACTTTACGCTGAGGTAATACGGGGCAACAATCCCAAATATCTTGACTGGTGCACGCCGGTCTACACCAAATAGGCTACTCTTTCAGCGGGCTTACCTGCAGCGACCTCATCAGGCAGATAACCTGGCTGCTCTGCTCCAGCGCCGTGGTGAAGTGGTAGGCCTCCTCAAGCAACTGACCGATGGCATAGCTGCCATGGTTATGCACCATGATAATCCGGTGCTGTTTCAGCGCCCGAGCGATTACCTCCGCCAGCTCTCCTGATTTGGATTCCACATCCCAGCCCACCACGGGAACCGGCCCCATGGCAGCGAAGTCATCAACCGTGGGCATGATTTCCACATCGGTCATGGAGAGGGCCACAGCGTGGGGCGGATGAGCGTGGACGATGGCTAAAGCCTGGGTCTCCCGATAGATGGCCCGGTGGATGGCCAGGTCCGCTGAGGCTAGAGGTGTGGCTCGGTTATTTTTGCTTATCCCAGTCTCAATCAAGTCATTCTCCTCAAGGGAGTTGAGCATACTGCCACGGCGGGTGATGATCAGGTTATCGCCCAGCCTGATGCTCAGGTTGCCGCTGTGAGACGAAACCAGCCCTCGCGTGAAAAGGTCCCGGCCCACCCGCTGAAACTGGGATAAAAGCATAGCCTCCTCTTTCTATCGCCAGATTGCTCCAGCCGCCACTTCCGCTACCCCTCAAGCTACCACTAATTTACCCTGCCTGTCAAATGAAATCAAATCAAGTTTATCCCTACCGTCAGCAAAAATCAAATCAAGCTGTGATTCTGCGGGTTCCGTCCCGGTTAAACCAGCCGCCTGATGACCGCGATCACCCTTCCCTGAATCTCAATATTGTCCGGCTCGGTATAGATGGGCCGCATCTGGCGGTTAGCCGGCTGCAGGCGGATGCGCCCTGACTCAAGGTACACTTTCTTCAGGGTGACCTCCTTCTCCGCTTTGAGCCACACCGCGGCCATCTCCCCATTCTCCACCACATTCACGTACTGCATCAGGACAAGGTCACCATCGTTAATTAGGGCATCAACCATAGACCAGCCCTTCACCCTCAGCGCATAGACCCCCTCCCGGCCGCGGGTCAAATCAGCGCTTACCTCCAGAATCTCGGCGCCGGCGGCGATGTCCCAGCTATCAGGCGTGGGGACCGGTATCGGCTCACCAGCGGCTATTGAGCCAATGATCGGCACCGGCACCAGAGACGAAGCGGAAGGCCTGGTGAGCAGCTCAATGCCCCGTGATACCTCAGGGTGGCGACGGATGTACCCCTCCCTGGCCAGCACTTTAAGATGGTAATCAACCACCGAGGTTGAGCTGAAGCCGCAGCCGCTCTGGATATCTCTGACGGTAGGCGGATAGCCGTTATCCAAGATAAAACCGCGGACAAAGTCAATGATGCGCTGCTGCTTGGCAGATAATCCCTTCATCCCAGCTCCTTTAAAAAGAACACTTGTTCTAAACTTTAGGACAAATGAATCTCTTTTGTCAACCTCAGAGATTTGGGAAAGAAGTATACCGGGGCTTAGCGCCGCCCCACCTCAGAGAGAACCTGGCGGTTTATCTGCACCGTCTCCAGTGCCAGCTTATCCATCTCCAGCTGAACCGGTATGGGGTAGTCCCCGGTAAAACAGGCCAGGCAGAAGGCATCCCTAGGTAGAGCCACCGCCTGAATCAGCCCCTCCACGCTTATGTAACCCAGCGAATCAGCGCCAATAAACTGGCAGATCTGCGGTATTGATTTCTGGGCTGCGATCAGCTCCCGGCGGGACGCCATGTCAACACCAAAGAAACAGGGGTAACGGATGGGAGGCGCACAGATGCGCATATGTACTTCCCTTGCCCCCGCCTTCTTCAGCATGGCCACCACCTTGGGAGTGGTGGTGCCCCGAACGATGCTGTCATCAACCACCACCAGTCGTTTGTCCTGCAGCATATGGGGCATGGGATTGAATTTCAGCTTGACCCCGAGGTCTCGGATGCGCTGGTCAGGCTCGATAAAGGTGCGCCCCACGTAGCGGTTCTTGATCAGGCCCTCACCCAGCGGGATGCCCGACTCACGCGAGTAGCCGATGCTGGCGCTGGTGGCTGAATCGGGCACGCCGATAACCACATCCGCCGCCACCGGGTGTTCCTGTGCCAGCCTCGCCCCCATCGCCTGCCGGGCTGAGGAGAGCAAACGGCCATTGATCAGGCTATCCGGACGAGCGAAGTAAATGTACTCGAAGATGCAGAGCGCCCTTCTACCCACCTTATTGCGGTAGCTATCAATGCCGTGCCCGGTGATGGAGACTATCTCCCCCGGCTCAATCTCCCTGATAAAATTGGCCCCGATGTGGTCAAGGGCACAGGTCTCCGAAGCGATAACCCAGCCACCATCAATCGTCCCCAGGCATAATGGGCGCACCCCCAGGGGGTCACGCACCCCGAAGAGCATATCCCTGGTCATCACCGCCATGGAATACGCCCCCTGGAGCCGGTGCATGGCATACTTTATCTTGTCCAGCCAGCTCTTCTCCGGGGAGGAGAGGATGAGATTGGCGATGACCTCGGT
>MTNR01000029.1 GCA_002011495.1 Dehalococcoides sp. JdFR-56 | reverse complement strand
AACAAGGTTCTCCTTGAGGATGGTGGGGTAAACCTCTTTTTTGACTTCGGCATAAACTTTCATCTACGCAACCAGTACTTTGAGGAATACCTGGTTCCCCGCTCTCGGCGCGGCCTCCTGGATATGTTTCACGTTGGGCTGCTGCCGCCCCTGCGTGGCATCTATCGAGAAGATTCCGCGCCATCCGATATTGACGTGTGGTCAAGGATAAGGCTTCCCTACCCGGTGCGGGAAATTGAGCTGCACGGTGTACTGCTCTCCCACGCCCACCTTGACCACAGCGGGCACATCTCATTTTTGCGCCAGGATATCCCGGTGATAACCAGCCTCTGCACCGCCTACATCGCCAAGGCAATTCAGGACTCATCCAAGTCCGACTTTGAGAAGGAAGTGTGTTACCTGATACCCAAGGTGGAGAGCGAGGATGGTCTTCTTCAGTCAGGGGACTGGCGCAAGTGCCCGGCGGAGCAGCGCCCCTTTGGCATCTGCGATTGTGACCCCACATCGCGGAAGACAGGGTTCTGGCAAGCCTTGCCTGGCGCCCGAGGCATCACCCCATGCGGCCTGAAAAAGACGCAGGCTGTTGAGGGGCTGGCGATAAAAGCCTTTCCCGTGGACCACTCCATTTTCGGCGCCACTGCCTTCGCCGTGGAGACAAGCCAAGGCTGGGTAGTTTACACCGGCGATATCCGCCTCCACGGCAAGCACGGCTACCTCACCAGAGCCTTCGCCGAGGCAGTCAGAGCGCTCCACCCCCTCGCCCTTATCTGTGAGGGCACCCATGTTGATGCCAAGGAGGCGGTTGACGAGACCACGGTGCACCAGCGAGCCATGGAGGTGGTGCAAAAGCACCAGACCCTGGTGGTGGCCGACTTTGGCCCGCGCCACCTGGAGAGGCTGCTCACCTTCAGGGATATCGCCAAGGACTGCGGGCGAAGGCTCGTGGTCACCAGCAGGGACATCTACCTCCTTGAGGCCGCGGCGCTGGCCACTGACCTGATCACCTCGCCAGAGCAAGATGAGACCATACTCCTGTATAAGGAGCCCAGGCGCCTTGAGCGGTGGGAGGAGGATATCCACACCCGATACGCGGGAAGATGCGTTGTGCCCGCGGAGCTCAAAAGAAATGGCGCCGACTACATCCTGTGTTTCAGCTTTTGGGACATCAGCGAGCTCATAGAGATTGACCCCGAGCCCGGGGCGGTCTATATCTACTCCTCCAGTGAGGCGTTTGACGAGGAGCAGCGGTTTGACATCGCCAGGCTGAGGAACTGGCTCAACCTCTTCGGGATGCAGCCGGTGGGGGTGCCAGATATGAGGACGGGCAAGCCACATGGTAGGGAGAGGGGCTTCCACGCCTCCGGGCATATCACCGGCCCTGACCTAATGGAGCTGATCGGCACCATCAACCCCGAGGTGGTCATCCCGGTCCACACCGAAAATCACGAGTTCTTCCGGCAAAATATCCCGCCGCATAAGCTGCGCCTGCCCACCCGAGGGGTGCCCATCGTCCTGTAAAGCTAAAAAAGAAAAACCACCCGAAAATCAGGGTGGTCTTGCTTTCTCCGGATAGGTCAAAAAGCAACCTTTTTGTTGGAGCCATAATAAAACCCCGAATCCCTTCGGGGCCGATAATGGGAGGAGGAGCCCTCCCATTATTCCCAAGCGAGCGCTAGCGCGCGATTATGGCCAGCGCTGCCGAAGTGATGGCTTCCAGGCCGAGGGCGCTGAAAGCCATGGCCATGAACAATACTATCAGTACCACAAAAAATTTCTCAATTCTGCTTAGCGATTGCCACCTCCTAGGTAGGACTCTTTCCATACGCATTCGTTCATCTATCACCCCCTTTCCGGTAAATTACGGAAGCTAAGGGCCACCTGAGGCGGCCCTGCCCATAGGCATGCGAAGAGATAACCAGCTCTTCAGTGGAATCAGAGAAAAGATGAGAGAAAAGGAAACTAGCTCAGGGAGCCTCCGCCCCACTCTCCGAAATTTATTATACTGGATTAAGCGCGCTGAGTCAAGATTACTCTGTCAGAGATATTTTTTGATGCCGGGATAAGGTAACCGGCAAAGAGAATCAGAAGTTTCCAGCTTTTTGATATTTTTTCTCCCAAAAGCATTGACAATTGTGATAATTATAACTATTGTAATATAAGTTATAATAATTTTGGAGGATTGAGGTGCTCTTCGTTGCGGAACCCTATTTCAGGTTGATCCAGCTGATAGCTGGCATCCATATCCAGACCCGGCGCTTCACCGAACAGCGGATCAAGGCGCTGAAGATGACCTATCCCCAGCTTGGCGCGCTCATGGCGCTCGTCCGGAAGGATGATATCACCCAGCGAGAGCTGGCAGAGTTACTGGAGTCGGACACCACCACCGCCATGGTGCTCTGCGATTCACTGGAAAGAAAGGGATGGCTCAAACGCAAGCCAGACAAAGCCGACCGGAGAGTAAACCGGCTGATACTAACAGAGGCCGGCAGAAATATTTACACGCAGGCTATGGCCCTAATTCAGGCCGGCTATGAATACGCCTTCAGCAAAATACCCCCAGATAAATTGAATCAGGTGCTGCCGGTTTTGGAGGAGCTATATCAGCAGATCAAAGAGGTGGCATCTGAGGCTAAAACAAAGGAGGCACATTAAATGAAGCGCAACCCTTGGCTAGCCGGTTCGCTATCAATGCTGTTCCCGGGTCTGGGGCAAGTTTACGCGGGCAAGAGGGCGCTCGGCGCAGCCTTCATGCTGGCCTTCATCATCATCGGCAACCTCAATGCCATGTGGCTGAGCATATACGCTGGAGTCCAGACAGATTTGAGCTTTTACGGCCACACCCTGCCCAGATTGCTGCATGACCTCTTCGCTTTCTACGGCATCATCTTCTGGATATGGCAGGCAGCCGATGCTTACCTCCTGGCCAAACAGGCCACAATTTAAAGAGCCCCCGTATGAGCGCAAAACAAATAATCGCCATAATAATACCCCCGATATTGATCGCCTTCATGTATCCCGTTTTTCATTTGTTAGCCGGGGCACTGGCGCTGGAGAGGCTAGCTTGGTACCTTGGGTTAATAATCTACTGGCTGGTCTGGGGGGCGGCCTTCCCCCTCTTGGTCATCGGCAAGGAAAATATAAGAGCCTTAATCCGCCCTCAGAGAGCAGATAAAAAGGTGCTTTTGCTGGTGGCTATCCCCCTGCTGCTGGCCATAGTCGGCAGACTCATACCGGGGATGGCATACCAGAAGGAGAGCGTGTGGATATTCCTCCTGTTACTGTCCACCGCCTGCGGCAACGGCTTCTTTGAAGAAGTGCTATGGCGGGGNGTGTACCTCAAACTTTTCCCCGATAATATCTTCTATCGAATGATATGGCCCAGCGTCTGGTTTGCCCTCTGGCACTACGCACCCGGCTCAGTTTTGGGCGACGAGGTGGCCGGTTTGATGATCGGGGCAGGGCTGTTTGGATTATATCTGAGCTATTTAGCTAAGAAGACAAACACACTCTGGTGGCCAATGATAACCCATTTTCTGAGTGGAATCATAATGGTTGTGTAGGATTGGGGAAAGTAGGCCGTGCAGGATTCGAACCTGCGACCAATGGATTAAAAGTCCACTGCTCTACCAACTGAGCTAACGGCCCATGTGGCGTCTCGGGGGTCTTGCCTTCCTGATTTTAGCAAATCAGCCTCATCAGCGCAAGCAAGCACGCTATTGACTTTCCACGATGGGGGTGTTACTATCCCATCACCAGTGCGCTACATGGGGATAGAACCAGCACTAGGTGGAGAAGGAGGTGAGCGGCCGTGGAAGAAGTAGATAGCCTGGTCAAGACAACTCTCCAGGAAATAGAGAAGGTGCTCAGCACCAGAACCGTGGTGGGGGAGCCGATAGCTGTGGAGGGGGCGACCCTCATCCCCCTAATATGCATCGGCTTTGGCTTCGGCGCCGGGGGTGGCTCGGGAAGAGGAGAGGCCAAACAGAAAGGTGAAGGGTCCGGAGGCGGCACTGGAGGCGGCGCCTGGGTGAAGCCCATCGCCGTGGTCATCATCGATAAGCAGGGGGTGAGGATAGAGCCCATCAGGGGAGGGCTGGCCACCGCCATCGAGAGGATAGGCGAGACGATACCCCAGATGATAGAGAAATGCCTGGAAACCTGCACCCAAAAATGGGGGGAAAGGAAAAAGGAGCCAAAGGAAGGGTAGCCGCCGTTGTGGGTTATCATCGCTTCAGCCGCTCTGGCGGCGCTCCTCATCCTGGCACTCTTCGTGCCGCTTGAGCTGGCGGTGCAGCTGAGCACAGCGGAAAGGCCGAGGCTGCGAATGAGGCTGGTCTGGCTCTTCGGCCTGGTGCGCAAGGAGATTGGCCGGGGGGAGAAAAAGCCGGCAGCGCCAAAGAAGACGGGGAAGAAAAGGATAAATCCTAGGGACATCCTCAGCCTGCTGCAAACCAAGGGGCTGCTCCAGCAGCTCAAAATCTCGCTCCAGGGCATGCTCCGCTCGCTTGAAATCAAAAACCTCACCGCCGACTTCAAGGTTGGGCTCGGCGACCCGGCAGACACCGGGCTTCTCTTCGCCCTCCTGGCACCGGTTATCCTCTGGCTGAACTCATCACTTCCCCTCCGGATAAGCGCGCAGCCCTCCTTTGCTGATGCGCCCACCTTCACCGGCTACTCCCACGGAGCGGTAAGAGTGCGCCCCATCCGGCTGGTGATACCCCTGCTCAGATTCGCCATCTCGCCGGCCACGATGAGGGCGGTGAAAAAGCTGGTTCTAGCTAGATGGAGAAGAAAGTGAATGGACACCGCCCTCGCTTTTCTATATAATTCCTAGCGCCACCTAAAGCCGGGGAGGACGCTATGAAGAAGAGGCTTTATCGCAGCCGAACTGACCGCATGATATGGGGCGTATGCGGGGGGCTGGCCGAATATTTTGACATTGACCCTACCATCATCAGGATAATCTTCCTGGTTCTCATCTTTGCCAATGGTTTAAGCATTCTCGCCTACATCATCCTGGCCATCGTGGTCCCTCTGGAGGGCTCCAAAACCACCGAGCCCAAAGAGGTGGTCAAGGAAAATGTGGCCCAAATGCGGGACAAGGCCGGTGAATTGGGGCGTGAAATCCGCTCCACCCTGGCCGGGGAAAAGACCCAACCTGAAGAAGCGGGCATGACCCGCCGCCGTCACAACCTCCTCGGCATCACCCTCATTGTTCTGGGCATCCTTTTCCTGATGGGAAGCCTTAACCTCCTCGTCTGGCTCAGATGGAGCTTGCTCTGGCCGGTCATCCTGGTGGCCATCGGCCTGATAATCATCTTCGGTGCTCGGAGAAGGTAGCCATGTCTGAGCAGCCGCCAAAGGAAGAGCATCGCATCCCGGTATTCGGCGTCTTTCTGGTGTTTCTGGGGATAGTCTTCCTGCTGCAGACCTTCGGCGTCCTTCCCTGGGGGCTGTGGGTCACTCTCTGGCGCTTCTGGCCGGTATTGCTCATCGCGGTGGGGCTCGCCATCCTGATGCGGCGCCACAGTCCCTGGCTAGTGAGCGGGCTGATTTTCGCCCTCCTTCTCGCCAGCCTGGGCATCGCCATCTGGCAGCATGGGCCAGCCTCGCCAGTGGGGGCCGCTACCAAAAGTTACGCCGAGCCCCTGGACAATCTGGAACGTGCCCGGGTTGAGATAGACTTGAGCGCCGGCAGCCTGACTATCGGGAGCCTCCCCACTGGCTCCACCAATTTTGTCGAGGCAATGTCCGGGGGGAAACCCGGAGATATGCTGGCGACTTTCCAGCGCCAAGATGGGGAAGGCTTGCTGATTTTGCGCACTAAACCGACCAGCCAGCAAGTCTGGAACGAGGCCGAGAGCCACTGGGAAGTGAATTTGAGCCGGGAGATACCTCTAGCCCTGGAGATAAAGTCGGCGGTGGGCGACCTCAACCTTGATCTCAGCCAGCTCTCGGTAACCGAGCTTGGGATGGACATAGATGCGGGCAACTGCGTTATCCAAATGCCTGCCTCCGCCTCAACCAAGGCCTATATCAAGGCTGACCTGGCCAATATTGAGGTAACCATTCCGGAGGGAGTTGCCGCCAAGCTGAAAATCGCTGCCGATTTAACCGCCCTGGAGATAGACGAGGGCCGCTTCCCACGGCGGGGTGACTACTATATCTCCCCTGATTTTGAGCAGGCAGTAAACCAGCTTGAGCTGGAGCTAGATAGTGACCTGGGCCGAGTTCAGATAAAGTAGGAGCAGTGCCAAAATTGCGTGACCAAGATTACATGAAGCTGGCGCTCAGGCTCGCCCGCAGGGGTCTGGGCCAGACCAGCCCCAACCCCATGGTGGGGGCCATCATCGTCAAGGATGGCCGCATCATCGGCCAGGGTTATCACCACCACTACGGAGGCGCCCACGCCGAAGTCAACGCCATAGCGAGCGCCCAAGAGAGCGTGAACGGGGCCACCCTCTACGTCACGCTGGAGCCCTGCTGCCACTATGGCAAAACGCCTCCCTGTGTGGAGGCGATACTCCAGAATAAAATCGCCAGGGTGGTCATCGGGGCTCTCGACCCGAATCCACGGGTCAACGGCAGAAGCGTCCAGATATTAAACCAGCACGGCATTGAGACCAAAGTGGGGGTGCTTGAAGATGCGTGCCGTGAGCTGAACCAAGCTCATTTTAAGCTGATGAGCACCGGGCTACCTCTGGTCAGCTTGAAATTTGCTCAAACGCTGGACGGTAGGATTGCCACGGTAAGCGGAGACTCCCGGTGGATAAGCGGGGAAAAATTCCGGCGGCTGGCGCATAAGCTGCGCGCCACCCACGATGCGGTCATGGTGGGGATAGACACGGTGCTCCGGGATAACCCCGAGCTCACCGTGCGCCTGGTCAAGGGGAGGAACCCGACCCGGGTTATCTTAGACAGCAGCTTGAGAATCCCGCTGGATGCCGAGGTACTAAAGCTAGAAACCGCGCCCACCATCATCGCTACCACTCCCCGCGCCGATGGGAAAAAGCTATCTCGCTTGCGCCAGATGGGGGTTGAGGTTCTGGTAGCCAGGGAGGACAAGTCAGGGGAGGTTGACCTGAGGCACCTGCTCGAGCTACTAGGAGAGCGGAATATCTCCTCAGTTTTGGTGGAGGGAGGTGCCGGCGTCATCACCTCGCTACTGCGCCAGAATCTGGCTGATAAGGTAGTCGTGGCGGTGGCGCCGAAGCTAATGGGTAAGGGGATTGAAGCCGTGGGGGAGCTGAATATACGCGAGGTAAGCCAGGCGGTAAAGCTATCCTTCAGCAAAATATATCGGCTGGGAGAGGACCTGGTCATTGAGGCTAGACTTAACCCCCGAAGCTAGCCACGCCCCAGCATATGTTCCATCACCTCGGCGACGATAAAAAGTGAGCCGGTGGCGCAGATAAGGTCAGTGGCTCTTGCGCGAGCTAAAGCCATCTCCAGCGCCGAGGCAACGTCTTCCGCCACCTCAGGAGTTATCCCCCTTTTAGCGAATTCGCTGACCAGCCTCTCTGGCGCCACCGCCCTGGGGTGCCGAGAGCGGGTCACCATGACCGTCTCAAAAAGAGACACCAGCTCATCCACCATGCCGGCGATGTTCTTATCTGAAGAGACGCCAAAGATAAGGAGCGCCCGCTCAAAGGCAAAATATTGCCCGAGCGCCTGAACCAGCCTGCGGGCGGAGTCAGCATTGTGAGCTCCATCAGCGATGACCCAAGGCCTACGCCGCAGAATCTGAAGCCGCCCCGGCCACTGCACCCGCGCCAGCCCCCGAACGATGCTCTCCGGGAGGATTTTGGCCCCTCTTTCCGCCAGAACTTCCACAGTGGCTACCGCCGTGGCGGCATTCTCCAGCTGGTGCTCGCCAATCAGCGGCAGCGTCAGGTTATATTCACTCTTCATCCCCACCACCTGAAACGATTGCCCCTCCGGGGTGAAGGCTTTTCGCCGCCAGGTGACATCATCGCCCACCCGGACCAGCCTCACCCCACGCTCCCGGCATACCCTCTCCAGCACCGCCATCGCCTCCGGAGATTGGGGAGAAGAGACCACCGTGCTCCCTGGCTTGATGATGCCCGCCTTCTCGGTGGCGATCTGGGCCAGGCTCTCACCCAGAACATCCACATGGTCAAAGCTAATAGAGGTGATGACGCAGACCTCCGGCTTTATCACGTTGGTGGCGTCAAGGCGCCCTCCCAGCCCCGCCTCCAGCACCTGATAATCCACCCCTTTCTCTTTAAAATAGAGGAAAGCCAGCGCCGTGAGCAGCTCAAAGGTGGTCAGCTCACCGAGGGAGCCGGCTCTATTTACCGCCTCCACCTCCGGCTGCATCATCTCCACCAGCCTGGCAAACTCGCCTTCAGCAATGTGGTTGCCGTTTATCTGTATCCTCTCCCTGATGCTGAGTAGATGAGGCGAGGTGTAAAGCCCGGTCCGGTAGCCTGCCTGCACCAGGATAGAAGAGGTCATGGCCGCGGTGCTCCCCTTCCCTTTGGTGCCGGCGATGTGAATTGACCTCGCCGCCTGGTGGGGGTCGCCCAGTCTACCAAGCAGCATCTCAATGCGCCCGAGGTCAAAGACGAGCGCCGAGCGTGGCATCCGCTCGTAGTCAACGAAGCTCAAGATGTAATCCAGCGCCGCCTGGTAGTCCATCTTGCCTTCTCCTCGCTCCGAAAATTGGCCTCTCATATCTTATGCCCTGGCCGCGGTCGGAGTAAAGCGATAAACGAGAAGAAACCACCTAAAACCGCCTCTTTTCCCCAATCACCTTTTATCCGCGGTAGGGATAATCCAGTCTGATGTGGTAAGATGTTCAGCGGGAAAACCCGCCAAGGGCTATAATATACTTCAGGTTTGGCTAAGGAGCACCTGCCGTTATGGACAAAAAGACCATCTCCATCATCATCCCCACCTATAATGAGGCCAGTTCCCTCACCCCGTTGGTGGAGAACTTGCACCGAGCCCTATCGAGCTACAGTTATGAGGTCGTTTTCGTTGATGACAGTAGCCCTGACGGCACCGCCGAGCTGGCCTTATCCCTGGCCGCCAGATACCCGGTGAGGGTGCTCGTCCGCAGTAACAAAAGAGGCCTGGCCTCAGCGGTCGTCGACGGCCTCGGGGAGGCGCAGGGTGAGGTGGTAGGGGTGATGGACGCTGACCTGCAGCATCCCCCGGAGGTCATCCCTGAGCTACTGAAGGAAATCCAGAATGGCGCCGATATCGCCATCGCCAGCCGGTATGTCAAGGGGGGAAGCTGGCAGCACCCGAGCTTAATCAGGCGCGCTATCTCCAAGGGGGCAATTCTCATCGCCCATCTCCTTTTGCCATCAACCAGGCAGGTGGCTGACCCCATGTCCGGCTTCTTTCTCTTCAGGAGGGAGGTAGTGGCTGGCGCTAGTCTCAAGCCCACCGGCTACAAGATACTTCTGGAAATACTCATTGAGGGGGAGTTTCAGAAAGTAGCTGAAGTCCCCTATTCCTTCAAGGCCAGGCACCTGGGCGCAAGCAAGCTGGGCGCCCGCCAGCAGATTGACTACCTAAAACACGTCTTCAGCCTGATGCGAAGAAAGGGGGAGCTCCTCAGATTCGTTAAGTTCTGCCTGGTGGGGGCTAGTGGCGTTCTGGTCAATATGGGATTACTGTGGCTACTCACGGAACTGGCTGGGCTATTTTACCTTTTGTCAGCGGCCATCAGCATTGAGACCTCCATCATCACCAACTTTATCTTAAATGACCGCTTCACCTTCCCCGACCGTCGCGCCGCGGGGGCGGGGCATTTTCTCAGGCGCCTAGTGAAATTCAATATCATCAGCCTGGCTGGCCTGGGGGTCAACCTTGGGATTCTCTGGCTGCTCACCTCAGTCTTCGGCGTATACTACCTCCTCTCCAATCTCTGCGGAATCGCCGCCGCCACTTTATGGAATTACCTAGCTAACATCGGGTGGACATGGAGATAGCCAAACAAGCGCTACACCGGCTGGGTAAATGGGAATATATCTGGGTCTGCCTGCTCGTGCTGGCGACCGTGGCCATGCACTTCGCCATCATCAGCCACCCGGCTACCCCCATCTTTGATGAGCAATACTATGTTGGGGATGCCCGGCAGGTTCTCAGCGGGGAGGGCGCCATCCGCCCGGAACATCCCCCGCTGGGCGAGCTCCTCATCGTCTTCGGCATGTTCCTCTTCGGCGATACCCCCCTCGGCTGGCGCTTCTTCTCTGTGGTATTCGGGAGCTTAAATATTCTGCTTTTCTATCTCATCTGCCGCCGGCTGGGCCTATCTCAGAAGACGACTTTCCTGGCCACTTTTCTAGTGGCGCTGGAGAACCTGAGCTTCATTCAGGCAAGCGTGGCCATGCTTGACGTTTACAGCTTAACCTTTATGCTGGCCGCTTTCTGGCTCTACCTCAGGGGCAATTATCCCTTCGCCGGCGTATCAATATGCCTCAGCACCTTGGCCAAGCTCACCGGCGCCCTGGGTCTGGTAGCCATCGCCCTGCACTGGCTCCTCGCCAGACGGGACCGCGCCGTCCACTTCTGGGCCTCAATGGCGCTGGCTCCCCTCCTCTTCCTCCAGCTGCTGCCCCTGTTTGACTTCGCCATCACCGGACATTTCATTGACCCGGTAAACCGGATAAGGAACTTCCTCACTTTAAACGCCAGCGTCACCTTCTCCTACGCCACCCACCCCTACGCCAGCCGGCCCTGGGAGTGGCTGCTCCAGCCGCAGCTTATGCCCTACTGGTACACCCCCCACTACACCGCCATCATCAGCTTCACCATCTGGGCGCTCATCATCCCGGTTGTGCTCTACCTGCTCTTCCAGGCAAAGAGAGCTAGCCAGGCCGGGCTCTTCGCCATCTCCTGGTTCGGCAGCACTTATCTAGTATGGATACCGCTGGAGCTACTCACCGATAGGCTGAGCTATGTCTACTACTTCTACCCCACGGTGGGGGCTATCTGCATTGGGGTGGCTCTGGGGTTCTCCCAGCTATCCCAAATGGTAAAAACTAGGGGAAGGGGACTCAGCTGGCTGGCCATATCAATGGTGGCCATCTATCTCACGGCGCATGTAGTCATCTTTGCCACGCTCTCCCCCCTCACTAGCTGGTGGGCCTTCCCCATCCCCCAGTAGTTATCACCGCGGCACAAAGCAAAAATTTTTTAAAAAATTTTTGCCAAATAAACGCCCCACCCCCTTGACAAGCACTATATATTGTAGTAATATTGGCCTCGCCATACTATATAGTGTAGGATTTGTCTCATGAATTGTCCCCATTGTGGTTATCATGATTCCAGGGTTATTGATTCCCGGGAGATAAATGACGGCATCCGCCGCCGGCGCCAGTGCCTACAGTGCCAGTTTCGTTTCACCACCTACGAGCGCCTGCAGCCGGTGGGGCTCTTTGTCATCAAGAAGGACCAGCGCCGTGAGGAGTTCAACCGGGATAAGTTGCTCATCGGCATGCGCAAGGCTTGTGAGAAGCGGCCTCTAGCCAGCGGCACGTTGGACAAGATCGCCGAGGATATTGAGGCTGAGCTCTACCGGTCCGGCAGGCTGGAGATACCCTCCTCGGTCATCGGTGATATGGTGATGGAACGATTGAAAAGCTTAGACCACATCGCCTATATCCGCTTCGCCAGCGTCTACCGGGAATTTACTGACATCACCACCTTAAAGGAGCTGGTTGACGCCCTCGCCAGCGGTGAAGGAGGCGCATCTCCCCCGGCCAACCAGCTGCCGCTGCTCTCCGCTGAGGAGCTGGAAGAGCTGGCCGAGAGGGGTGCTGGCAAAAGCCGGCCCAAATCAGAGCCAATGCGCTCAAGCTAGGATTATTCAAAATGGACGCATATCATACCAAGAAATCGATAATCTCCCCCAATCGTCACCAGATCGCCCGTATCGTCTTTGCCGCCGCCGAGTCAATGGGCATCGCTGACCGCAGGCTGGTAGAGCGGGTCATCTCCCAGGTGATTGAGCGGGTGGAGAAAAGGCAGGCCTCTCTGCCGCCAGCGCCAACCCTACCCGGAATGGAGGATTTGGTGAGGAGGCCTCCCCACCGACCCAGCCCGCTATCCGCCAACTATATCCAATCGGTGGTGGAGGAAATCCTGGCTGCGGAGGAGGCAAAACACACCGAGGAGGCACCCACGGAGATGAAAGATGCTGTCGCCCGACCAGAAAGCCAGCCCGCTCCTGGCGTCAAGCTCACCGAGAACGCGCTTCACGTCCTGGAGAAAAGATATCTCAAGAAAGATAAACAGGGCCAAGTCATCGAGACGCCGGAGGAGATGTTCCGCCGGGTGGCCCGGGCCATCGCCTCTGCCGAGCTCATCTACAACCCCAAGGCGGAGGTCAAGGCCGTGGAAGATGAGTTCTACCGGCTGATGACAAGCCTAGAGTTCCTGCCCAACTCGCCCACCCTGATGAACGCGGGAAGGGAGCTGGGGCAGCTCTCCGCCTGCTTTGTTCTGCCCATTGAGGACTCCATGGAGTCCATCTTTGACTCGGTGAAAAACACAGCGCTCATCCACAAGAGCGGTGGGGGCACTGGGTTTTCCTTCTCCAGGCTGCGGCCGGAGAAAGACAGGGTCGGCTCCACCGGTGGGGTGGCCAGTGGCCCGGTCTCCTTCATCCGGGCCTTTGATACCGCCACTGACGTCATCAAGCAGGGCGGGATGCGCCGCGGGGCCAATATGGGCATCCTCAACGTTGACCACCCGGACATCATGAAGTTCATCACCGCCAA
>MTNR01000087.1 GCA_002011495.1 Dehalococcoides sp. JdFR-56 | reverse complement strand
AGGTGGGAAGCTTTATTGAAGGGCTGGCGCAGGGAAGTTTTGGCCCAGGCGGAGACGAAGTAAGTTTGATTGGGCTGGACGGGGATTATCTGGCGGACACTGGTCCAGCCTTCGGTTTCCTTGCGTTCCAGTCTCAGGCTTGCCTGGCCGGAATGGGCTTGGCTATCATCATAGGAGATTTGCTCTGGGCTGGAAATGAATTGCCAGCCATGTCCTTTTTCAAAGCCGGGGTCGGAAAGAAGGTTTACTGAGGATACCTCCATGCTTTTATGGCCGATAGCTATTAAGGTTATGTCTTCCTGTGCCGGCGAGGAATTGAAACCGGCGAAGACGTCTGCATACTGCCAGGCGGTTTTGGTCTCCAGGCCCGAGTTCGCCATCAAATTTGAAGATGATTTGACAAACTTTATCCCGGTGGTAGGGACCAGTTTTCTTTCCTCGCTCTGCCACAACGAATCGGCGTCCATGATGGTACCGGTATACTGCCATTCTCCCTCAAAGTCTGCATTGCCGATCAGGTTGCGGAAGAGCTTGGTGTGTTCAATTCTCTCACCAGTCCGCTTGAAGGACGGTGTTATCATGACGCTGGCGCGGTCATATACGGAGATGTGGGGAACAAACTCGGTGTTTTCATAGATGGCAAGCTCTGGTTTATCCAGGACCAGCCTGAGACCCTTCTGCTTCTTGAGAACTTTCATAATCTTCCCTGGATCGCCAACGATACCTAAACCATCACGGCTCGGGCGCAGCTCTCCGGTCCACCGTGCAGTCTTGTTGACCAACAGGTATTTTACGCTGGCGGTACTTAGTAGCTGGGCAAGGTGTTTCCCGTCATCGTTGATGAGCTGGCTAAAAATGGTATTCTGGAACGCATCGGCAGGATTAACGCTGAGCGGGTCAAGGGGATAAATTACAAAGTTATCCAGCTGCCGATACCACTTGAGTCCCTCACGGTTGATTGGTAGCCACAGGACCCGGAAAAAACCTTCCTTATCCCGGCGCGCCAGCACCCACCGCGCCGCTGTTTCGTAAACAGCCGGCTTGGCGACGGTTAGCAAGTCTCCGGTATCTTCCAAGTGCCCATAGCGAGCTGCCTGAGCAACGGAAACCCCCTGGTCACCTGAGTAAAGAAGCCAGTTGTACCTCAGAGGTATCGCCAGAAGGAGAAGAGCCAGAATGATTTGAACTGCGGCAGTGCGTTTTCCGGAGATACCTTCCCAAAGCCGAGAAAGTAATCCATAGAAGTTATCCAGCGTTATGGCGATGAGCACCATGTAAGCCATTGGCAACAGGGAAAGCGCCTTGCCCGATTCGCGGAAGATATAGAGGCTGGGGAACCTAGAAAATACTTCCCAGAGTAGGCCCAGGTGAGTGAGCCAGACGAAGGCGATAATGCCGGCGGCGAGGAAGGAAAATATCAGCGCCAGCTTCAGCCTTTCCCGGTCGCGGCTCAATAGGGCGCCAAAGGCGAGGATGGGGAAGAAAAAGCCCAGAAAACCGGACGGGCCAGGGAAGGAGGGGAACCACTCCAGGTGTCCTCCTAGGAGCCTGACGATAACGCCGAGGTCGTAAAGTTTATAGTTCGCCATCATGGCGCCCTTGGTCAGGACCTCACTGGACAAAGTTTGAAGCCGGGCATGCTCACTGGGCCAAAGAAGCAGAGGCAGGATAAAAGGAGACATTACCAAGAGAAGGAGAACCAGACATATCGGGCCGAGCAGCAGTGCCCGTTTGAGATAGCCAGCTTGCCAGGAAACAATCGACTTTATCACCACGTAGCCGAGAAGGAGCGGTGCTGCTATGAAAGGAGCAGTGTCCGTGAGGGAGGTAGCAATGCCTAGCACCGCCGAGAACAGGAACATATTCAGCAGTTTGTGTTCGCTCTCTAACATCCCGTGAAAGAACAGAATAAGCAATGGATACAAAGCGTAAAGTTCGAGCACAGGCAGCCATCCGGTGGCAAAAGCCATGGAAGGTATCGGGTTGGCGCAGTAAAGGAATGAAGCAATAGACATAGCGGCTCTTGACTTAATCCAGCCGGTGCCCCGAAGCAGTAGATACATGCTTAACCCTGCCATGGGCTGCAAGCTGAACCAGACAAGCCGCTGTGCCAGTTCAGCGCCAAAGATAGCTGACAGAATACCGAAGAAGGCGTGGTTGGGAACATCATACAGGGCTCTGCCCAGACTATCCGGTTGCCAGGCACCGAAGAAGGCCTGGAAGTGGCGGCTGGCCGGGTAAAATGGGGAGACGTCGGCCCAAGCAAAATTACCCTGCCCAAGGAGGTCACGGTACACATAATTAAAGAACAGCCCTAAAGCAAGAGCAAACGCAGTGAAGTAGAAAAGCTCTCTCGTGATTTGCTTCCTTGGTATTTCCATCTTCAAATTGGTGTTATGCGTCGTCAACATCGCCTTTAAGTGCCCGCCAGGCTTTTTTCAGGGCGTACACCTCGTTCCAGTAGGGAATCATGTGCTTTTCAATTTCCCGATCACTCACCTTGCGTGACGACTGGACGAGTTTCCTGGCCCGAAGTGTATCCCCCAGTTTGTGCAGGTTCCACCAGTATGCGTTCAGCGTGGCTAAAATATAACTCAAGTCTTTCTTCAGTATTGACAGATAGGTTCCTTTTATCCCGATAGAAAGGAGGACAATGGGCAACCGCTTCAGTACCCTGCCTAGTGAATAGTTCTTCAAAAAGACTCTGAGGCGGCTGCGCTCTTGAAAGTAAAACTTTGCCGGGGAGAATGACTTGCCCCAGGCGAAGCTGGCATAATGGTACAGAACCGCCTCCTCAGCGCAGCCGACACCGTATCCCAGAAGCCTTGCCCGCCAGGACAGGTCCAGATCCTCGTTGTAGGCAACCATTACCTCATCAAAGCCGCCGGTTCTTTCAAAGACTTCCTTACTAATCATCAGGCATGCCCCGCTGGCGGAGAATTTCTGCTCCCGTCTGGGGCCAATGGAGCCCAGGTAGATGTCTATCGGGTTGCCATCAGTTCTCAGGCTGCCATCGTAGTTGAGGATTTTTCCCTGCCACACCGCGGTGCCTGGCGCTGCTTCGGCGCGCTTTACCAGGTTCTCCAGGCACTCTTCCTCCAGCTTGGTGTCAATGTTCAGAAAGAGCAAATACTTGCCCCGGGCATATCGGGCGCCTTCATTATTGGCACGGCAGAAGCCTATATTGGTGCTGTTCTGGACTATTCTCATCCTATCCCTCAACCCTAATCCTCTCTGCAATTGCTCGGCCAGAGCCACACTCCTATCTTGAGAGGCATTGTCAACGAAGATAATCTCAAAGTTGCTGATAGTCTGCCGGGCTAAAGAGCTGAGGCATCCCTCTACGAATCGCTCGCCGTTGTAATTGAGCACGATCACGGACAGCATTATCTCCACCAGAGCCTACCTCTTAACTCCCTTTCTTTCAGCGTTTACCTTTGAGTGCTGAAGTCCTTCAAGTGGCCCAGGACCGCTTTAATGCCACGAACCCCAAAGCTCAGATCATCCAGGCTTCTGATGCGGGTTACCCTTCTCAGGATGTATCTAGGGCTGAAGAAGACCTTATAGAGGTCCTGGGTGAGCTTTCTTATCTCGTCAGGTCCCACCGCTGCCTTCATCACGGGCTGTCTCATATCGTAATCATCCCAGTCATCAGTGGTGAGCCACCCTTTCTGGCTGCATTCAGCGAACAGCACTGTGCCGGGGTAGGGGATGACAATAGTTGCCTGCAGCGTAGTGGCATAGCCCTTTTCAAAGAGGTAGCGGGCCAGTGCCACGGTGGCCTCGGCGTCCGCTCTTGTTTCCCAGGGATAGCCGAGCATGATGGTCACATGTGGCTCAAGCCCTGCTTGGGCCGCCATCTGGCAGCCTTCAATGACATCGCTTACCCGGATTCCCTTGTTGAGCCTGTCCAAAGTCTTTTGACTGGCTGATTCCAGACCAAAGAGCAGGTACCTGAAGCCAGCCTTTTTCATCAGATGATACTGCTCTTGGTCAAGAGCCTGAAACCTGAGGTTGCAGCCTAGGGTTACCCGACGGTTGTACCCGCGCTCAATCATCCCGCGGCAGAACGTCTCCAGCCACTTGCCGACAGGGAAGGTGCCGGTGTCATCAAACACCTCCCTTACCCTAAATCTGTCCAGCAACATTCCAATTTCATCAAGCAGGCTCTCTGGTTTTCGCACCCTGAACCTTGGATAAAGCGTGGTCCAGGAGCAGAAAGTGCACCGATGCCACCAGCAGTCTCTGCCCACCATGGTATAGGTCCCGGGCAACCGTTTGAAGTTCCCATTATGAGTGCTGTAAAGCCACCACTGGGTCAGTTCCCGGTCAATGAAGGGCAGATGGTTGAGGTCATGGTCCTGCCTGAACCTGCCTGTGTTCTTGACCGCTCCCTTCTCACGGTACCAGATACCAGGCTCAAGCTCCTCCCCCTGGCTGAGGTGGCGGCACAAGTTAAGTAGCAGGAAATCATAATCACCCCCGGTCAAAACATAGTCCACAGGACATTTGTGGAAGGATTCCTCTGGCAAGGCGGTAACATGGTCTCCTACCATGACCACTTTGGTCTCAGGCAGGCTTTCCTTAATGGCCTCGATCGTCCTCCAGTGAGTCTTCACCACCGGCGTTTTGGTCTCTATGACCACCATGTCCGGCTTTTCTCGGCTCAGCCTGTCCATGTATTCGGCAAACGTTAACTCCTGGGCAATGGCATCGTGCCATAACACCTGATGACCATCGTTCTTGAGGAGTGTGGCGGCATAAGCCGGGACCATTGGGTAAATATAGGTGGGATTGTTGAACCATTGGAACTGCCGATTCTGGCTGAGCAGTGGTATGCCTTTACCGCTTTCTATTGGAGGAAATGAGATGCTGACTTTCATCTTGTCAACCTCTTGGTCAGGAGACCTTTGATGAAGCCAAGGCCATAGGTCAGGTGCATGGCGATTATGCCAAGGAATACCAGTGGTATCAGCCTAGTATCTCTGGCTGGCAGACTGGCTGCCAGGACCAATATCAAGTAGAGACCAAGCGCGCTGAGGTAAATTGTTCTCAACAGCGGGCTCAACAGAGCCAGTGGGAGCCCCAGGAGTATTCCCAGAGACAGAACGGAGGGCAGGAAGTAAGATGGCCGGCGTGAGGTCTGGGGGAACTCCCTGGCGAAGAACCCGCGGTGCACGGCATAGTTCCAGACCTGCTGCAAGTGAGGCTTAAATAACCTGCGGCGGTGGTGGTAAACTAGGACATTGGGGTCATAAACTATCTTCTTTCCTAGTTTGCGGGTAATCTCAAGACAGAGCTTGGTATCCTCTCCGGGCCAGAAGGTGGTATCAAAGCCACCGATTGCCTCGAATATTGATTTCCGGATCAGAATATTACAGCTTGGGTAGTCATCCACCTCTCTTGCGTGCTTGGGCACATATCTGAAATTGTGCACTCCGCTGCCCATGAAGCTGGCATAAACAGCTCCCCCGGCTTTTTGCAACAGGCCATCAGTGTCTGGCGTTACCGCGGGTCCAGCCACGGCGCCAACCTCGTCACGCTGGAAATGCTTGATCGCTTCCCTGAGCCAGCTTGGCGCTGGGTAGGCATCATTGTCAATAAATGCCAGGATTTCACCGCTGGCCAGCTCTGAGGCTAAGTCTCTCTTCTCTGCTGGTCCAACCGCGCCGGTTGGTATGATTCTAACCCCATCCAAGTCTTCGTTTGGTTCCGCATCAGGCAGCACTATGATTTCAAGCTCGCCGTATTCTAGGTTGCGGCAATGCGCGAGGCATTCCCTGGTATAGTCATTTATTTCCCGGCACGGTATGATTATTGATACTCTGGAATCCATGTCTAAATTGGGCAACCTACCATAGGCTGATGCTGGTCTTGCCTAGCATTGAGATCACCATTTCAGCCGCGCTTCACTCTGAGCCGCCAGAATATTCTCATCGTGCCCCAGAACATATGGCAGATGTCTCTGAGACCTATCCGAGACTTGTGCAAATAGCACACTTGCACTGGTGCTTCCTTGATTTGATATCCAGCTTCAATCGCCCTTACCAGTAACTCTAGGTCGAAAGTGTATCTCTTCTCCCTTACTAGAGGCAAAGTCTTCTCCAGGGTCTCCCTCTTGAATAGCTTGATTCCGGCCTGAGTATCATTGAAAGGCAGGTTGAAGAGCATCTTTTCCAGCAGATTATACGCTAGACTCAGGAATCTCCTCGCTGCCGGAAAGCCCGACACTTCTGATTGAGGATGTCTCTTGGAACCGATGATCCCATCAGCACCGTCTCGCGCCATATGCTCTAGGAATCTGGGTATTTGATGCGGGGGCAGGTCCGCATCAGCATCTAGGAATATCACCTGGTCTCCCGAGGCGAATCTGAAGCCGAAGGTCAAGGCGTATCCCTTGCCCCGGTTCTTGGTGTATCTGATGCATTTGACATTTGGATAGGCGTCCTTTTGCGTCAGGACCTTTTCATAGGTGCCATCGCTGCTGCCATCATCAATGACGATCAGTTCATATTCAATATTGGCTGATTTCAGAGTCGCCACGGTTGAGCTGATTGCTGAGAGTATACTCTGGGCAACGTTATGGGCTGGCATTATTACTGAGAGCATCGCTTAGTACTCCTGAAAAGAAATAGCGACATCAGAACCAAACCGAAAGCCGCTGAGACGAGCACCACATTGACGATCTGCTCAATAGAGTCATGGAAGGCAAACATCAGCGCCAACTGCACTGTCACGGCGATCGTAACTGCCCAGGCTACCTTGGTCTGATTCAGGGAGAGGAAGTAGCTCATCAGCACGTTAGCGAGGGTGAGGAAGAGCATTGCCAGACCATAGCGGAAAAGGTGGGGTGCCACCAGAGGATACTTATCTTTGAACAGGAAGGCGACCAGGGCATCAGGAAAGAGCCCGTAAATGGCAACGACAAATCCCGCGGAGATGAGGGTAAATAAGACCGCTTTTATCATCACCGGCGCCGGGCTGACCCGGCTCTCAAAAAGCTCTGAAGTTTTGGGGAACATGGCGATCACTATCCCCCCGGGCAGGAAAAAGACTATTTTCCCCAGGAGGGAGACGGTGGCGTAGTTGCCAGCATCATACGGGCTGAGAAAGTGCTTGGCCAGGGTGACATCCAAATTGGTCAGCGTGGCGAAGCAGAGCACCGCCAGGAAGACCGGCCAGGCATAGGCATGGAGGGAATGCACCTCAAACTCCTTCTTGCCGGCTCTGCTCAAGCCCCGGAGGAGGACCAGTGTGGTGATGAAGACTGCGAGATGCGCCAGGAAGAGGGAGAGCAGGCCACCATAGATATGGAGCCCGAGGTATACCAAGCCAATGCCGAACAGAACTTTAAGCACCGCCAGCAGGGTATTGGAGGAGCCCAAGGCGAAGAACCTCTGCAGGCCGCCCAGAACTCCCCAGTTCACCGGCAGGGCAAGGATGAGGGNGAAGGTGAGGGCAAAGACGATGACATACCAGAAATTATCCATATTCAAAAAGCGTGATATCAGTGGGGAGATTAAGGCGGTGACCAGGAAAAAGGTTGTGCCCAGCAGGAGTGCCTGCTTCAGTGAGTAGCTCCAGAGGTAATTCATCCTCGCTTGGTCATGCTGGGCCTTGAACTTGGAGGTGAATTTGGTTACTGACGTGATGAAAACACGGGAGAATACCCCCATTATGCCCAGCAGCGAAAGGAGGCTGGCTAGGGTCCCGTATTGCACCGGGGTGAGCAGGTAGGCCATGGAGAAGTTGTAAAGGTAGTTGAAAAGGCTCGCTGCCAGGCTGAAGACGATCATGATTGAGCCGTGTCTGACCATATCATCTGTTTTCAGCCTGTCCACCGCCAGGGTCAGGCTGTTGAGCAGCCTCTTTTTTTCTGCCGATATGGAGGTGATCATGATATCCCCTCAGTTCTGGCAGTGTCAATCAGCTGGCGTGCCTGAGTTTCATAATCCTGAGTGATCCACCGTGCTGCCTCAAGCAGGCTCCCTGCGGTGTAACTGGGGGCCCTGGTGATGTCCATTCCCCTCTGCGGGCCGGTGGTTACCAGAACCGTCTTGGCTCCCAGTGCCTTGCCCGCCTCAATGTCCATCTGGGCGTCCCCGACCACGTAGGAGAGCCTGGGATTGAGGTTGAGCTCGTCTATAGCCTGTTGGAACATCCCTGTCTTCGGCTTGCGGCACTGACAGCCGTCATTGGGGTGGTGGGGGCAGTGGTAGATGGCATCCACCCGGGCCCCATGTTGGCTGAGTTCTGCCTCCATCTTGCGGTGGATTTCCGCTAGGGTCTCCTCGGTAAAGTAGCCCCGGGCAATCCCGGATTGATTGGTGATGACCACCACCTGAAATCCGCTCTCATTGAGGTGGCGTATCGCCTCAGGAACGGTGGGTAAAAGTTCAAAATCCTCAGGCGTTCGGCAGTAGTGGACATCCCGGGCGATGGTGCCGTCCCGATCCAGAAACACCGCCCGGCGCGCTCTCCTCAGCCGCACTCTCCCGGCGGCGACGTCTTCCCGCGCCCGCTGGTACCTGGCTGGCGTGCCGATGTCAATAAAGTAATCCTCCGGCTTCAGACGGTACCCGTAAAACGGGATATTAAGCTTCAGAAGCTGGGGGAAAACGTCATAGGCAAAATCAGAATGGTCCCGGTCTGGTATGTGGTTCAGGATCTCTCGCTGAAAGATGTAGATGCCGCAGCTTGCCAGTTTGCGCACCTTCTGGTGGTAGCGGGGCTTCTCCACAAAGCTTAAGATTCTGCCCTCTTCATTTATCTCCACCACCCCCATGTCCTCCGGGTTGGTGACCTCAACTATGGCCAGCGTAACCAGGGAACGTTTGCTCTCGTGATAATGAGCCATGGCGGTGAGGTCAAAGTCAGTAAGGGTATCCCCGTATACCACGGCGAAGGTGTCATTGAAGAAGTGCCCTGCCTGGCGTACCCCGCCGGCGGTGCCGAGGAGCTTTTCCTCAACGGAATAGCAGAGCTTCATACCAAAGCGGGAACCATCGCCAAGGAAGCTTCTTATTTTCTCACCAGCATGGTAAAGGTTCATTATGACCTCAGATACGCCGTGGTCCTTAAGCCAGCTCAGCGTGTGTTCAATTAAAATCACCTCGCCCAGAGGGACCAGCACCTTGGGCGTCCCCAGTGTGAAAGGCCATAGCCTTCTTCCCTCTCCCGCAGCCAGAATCATTGCTCTCATGGTAACGCCACCTGATACCTAATTCCGATACTGTTATTTTCTCTGTCTTCCCGTCTCCGTTCGCTCTGCTCGGGTTCCCGTTCTCAGGCAGGTGGTGATGACGTGTTCAATGAGCAGGTGGATATCTTCAACCTGCTCCATGGTGTGATTGGGCACGATGATAGCGATGTCAACCATCTCCTTGAGTTTGCCGCCATCAAAGCCGGTAATGCCAATGGTGGTGGCTTTTCTGGCTTTGGCCGTCTTTATCCCGTTCAGTACATTGGGCGAATTGCCGCTGCCACTGATGCCGATGGCGATATCCCCAGGCTCAATGAAATTCTCCAGCTGCTCGGCGAAGATGTTGTCATAGGCAGTATCATTTGCCCATGCCGAGAGAAGGGGCACATTATCAGTCAGCGCCATCGCTTTCAGCCTAGGCTTTCCCTCACAGATGGCTCCCTTGGCTAGGTCAGAGGCGAAGTGGGAAGCCGTGGCTGCGGAGCCTCCGTTGCCGAAGAGATAGACTTTCCTGTCTCGCTGGCGGGCTTCCTCCAGTATCTCAATAACTTTGACCACACCATCTAGGGGCAGGCGTGCCAGGCTCTCTCTCACCTCAGATATGTAGTTCTTAATGATCTCAAGCTTCTTCTGGCTCATTGTCTTATCTCCTGCTTCTGACCACACCCAGCTGCTTCATCACCCGGTGGGCTTCCGTGTGAAGCCCAGAAGCCACCACTCGGTCCTGTGCCCAGTGCAGATACTCATTGATGATATCTTCCAGGGACAGCTTTGGCCGCCAGCCCAGGCCTCTTAATTTGGAGATATCAGATACGGCATGGCGGCTGTCACCCAGCCGAAACTCACCCGGAATCCTCGGCTTGATATCCTTTCCCAGAAGCGCATTGAGCCGCGCCGCGTATTCAAGGACCGTGGTCGCTTGGCCACTGCCGACGTTGAATACCTCAAAATCCGCCGCGTCATTTTCCAGGGCCACGACGTTCGCCTCCGCCACATCACCGACGTGCACGTAGTCCCTTAGTTGTCTACCGTCCTCGTAGATAATCGGCGGCATGTCATTGAGCAAGCATATGGTAAAGATGCGGAGAATACCGGAATAGGCATTATAGAAGCTCTGGCGAGGACCCTGCGTTATGCTGTAGCGCAGGACCACGGTAGGGATATCAAACCTCCTGCCCAGGGTCAGCGCGTAAAGCTCCTGGGAGTATTTGGAGACGGCATATTGGTTATGCGGGTTGACCTTGGCCTCATCAATGAGAAGCGGCTTCATGTTGCGCCCGCAGGAGGGGCATCTTACCTCCCACTCCCCGCGCTCAAGCTGCGCCAGGGGCCGTGGCGGTGGGTATACGGTCCCGTGCTCGGAACATTGATACTTGCCCTCCCCATAGACGGCCTGGGAGCTTCCCAGGATGACCTTCCTGACCGGGAGCTTTCTATTGACGATGAGTTCATAGAGGAGCGCGGTGCCGGCATCATTGACCACAGCAAATTTGCTGAAGTCAGTAAGGTAGTCCTGGTAGGCGGCTAGATGGAGAACGGCATCAACTCCTTGGAGCGCCTTTTCCATTGCATCTCTATCGCCGATATTCCCCATGATGAATTCCACTTCATCCGAGAGGTAGCCTGGCTTATCTCTGTGCCGGTGCACGGGTGGCTCAAGGCTGTCAATAACCCGCACCTCATATCCCCTTCTGAGGAGAAGGTCAGCTGTATGCGACCCAATAAACCCGGCGCCACCGGTAATTAATACTTTCAACCATTCCTCCGATAATTAAAAATCACTTTGCTGCCGTCATTTTCGAAGCGGAACGGGGTCTCACGTAGTCCCTTAAGAGCTTCCCGGACCGCATCCTGCTTGTGTTTAGGGCAGTAAAGGAGGAGGAACCCTCCGCCCCCAGCTCCGGTTATCTTACCACCGATGGCTCCAGCCCGGCGTGACACTTCATACATCCTGTCAATATCAGGGTTGGTTATCCCCTCGGCGAGTTGCCTTTTCAATTCCCAGCTCTGATGCAACATCTCACCGAAGTCGTCAAAGGCCCGTTGTACAAGGGCGTCCCGCGCCCGAAATGCTAGCTCTCGCATCTCCTTCAGTATCTCTATGCGCTCGTCAATCTTGTTCCTTTGCTCGGACAGGATCTCATCCGAGTTCCTTGCTAGGCCAGTGTAGAAAAGGAGGAGATTGTCATTTAGCTTGCTCTTGTCTTCGGGAGAAAGTTCAACCTTCTCAACCTTGATTCCGTCCCTACCAAAGGTAATGAACCTCATGTTTCCATAGGCAGCAATGTACTGGTCCTGTTTGCCGATCGGTTTCTCCAAAATGTCAATCTCTATATGGCAGGCTTCCTCAGCAAGGGTTTCTGCAGTCTTCAGTTCTCCTTGCATGGCGTGGAAGGCGTGCAATAAACCTACGGTGATGCTGCTCGATGAGCCAAGGCCCGTGCCGTGCGAGGGAACATCAGCCAGTGTAGTTACTTCAACCGCCTTGGTTATTCCGGCTAGCCGCATAGACTCCCGCACTAACCCGTGCTCAATGTCCTCCACTTTGTCAACTATCTCTTTCTTTGAGTAATTAACATAGATTTGGTCATCAAATCTTTCCATAACAACAACGAAGACACGCTTATCAATAGCAGTAGTGAGGACAGCTCCTCCGTATCTTGAGTAGAAATCCTCAAAGTCAGTCCCACCCCCCATGAAGCTAATGCGCAAAGGCGTTTGAACAATGATCACTCTTCACTCCTCTTTATGAACGAATCTTTTTCCTCGCCTTTGTTTGATTCAGACGGATACCCGATGGTTGACTGATTTCAATCGCTACAATGCAGAGCAATCTTCCTCGCTTTATGTGGACCAAGTTGACTGGTTGACCTCCATTTTCTTTCTCTCGGCTTTGCACCCTAGAAGGCTGACACTTGCCACGTCGCCTTACTTTTGCTACAAATGTTCTTTCCTTGGTACCCTGTGCCGCCCTTATTCCCAATTCCTTCAGTCCTCTATTGTATATCACTCATCAACGCTAAACAACCTGTTATCTTAAGTAGGACTTGCATCGTTATAAAAGATGATAAAAAAGACATTGTCATTTGTCAACATGTGGCGACAAATGGCAATTGGTCCGTCTGTCTCCCAGAGTGTGCCAAAGTACACGAGTGGGTTCATCATTTTGAGCAAACAATAAATAGAATCGGTAGTACTGACGAAGAAAGTCCGCCACGGAGCCAAACTGGTTTATGTCAGGCCGTATCAATGCTCTCTATAATATTTACCCGGACAGTGAGAGTGCGAGCAAGGGCCGGTTCAACGGCGAGGTTGTATCTTTTGCACATAACCGAAGGGGGTGCTGTGTACCGAACCGCGGGACAACGATTACTCAAAAGGCGGACCAAAGGTCTTGACAAATCATCGGAATTGTATTACATTTGTTCTATATAGAACGGGTGTGCGAGGGAGTCGAGCATGAAAGAACTCTCTACCAAACAGAAGCAAATTCTCGATTTTATCACCAAGTTTATCCAAGAAAGGGACTATCCTCCTTCAGTCAGGGACGTAGCCAAGGGCTGCGGCATCAGTTCTTCATCGGTCGCCCAGTATTACCTCGATGTTCTGGAGCGGAAAGGATATATTCGGCGGGACCGGGAGATCTCAAGGAGCATCGCGCTGGTGAAGAGCGCCGCTGAGTTTGTCACTGTACCGGTGCTGGGAACCATCTCTGCCGGTCAGCCTATCCCGGTTCCCTCAGCGGACACATGGGTGACAACGCCTGAGGACACTCTTCGACTGCCAGAAGAGTTAACCCGAGGCCTCGACAGAGTCTACGCACTAAGAGTCAAAGGGACCTCCATGATTGACGCCCTGATTGATGACGGCGACATCGTCCTCATGCA
>MTNR01000002.1 GCA_002011495.1 Dehalococcoides sp. JdFR-56 | reverse complement strand
GTTGACCACCCGGTCAAGGACTGGGCTTCCTGGAAGGAGTACAAAAAGCGCCTTGACCCGGATACCCCCGAGCGCTGGCCCAAGGACTGGGACGCCTATGTGAAGCAGCGCAACAGCGAGGACACCCCCACCCTGCTACTACTCTCCGGGTTTTTTGGGGTGCTGCGGGAGTGGACCGGGCTGGAGAGGCTGCTTTACTGGTTCTATGATGACCCCAAATTGGTGGAGGATATGATGGACCAGGTGCTCTACCTGGATATGGGGGTGGCCAAAAGGGCGCTCAAAGACCTGCGCATTGACTTTGTCCGCTTCTGGGAGGACATGGCCTACAAGGCCGGGCCCCTGATTTCCCCCGAGATGTTCAAGAAATTCATGATACCCCGCTACAAAATAATCACCGATTTTCTCCACAGTAACGGCATTGACATCATCCACCTGGATAGTGATGGTAACATTGAGGAGCTGATTCCTATTTGGCTGGATGAAGTTGGGGTCAACTTCCCCTGGCCGCTTGAGGTGGCGGCGGGGATGGACGGAGTTGCCCTGAGGAAGAAATACGGTAAGCGCCTGATACTGGGCGGCAACATTGATAAAAGAGCCTTCATCAAGGGCAAGGAGGCGCTCAAAGAGGAGGTCATGTCCAAGGTGCCTTTCCTCTGCGAGACGGGTGGTTACTTCCCCGGGCTGGACCACGCCATCCCGCCTGATGTGCCCTTTGAAAACTTCAAGTACTTCATCAACCTGCTCCGGGAGATCGCCGGGCGGGAGAAGCTACCTGAGTAAGGGAGGCAGAAAGCGATAAAAGGAGGATTTTATGTTAATTGTCGCCGAGAGGATAAACTCATCACGCAAGAAAATCAGCGAGGCGATTCAGGCCAAAGATGCTGATTTCATCCGCGGTGAGGCCAAGGCGCAGGCCGAAGCGGGGGCTGATTACATTGATGTCAACGCCGGCAGTTTCGTCGGGCAGGAGGCAGAGTACCTCTGCTGGCTCGTGGAAATTGTCCAGGAGGCTACCGAACTACCCCTCTGCCTGGATAGCCCGGACCCGGCGGCGCTGGCTGCTGCCCTGGAGCTGGTCAAAGGGCCGTGCATGCTCAACTCCATCACCCTGGAAAAGCAGCGCCTGGCCGGCATGCTGCCCCTGGTGAAAAAATACCGCACCAAAATCATCGCCCTCTGCCAGAGCGATGAGGGTATGGCCAATACCGTGGAGGAGAAGGTCAGCGTGGCCAAGGAGCTCATAGAGACCTTGACCAAAGAGGGGGTGGCGCTGGACGATATCTACATTGACCCCCTGATTTACCCCATCGCCACGGATACCAAGTCAGCTGTGGCCGCCCTGGGCGCCATCAGGGAGATCATGCAGCTCTTTCCCGGGGTGCACACCATTGCTGGGCTGACCAATGTCTCCTTTGGACTGCCGGTGAGAAAATTGATCAACCGCACCTTTCTGGTGGCGGCCATGGCCCACGGGCTTGATTCAGCCATCATTGACCCCACCGACCGCGAGCTGATGGCGAGTTTGGTGGCGGCCGAGGTGGTCTTGGACCGGGACAAGTTCTGCGCCGGATATATCACCGCCTACCGAGAGGGTAAACTAGCCTAGATGAAGGTGAGGCTTCGGGTACTCCCCTTAGATAGGGAGCTGAGCTTTAAAGCGGGTGCCAACCTTCGGGAGGCTTTGCTCGAATCTGGGATCGCGCTTGATTCCCCCTGTGGCGGGCAGGGAACCTGCCTCAAGTGCAAGGTTCAGCTTTCCGGGATAACCCAGAGATTCACCCCGCTGGAGCGGGAGAAGCTTTCCGCTGAGGAGCTAGACGGCGGCTGGCATCTTGCCTGCCAGGTCACGGTGGAGGAAGCGGGTGAGGTTCGTCTTCCCGAGCTGGAAGTATCCCGGGCCAAAGCGGGCTTCGGCCTCTTGGGGGAGGAAATTCCTCTCCAGCCCAACGTCCGCCGACGCCATTTTGAGCTCAGCTGCCCCACCATTCAAGACCAGCGGGCTGACTGGGACCGCCTGGCGGAGCATCTGGAGCCCCTAGAGCCGGGGCCGCTGAGAGCTGGGCTCTCCCTCCTGCGGGAAATCTCCCACCGGCTTCGGGAGTGGAATTTTGCCGGTGAGGTGATTCTGGTTGGGGATGAGGTGGTGGCGCTTGACCCGCCGGGTTCAGCAAGAGACATGCTGGGGGTGGCGCTGGACATCGGCACCACCACCCTGGCCGCGGGGCTGGTTGACTTGGACACCGGGAAAGTGGTGGCGCTGGATGCGGAACTGAATCCCCAATTCGTCTTTGGCGCCGATGTTATTTCGCGCATCATGTACACGCAGGATGGCCCTGGGAAAAGGGAGAACCTGCAGAAGGAGCTCCTCAAGGGGATAAATCAGCTTCTAGGGCGGCTGTGCCGCAGCGCGGGAAGAGAGCGGGAACGCATCTTTGAGGTCACCGTGGTGGGCAATACCACCATGCTCCATTCCCTGCTTGGCCTGGACGCGGGGCATATTGCGCTAGCGCCCTACGTGGGCGGGATAAATCGAGCCCTCAGCATCCCGGCTGCAGAGCTCGGGATGCAGATTCACCCGCGGGGGAGGATATACGTTTTGCCCTCGATCGCCAGCTTTGTCGGTGCTGATACCGTGGCGGTGATACTGGCCACCCGGCTGCATCAGACGGATGTCCCCAGACTGGCCATTGACATCGGCACCAATGGCGAGGTCATGCTGGCCACCAAGGAAGGGGTGCTCACCGCCTCCACCGCCGCCGGCCCCGCCTTTGAGGGGGGGCGTATCAAATACGGCATGCGTGCCATCAAGGGGGCCATCAGCTCCTTCCAGGCGATGCCCTCGGTGGAGTATAAGGTGATTGGCGGCGCCGCGGCGCGGGGTATCTGTGGCTCCGGGCTGATTGACCTGGTGGCAGAGCTATTCCGGGCCGGTGTCCTTGACCGGAAAGGAAGGATGCTCCTGCCGTCCGAAATAGATTCTTCGCTGGCGGAGCGAATTAGAGTTCGGGGGGAGGAGAGGGAATTCGTCATCTCCAAAGATGAGGGGAAAGAGGTCACCCTCACCCAGCAGGATGTCCGCGAGCTTCAGCTGGCCAAGGGAGCCATTCGCGCCGGCATTGAGCTACTGATGAAGGAGGCCAAAATCGGGCCTGATGATATCCAGGAGGTCCTTCTGGCCGGGGTGTTCGGCAACTACATCAACCGGGAGAAGGCGGTAACCCTGGGGCTGATTCCTCCTTTCCCGCTGGAGAAGGTTCACTTCATCGGCAATGGGGCCATGGACGGGGCGTTACGGGCGCTCATCAATCTGGAGGAAAGGCGCCAGGCTGACCAGATTGCGGCTCTAGCGCACCACATCGAGCTCTCCGGGAGGCCGGACTTTGAGGAGACCTTTCTGCGCTGTCTTGCCCTGGGAAATTAAAGGGCAGCGCCGCAGAGCAAGCGGCACCGCCCTTTAAAGGAAGCCTTCAAACTACTTTATGCTAAAGTTTTAGCTTTATTCTGGGATTCCCTTCTTCAGCAGAGCCTCCAGTTTCTCGTGCTCTCCCTCGATCATGCGGTAGCAGTGTTTCTCTTCAGGGAATCTGCCCGTCCGCACGTCCTCAATATACTCACGGAAGGCTTTCTCAATGATTTCGGCTAAATTGGCGTATTTCTTGACGAACTTTGGGGTGAACGCCTCAAAGTAGCCCAGCATATCACCCACAATCAGCACCTGGCCGTCAGTATACATGCCGGCGCCAATCCCCAGCACCGGGATCTTAAGGGTCTCGGTGATTATTTTGCCCACTTCAGGGGGGACTGCCTCCAGCAGCAGGGCGAAAGCGCCCGCCTTTTCAATGGCTATGGCATCTTTAATCAGTTCCATGGCCGTTTCCGCGGTTCGCCCCTGCGCTTTAAAGCCACCGATCTGCCCCGAGCTCTGCGGCGTTAGGCCAATGTGGCCCATGACTGACATCCCGGCATTGACGATGCCCTCAATCTGGGGCACGACGCGCCGGCCCCCCTCCAGCTTGATGGCGTCAACCTCCGCCTCTTTATAGAACCGGCCCGCGTTGTAGATGGCGTCCTGAACGGAGGTCTGATAGGACAAAAAGGGCATATCCCCGATGATGAAGGTGTTGGGTGCTCCCCGTCTCACTATCTGGGCGTGTTGGACCATCTGGTCCATGGTCATGGGCACCGTGCCACTGTAGCCATGAACCACCATGCCGGCGCTATCGCCCACGAGGAGCATATCAAAGCCGGCCTTTTCACAAAGCTGCGCCGTGGGGAAGTCGTAGGCGGTAAGGTAGGTTATTTTCTCCCCTCTCTTCTTCATCTCCAGAAAATCGAGAACGGTTTTCTTTGGCATATCTCTCCTCCTTTATTATTTTGGCAGGGGAACCCTTAGGTCGGCAGGCCCCTGCGGGGAAACTTTTAGCTCTGGATAGGTCTCACCAATGAGCTCAATGATATTTTTTATGGAGCGAATCTTCTCTCTGCCCAGCTCAGCCAGTCCCTCTTCCGAGGTGCCCCAGGGCATGTACATGGCCAACCCCGGCCCCGGCTCCATCTTGAAGTAACAGGGAGAAGCCACCCGGGCTATTTCCGGGGTCTCATAGATGCGGTTGTACCCGCCCATGGAGGTCCAAAGCTGGATGTGAATGTCAAGGGGGATGCTCACCACGCTTCTTATCGCCGCCAGCATGGGAAGGGAGAGGTCAGCCACCGGGTTGCAGCTTCCCGCCCCCAGAGACTCCATCAGCCTGACCCCGGCCGGGTTGGCGTGCCCAGCGTATATGGAGACTTTGAAAATTACATCCTGCGGTAGGTCTCCGTTCTGCTTCATGGTGTTGAGCAGGGAGAGCACGCCCTCGTCCCAGACCAGAAAGCCCCGGAAACCAATCTCAATGCACCTCTCGATTTCCATGATGTAGTGCCTCACCGAGTCCATCCCTCGCATCCTCAGCCCGGAAAAGGCACCTTCCGGGGTGGCCACCTGCCGGCCGGTGTACCAAGTTGGCCTTGGCCCCGGCGTCATGATGACCTCCACCTGGTTATCATGGGCTATCTGGGCGAATTCTTTCAGCTGCTCCCGGGTGAGCATGGAAGCTCCGCGCACCACCGAGATAGAGCGGTGGAAGGGAACCCCCTGCTTTTTAGCCTCATCAATGGTGGCGGCCAGCACCTTGGGTGTCTCCATCCCGGAGATCTCCACCCGGTAGTGCGCCCCATCGGGAAAGGTTCTGGTTGAGGTGGGCAGGTCATACATGTCCCCCTCCGGCATCCCCGCCCTCTCCATGGCTTGCGCCAAACTATCCATTTTTGCTGCCTCCAAATACCTGTTTTTGGGGCGGCTTAAAGCCCGCAGAAAAGAGTATTACATCCCCCCTTCGTTGTCAAGGGAGTTGGGAGGCAAAAATGGGCCTGCCCAGCGAAATAATGACCTGGGGCGCAAGGTGGCTAGAGCTCCACCTCGGTGCCTATTCCCATGGCCACCGCCTTATCATAGACCAGTTTGGCCGCGGCGGCATCTTGGATAGCCAGCCCAGTGGATTTAAACAGGGTGATTTCTTTGTCATCAGTTCGGGAAGGTTTCTTGCTGGTGACCACCTCGCCCAGCTCAGCGTAGAGGTGAGACTCCTTTATGGCGCCTTCACGGAGGGGAATGATGATATCTCCCGCCTCATTGAGGCAGGCTTGGCGAGAGTCGGCGATGATTTTCGCCCTCTTGATGATGGCGCTGTCCAGCTCGCGGGTCTCTGGGGTATGGCTTCCCACGCAATTTAAGTGGGTTCCTTCCCTCACCTTCTCGCCGGGGAATACCGGCGTCGGGGATGATGTTGCCGTGCAGATGATGTCCGCCTCCTCCAAGGCGCGCTCCGGCGATTCAGCCGCTACAATCTCGAGGTCAAGCTGCTCACCCATTTCCTGGATGAAATTCCGCACCGCCTCCCGAGAGATGTCATATACATAGGCCCGGGCGATGTCTCTGACCACCGTCATCGCCCATAGCTGTGCTCTGGCCTGCACCCCGGCGCCAAAAATCACCGCTGTTTGCCCCCTATCATGGCGCGCCAGATACTTGGTGGCCACGCCGCTGGCAGCACCAGTGCGAACCGCGGTGAGATAGGCGGCGTCCATAGTGCAGATGACATCACCAGTCTCCGGGTCTTGAAGCAGCATCTTGCCCATGATGGTGGGTAGGCCGTGTTTTTGGGGGTTAGCTTTGTAGCTAGTGACCACCTTACAGGACAATGCTCCCATCTTCTTTAAGTACGCCGGCATATATAGCGCCAGGCCATCCGGGGTGAAGAGGTTTATCCGCAGCGGCATGACCGCCGTGCCCGAGGCTAGCTCGGCAAAGGCCTTCTCCACTGCCTCTATGCAGCCGGCCATGTCAAGCAGGCGCTTTACCTCGTCTCGGTTAAGCAGGAGCACAAATTTCCTCCTAGTGGTATTTGCTAGCAATATAGCACGGATAGCTGCCCCTGGCAATACGTTCCGCTTGATTTGACAGGAGGGCGCTAAACCATTTATCGTTTTATGGTTTATAGAAAATAGAAACGAGGGCGAGATGCTTAAGGATAAGAGGCAGGAGGTTTGCCAGCTTATCGAGAAGGGGCGGGAGGAGATGGTAGAGACGCTTCGGGAGCTGGTTCAGATTCCCACCCTCACCGGGCAGGAGGCGGAGGGGCAAAAGCACCTGCAGAGTTTATATTCCCGCTTGGGCTTGAAGGTGATATCGCTTGAGGCTGACCGGGATAAAGTCTGCCGGCATCCGGCGTTCGTTGACTCAGGGTGGGATTTTCAGGGCCGCCCCAATATCATCGGGATTCTGGAGGGGGAGCCCGAAGCTAAGTCCCTGATACTGAATGGGCACATGGATGTGGTCTCTCCAGAGCCGGCTACGGAGTGGGACTTCTCTCCTTGGGAGGGGAGGGTAGTGGGAGACAGGCTCTACGGCCGGGGAGCCTGTGATATGAAGGCGGGGCTGGTGGCCAGTTACTTTGCCCTCAAGGCCTTGCTTCAAGCTGGCCTTAAGCCCCGGGGCACGGTGATGCTCCAGAGCGTGATTGAGGAGGAGGTTCTGGGGGGCGGGGGCACTCTGGCCTGCCTGCTTGAGGGCTATACCGCCGATGGCCTCGTTATCCCAGAGCCCAACATGAAGATAATTTTGGCCCACCCCGGGGTTTTCCTCTTCCGGGTCAGGGTGCTGGGGCGCTCCGCCCACGCTGGGCTTGCCCATACCGGCGTTAACGCCATCGGCAAGATGAACCAGGTTTACCAGGCGCTGGTGGCGCTGGACGAAAAACGGGCCGAGGAAAAGCATCACCCCCTTCTGGAGGTGGCAAGTTCCGGGCGCTCCTGCCATCTCAATATCGGCACCTACCGGGCCGGTGACTGGATATCCACCGTGGCCGGGTGGGCGGAGATTGAGTGCCGCATGTCCTACCTCCCCGGTGAGGATGCTGAGGAGGTGAAACGCCAGGTTCAGCAGACGGTGGACGAGGTGGCGCAGCATGACGAGTGGCTGCGCCAGCATCCTCCGCAGATAACCTGGCTGGAGACGAGGGCAGACCCCTGGGAACAGGACCCCGCGCACCCATTTGTCACCACCTTCCGTGAGTCCGCGGCCAAGGTTGACGCGTCCGCCCTTCCCCTGGCCGGGGCCACCTGGGGGATGGACACACGCCTTGCCCCCCACTTCAATATGCCGGCCATTTCCTTCGGCCCGGATGGCGCCAACATCCACGGGGTCAATGAGTACGTGGATTTGGCCTCGGTGATAAACTGTACCAAGATTTTAGCCTCATTCATCATGGACTGGTGCGGCGTGGCTTGAAGTAGTAAACAAGAGAGTCGGAGGGCGATATGCAGAACCTTGAGGTCAACTCCCAAAGGTTGTGGGATACCATTATGGAGACGGCTAAGTTCGGCGCCACCCCCAGGGGTGGCCTCTGCCGCTTAACCTTAACCGATGCCGACCGCGAGGTGCGGGACTGGTTCGTCAGGGCGTGTGAGCTGGCGGGCTTGATGGTCAAGGTGGATGAGATGGGCAATATCTTCGCCCGTCGGGCGGGCAAGGATAATTCGCTCCCGCCCATCGCCATGGGCAGCCACCTTGATACCCAGCCTTCAGGGGGCAGGTTTGACGGCGTCCTTGGCGTCCTGGCTGGCCTGGAGGTGGTGCGTACCCTGAACGATGTGGGCTACACCACCACGGCACCGCTGGAGGTGATCAACTGGACCAATGAGGAGGGCTCTCGCTTCACCCCTCCTATGCTTGCCTCGGGGGTCTTCGCCGGCGTATTTCAGCGCGACTTCGCCTACTCCATTGAGGATGGGGAGGGCCGGAAATTTGGCGCCGAACTTGAGCGCATCGGCTACCGCGGCCAGACTAAATGCGGCGACCATAAGCTGGGAGCTTACTTTGAGCTCCACATCGAGCAGGGGCCGGTGCTGGAGGCGGAGGGAAAGACCATTGGCGTGGTCACCGGGGTGCAGGGACAGCGCTGGTATGAGGTCACCGTGGTCGGCCGGGAAGGGCATGCCGGCACCACGCCGATGCCGGTGCGCCGGGACGCCATGCTGGCCTGCGCCCGGATGGTGGACAAAGTTAATAAAATCGCCCTGGACCACGCGCCGCTGGCCGTCTCCACGGTGGGCCTGGTCAGGGTTTCCCCGAATTCGCGCAACGTGATCGCCGGCTCCGTCTTCTTCACCGTGGACCTGCGCCACCCAGATGACGCCGTGGTGAATGAGATGGCGGAGGAGCTGGAGCGGATGGTGCCGCAGGTGGCGGACGAGGTGAAGGTTGAGGCGAAGCTGGAGAACAACTGGAATTCTCCGGCGATGCGGTTTGATGAGGCCTGCATGGGAGTTATCCGTGCCGCTGCTGAGGAGCTTGGCTACCGCCACCGTGACATCGTCTCCGGGGCGGGCCATGATGCCGTCTACATCGCCCGGGTGGCGCCGACCGGGATGATCTTCATTCCCTGCCAGAACGGTATCAGCCACAACGAGGCGGAAAGCGCCCAGCCTCAGGACGTGGCCGCTGGCGCCAACGTCCTTTTGCGCGCCGTTCTCGCCTACGATAGGGGGCTGGGCTGAGAAGCTCCGGCTGGTCTGATGGTGAAGACTAGGGTGATGGCCACGCTGGCCAGCACCGCCAGGAGCCACCAGATTATCTGGTAGCTGCCCCAGGTATCATAGAACCACCCGGCGGCGGCCGGGCCGATGATGCCTCCTATGGTGCCGATGCCTTCCATCAGGCCGTAGATGCTGCCGAAATTGGCTCTGCCGAAGTGCTCTCTTCCCAGCGAGGGCAGGAGCGCGTTGCTGCCCCCGTAGCCGATGCCCATCAGCACTAGAAATGGGGCAAGAAACCAGATGCTGGTGGAAGTATAAGCGAAGCAGAGTACGCCTGAGCCTATCATGATGAAGCTCGCCGTAGCCACTTGTCTTCTGCCCAGTTTGTCCCCCAGCCAGCCAAAGCCCAGGCGGCCGAAGATGCTCATCAGTGGGATGACGGTGGCCACCAGGCTGGATTGCGCCCGGCTGATACCGATGCTGCTTAAGTAAGGCATGACGTGGGTGATGATGGCCGCCACCGTCATCATGTGATACAGGCGCGAGAGGGCCAGGCGCCAGAACACGCCGCTTTTGAGGGCTTGCCTGGCCCTTAGCTCAACCTCGGCAGTTTGCTGGGGGCCTGACTCATCAGGGTGGGCGGCGTCCCGCTTTTCCCCATCTGGGAAGTAACCATACTGCTCAGGCCTGTGCCGGAACAGGAGCGAGAGCGGCAGGAGCAGAACCAGCATGCTCAAGGCGAGGATGGTTACCGCGGTGCGCCAATCATAGGTGGCGATGAGTTTGACGATTACCGGGATGAGCAGGCCGCTGAAGCCAAAGCCGGCGATGGCTATGCCACTCGCCATCCCCATCTTCTCCCGGAACCAGTTGGCCACCGCCGTCAGCAGCACCGTCACCGTGCAGGCGCTGGCGCCCACGGCGAGCAGGGCGAAGGCCCCGTAAAACACGAGCAAAGACCTGCTGACACCGAGGAGAAGCAACCCCGCCGCCGTGATGAGCACCCCGCCGAAGATGAGCCTTTTGGGGCCCCAGCGGTCAGCAAGTATGCCCACGAAGGGCGAAAGCAGACCGATCTCCAAGCCACGCAGCGAGGCCGCCAGCGAGATCTGCGTGTAGCTCCAGCCCATCTCGTTGGCGATGGGCTCAAAGAAGGCGGTGAACCCGTAGAAAACCGCCCCACCTACGAACAGGGCGATGAGGAAAGACGCCCCGCTGATCCACCAGCCGTAAAATATCTTAAATGGATTCCAGTTCCATGTCATCAGCTAGACCTGGAGGAGTTTCCCTGGCATGTTAGCTCAATGCTAGCACTTTGTTATCTTGAGCGCAATGCCTGCTAAGTTCTTGAACCAGGCTATTAACTTTGAAGGTAGACAAGTTTTCCCTCGTGGTGCTAGGATACAAGCAAAGGGGAATCTCTCATGATGGGCCTGATGAGCAAGCTGGGCCTGCGGGGAAGAATCAGTTTGCTCGCCTTGAGCATACTGCTGGTGGGCTTTGGCCTGTTCAGCTGGCTGGGCGTGCAGTCCATAAATGACAGCGTGGAGAAAATACTCGAGCAGCGGCTCACCATAGCCCGCATCGTGGCGCGCTACCTGGATGAGAGGCTGACCTATATTCTGGCCCAACTGGAGAACGCCGCCGATTTTGGCGGGTTTCCCACCGGGGAGCAGTTTGATTCAGCCGCGGCCTCGCTACAGGATATCCTCGCCAGGTCCCAGATAGAGGTGAGGGAAATTTTCCTCATCGGCCGAGATGGGGAAATCCTGCGCCGCGCTGGAGAAGCCTCCCCGGTTGAGGGCGGGAATATGTTGACCTATGGGGAAATAAGGGATACCCTGAGCACCGGGGTATCCCGCATCTCTGGCCTTGTCTCCAGCCCCCTCACCCATGACCCGACGGTGCTCGTCACCGCCCCGATTCAGAATGGGGAGGGCCAAATCCTGGGGGCGCTCACCGCATCGATAGACATTGACCGGTCAATCAGCGGCTACACGGAAACCATCGTGGTGGGAAAGACCGGCTACATTGAGATTGTGGATGAGAACGGAATAGTCCTGGCCAGAACCAAACCGGGCTTTCCCCCTGAGCTATTTGAGCGGAGCGACCATCCCAGCCGCTTTGCCCAGCTCATCCGCCAAGGAGAGGCCACCAGAGGGACCTGTCATCGCTGCCATGCTACCCAGGGAGAGGTCAAGAGACAAAAGGATGTGCTCGCCTTCGCGCCCCTTTCCACCGCCTCCTGGGGGGTGGTCATCCGGCAGGCGGAGGAGGAGGCGCTTTCGCCAACCCGGCAGCTGGAGAGGAGGTTTCTGCTGCTCGGGGGGATATTGTTGGCGCTTACCCTGTTTCTCCTCTGGATGACGATACAGTCCATCGTCAAGCCCATCGGCATGCTCACCCTGGCGGCCAAGAAATTGGCCGTGGGGGACTTCAGCGCGGCCATACCCCTCAAGCGCCGGGACGAGGTTGGGCAGCTGAGCGCCGCCTTTGAGGCCATGAGGCAGGAGATAGCCAAATCCAGAGATGAGCTGCTGCGCCTCTATCAGGAGGCCAAGCAGAAGGAGGAGCTGAGGGGCCAGCTACTGAGCAGCGTGATCAGCGCCCAGGAAGAGGAGCGCAAGCGGATAGCTAGGGAACTGCACGATGAGTATGGTCAGACCCTCACCGGGCTGATAATGAGCATTGAATCGCTGGAGAACATGGCCACCCCAGCCCAGGCCCAGTTCAAGAAGAAGCTGGCCCATACCAAGGCTCTCTTGGTTCGTACCCTTGAGGACATGCGCAAGCTGACCCTGGCCCTTCGCCCTTCCTCACTGGATGACCTGGGTCTGGTAGCCACCTTGAGAGCTTATCTTGCCAGCTATCTGGAGGATGCCGGGCTTCAGGTGACCTTTCACCATGAAGGGGTGGAGGGGCGGCTGGCTCCCTCGGTGGAGATCGCCCTCTTCAGGATAATACAGGAAGCGGTGCACAATGTAGTCAAGCATGCCCAGGCCCGCAGCGTCCGCATTGAGCTCAAAGCCAAGGGGGATACCGTGGTGGCCGTGGTTGAGGATGATGGCAAGGGGTTTGATGTTGACGGCGTCCTCAAGTCCAAAGTTGGCACTGACTCTTTGGGCATTCTCGGCATCCAGGAGAGAACCGCCCTGCTGGGCGGCACCTTTACCATCAAGTCCCAGGTGGGGCGAGGGACACGCCTTGAGGTGGAGATTCCTCTGCGCCGCACGCCACTGGGAGGTGAAATCGAGCCAGAGGGTACGCCATCAAGAAGAGATTAGGAGGAAACCGATGCCAAAGATACGAGTCCTGATAGCCGATGACCATGTTATCGTTCGCGAGGGCCTGCGCACGCTTCTCGAGGCGCAGCCTGATATTGAGGTGGTTGGGGAGGCCGCCAGCGGCGAGGAAGCGGTGAGCAAGGCAAAGGCGCTAGGGCCGGACATCGTGCTCATGGACATCTCCATGCCAGGGATGAATGGCCTGGAAGCCACCCGCCAGATCAGGGAGGATAGCCCGGAGGTGAAAATCCTGGCCTTAACCATGCATGAGGGGGATGAGTACTTCTTCAAGATTCTGGAGGCGGGGGCCTCTGGTTACTTCATCAAGGGGGGCTCCTCCAGCGAGCTGATCTCCGCCCTGCAGGCCGTCCAGCAGGGGCATGTCTTCCTCTATCCCACCATGGCCTCCAAGCTGGTCAGAGACTACATGCAGCGGGTGAGGTCCGGGCAGGCCAAGGAAAGCTATGACGGGCTGACCAACCGGGAGCGGGAGATCCTGAGGCTCATCGCTGAAGGCTATTCTAATCAAGAGATCGCCGAGCGCCTGGTCTTAAGCCCATCCACGGTGCAAACCCACCGGGCCAACATCATGTCCAAGCTCGGGTTGCACAGCCGCACCGAGCTGGTGAAATATGCCATCCAGCATGGATTCATTACTCTGGATACATAAAACCAAGTAATAATCCTACACAATTTTACGCCACAGCCAGCCAAAAGTTCATTTTTCCCACGAGCAGAGCTACCCAGTTCTGTGTATACCCTTTGCCCGCCTGCTATGCTACCCTTTACCTGGGGTGAGCCCAAGTATATCCCAAGCGACCGGTGCCCCAGCTGGCGGTATATCTCCTCTTGCTTTTAGCGTTGGTTATGGCCTAGCCCGGTCTCTTTAGGGCGGGAGCCGATGACCGGGTATCATAAACGCAGTTTTTAGGAGGTGTTTAGATGAGCGCCTGGGTTATCTACCTTATCGTGGTCGTGGCCTTGGTGATAATGGCGGCCGCGGTCAGGATAGTCAGGCAGTACGAGCGGGGTGTGGTGCTTCGCTTCGGGCGGCTGGCCGGGGTAAGAGAGCCTGGCTTTAACCTCATCATCCCCTTCGTGGACCGTATGGTCAAGGTCAGCCTCCGCATCGTCCCCTTTGTCCTGGAGCCACAGGAGGTGATCACCAGAGATAACGTCACCGTCAGGGTGGACGCCGTGGTCTACTTCAAGGTGATCGACGCGGTGAAGGCGGTGCTCAATGTGGAGAACTACCGGCAGGCCATCATTCAGCTGGCGCTGACCACTCTCCGGAGCGT
>MTNR01000051.1 GCA_002011495.1 Dehalococcoides sp. JdFR-56 | reverse complement strand
TAAAGCAGGGGGCCATCTTATCCGAAGAGAAGCTGGAGACCTACGCCCTGCCCAGCGATACCTCATCCTTTATCACCCGCGGCACCTTGAGCTTCAAAATCCAAGAAAAGGGAAAGGAATGCCTCAGGGCCCACGTGGTCGGCTCAGTGAAGACAGAGACCAAGGTAATGCTGGATATTGATGAAAGCCTCTTCCCCTCAGAGAAGGTCTCGGCGCTAGAGGATGACCTGGACTTTATCTTCGGCATCTACGAGGTGAAGTAACCCTCATAACTCGGAGACAAGCCGGTACATATTCTGGTAAGCCTTGCCGAAGTCAGGGTTGTTTTTCTCTAGCTCCTCCTTTAAGACCTTCATGCGGCGGACAAATTCCCCCCGGTCTTTGCTCTGGACAAGTTCAGCCCACTCCGCCACCTTGCGCTGGAACAAGGCCTCAATCTCGGCAACGTGGGGAAGGCTCATCTGTATGGAGGCATAAAGCTCCGGGTTTTCCGAAATCACGCTTTCCACCAGAGTCAAGAGCACCTTGTAGGTGATGCCACCAACCGGCTGCGGCGGCTTCGGCTTATCGGCGCTGAGCAGGGTGTCCGCCGAGACGATGGCGATAAAATGGGAGAGCCCCAAAATTAGGGCCATTTTTTGGTCATGCTCCTCAGGAGTCATCAGGCTGACCTTGGCCCCCCTTGCCTCCAGATACTCTCTGATTTTCTGCGCTAGAGCCCTCTCCTCATCATTGGTCGGGGTGAGCACAAAATTCTGATTGGTGATGCCCCTAGCCCCAGGACCAAATAAAGGATGGGCGCCGAGTATCCGCTCTGTTTTAAGGTGCTTATGCATTGTCGCCACGGGGAACACCTTGATGGAAGTGATGTCAATCACGGTCTGTCCTGGCTTGATATAGGGGCTTATCTCCCTCACTACTTCCTCAAAGCTCTCTATTGGCACCGAAAGCAGAACCGCATCAGCCTTCTTTACCGCCTCCACATTGGAGGCCACCTCAACCCCCAGCTCTCGCCCGACCTCCAGCAGCTTGCTCTGGGTGCGGCCGCTGATGACCACCTCCTTACCATCTTGGAGGAGGAAATCGGCAAACCACCGCCCCATTTTTCCAGCGCCACCGATTATGGCAATTCTCACTGGTCTACCTCACCGCGTCTTCTTCGCCTTGGGGTATGAGCCAAGGACCTTGACGAAGATTGATATTTCCTCCAAGCTTTCCAGCGCCTCCCGAGCCGGCTCATCCTGGCGATGGCCTTCAAAGTCGAGATAAAAATTGTACTGCCAGGGCTTCTGCCGCGTGGGCCTGGACTCAAGCTTGGTGAGATTCAGATTGCGGCGGGCAAACTCTCCCAGAGCCTGATACAGCGCCCCGGGTCTATCTTTGGTGGAAAAGACGATGGAGGTCTTGTCATTCCCTGAGGGGGGAGCATCCTCCCGGGAGAGAAGAAAGAATCTGGTGAAATTATTGGGGTTATCCTCTATCCCTTGGGCGATTATCTTCATGCCATAGATTTCGGCGGCCCGGGCGCTGGCGATGGCGGCGCTATCCGCCAATCCCTTCTCCCTTATCATCTTGACGCTGCCCGCGGTGTCATAGGTGGGGATCAGCTCCGCATTCAGGTGCTTTAAGAAACTCCGGCACTGGGCCAGCGCCTGCGGGTGAGAGTAAACTTTCCTCACCGTATCCAGCCCGGCGTCAGGACCGGCGATGAGGCAGTGAATCACCCGCAGCTCAGTTTCCCCACACACCCGCAGCGCTGAATCCAATAGGAGGTCATAGACGCGGCTGATGCTCCCCTCTAGCGAGTTCTCCACCGGGACGACGCCAAATTGTACCCCTTCCTCCTCCACTGCCCGGAACACCTCCTCCAGCGTCTCACGAGGTCTGATCTGGATAGAGGAGCCGAAAAATTGAAAGGCGGCTTCCTCGCTGTAGGCGCCAACCTCACCCTGGAAAGCCACCTCTATCCCCTCAATGCTCTTGCAGGCGGCGATTATCCTCCAGTAGATACTCTCAATATCCTCCTCGCTGATGCTTACCCGCCGCTCGCGGGCAACGCTTTTGATATTCTCCAGGACCTGATTTTCCCTCTCCCTATCCTCAATCAGCTTGCCCACCGCCCTCTTCTCCCGGCCGATTTCCTCGGCAATCTCTGCCCTCCGGCCAATAAGCTCAACGATTTGAGCGTCAATCTCATCAATTTTCCTTCTTAAATCCTCCAGATTCATTTTATCACCCTCGGAATTAGTCCTGCCCTCATGGCGAAGTCACAGAGAACCACCGCCATCATGGCTTCAACCACTGCTACCGCCCTGGGCACGATACAAACGTCATGCCTGCCCTTGAGCGCCAGGCTGACCTCCTTCATCTCCTGGATATCAACCGTGGGCTGGCTTTGGGCGATGGAGGCAGTTGGTTTAACGGCCACCCTGACCACGATGGGCATACCAGTGCTGATGCCACCGAGTATGCCACCGGCATTATTGGTCAGGGTAACTATGCGGCCATCCCTGATGGCAAACGGGTCATTATTCTCCGACCCCCTTTTCCCGGCCACGGAGAAGCCAGCCCCAAACTCAACTCCCTTGACCGCCGGGATAGCCAGCAGAGCTTTGGCCAGTTCCCCATCCAAATTTTCAAAGACGGGCTCCCCCAGACCGACGGGTACATTATGGGCCACACCCTCGATAATCCCACCTAGACTATCGCCCTCTGCCTTGACTTTCTCAAGCAATCCGGCCATCTCCTCAGCCGCCTCGGGGTCAGCACAGCGGAGCGGGTTTTTCAGCACATTTTCTTTGATTTCGGCAAACTCCTTGGGACGCGCCCTGATGCCACCGATTTCAACGGTATGCGCCAGAACCTCAATGTCAAGGAGACCAAGCAACTTCTTGGCCACCGCTCCAGCCATGACAAAGCCAGCGGTGATTCTCCCGGAGAACCGCCCACCACCCCGGTAGTCACTGAACCCGCCATACTTCATCAAGGCGGTATAATCGGCGTGGCCCGGCCTGGGGATAAACCTATTTTTCTCATACTCACTGGAGTCAATATCCCGGTTCCAGACCAAAAGACAGATGGGAGCGCCAGTGGTAACCCCGCTCCAGATACCGGAAAGCACCTCAACCTTATCCTCCTCCATCCGTGTGGTAGCGGCGGCACTGGCTCCTGGTTTCCTCTTATCTAGCTCTTTTTGGATATCCTCCTCAGCAATGGCTAGACCCGCTGGGCAGCCATCAATGATAACGCCCACGCATCTTCCGTGGCTTTCGCCAAAGCTGGTTATGGTGAAGAGCTTGCCCAGACTATCTCCCACTTGTCTCTATCTTACCCCCGATGCTTTTTAGTATATCCCAGAACTGAGGAAATGTCTTGTTGACGCACTCAGCCCCGTTGACTACAGTACTACCAGCAAGGAGCCCGAGGATGCTGAAAGCCATAGCGATGCGGTGGTCATCCTTACTATCAATCACCGCGCCCTTCGGCTCCGAGCCGGTGATGATTAGCTTATCTTTCTCCTCCCTGACTCTTACCCCCATTCTTTCCAGGCCCTCTCTCATGGCCGCCACCCGGTTTGACTCTTTTAGCCGCGCCCGCTCTATGCCAACAAGCTCGCTCGTGCCATCGGCGGCCGCCGCCAGAACGGACATGGTGGGCAGAAGGTCGATGCACTGAGATAGGTCCGCGTGTATCGCCTTCAATTTTGACTTTCTCACCACCACCGAATTATGGCCTATCTCCACCTCAGCCCCCATATCCCTCAAGAAGTTTAGCATCATCTTATCGCCCTGCAAACTCACCAGATTCAGGCTCTCTATCTCCACTTCCCCCCCAACCGCTCCCAGAGCTAGGAAATAGGAAGCGGATGACCAGTCCCCCTCCACCTCATATCTGGCGGGCTTATATGCTTGCCTATCTACTTCAAATTCATCAAGAGCCTGAGAGCATTTTATATCTATCCCGAACTTCTTCAGGCACTCCAGGGTCATCAGCACGTAAGGCTTTGACTCCAAAAGCGTGGTCAGCCTGATTTTCACCCCCTCCTCAGCCAGAGGAGCGAGGAATAATAGAGCCGAGACAAACTGGGAGCTGATATCGCCGGGTAGTTCAGCCACCCCACCCCTGAACTTGCCCCCCCTGACCGTTAACGGAGGTGCATCTCCCTGAGAAGAGCAGTCCACTCCCAGTCTTTGCAGTGCCTCAACCAGAGGTTTGATCGGCCTTCTGGCCAGAGAAGGGCCGGCGACCAGCCGGCACTCCCCGGGGATTACCGCGCAAATGGCAGTCATAAACCTTAAGGTCGCTGCCGACTCGCCGCAGAAAAGCTCAGCGTCTGGCGCATGAAAATCGCCACCGCCGACCCGCCATAAATCCCCTTTCTCAAGGATACGCACTCCAACCTGGCGCAGGACATTTATGGCCGCTTCGGTATCATCCGAGCTCAAAGGGTGGATTATCTCACTTTCCCCCCTGGCCAGCGCGGCGCACATCAAGCCCCGAATGGTATAACTCTTTGAAGGGGGAGCGCTCACCCTTCCCTTTATTTCGCTTTTATCAATACGGGCTATCATCTTTTTCTGGTCTCCTGGTAACCCCATCCCCCTTTATCCCCCTTCCCCTTAGTAAGGGGAAGAGGGAAGTCGGGTTAGAGGGACTTCGTCCCTCTTAAACTTCCATAAACCTATTGAGCAGCTTGCCTCTCTTTGACGCGCTCACTTACGGAAAAAGACAGGACAAGTTCGAGGAGGCTTTGCCCCCAAGTTACTCCTTTTTCCCAATTAAGGGAAATATGGGAAATAAATTCCTAGGCAGTCTCTTTCTCCTTGACTCTCTTTATTATTTGCTCGGCGACTGAATCAACGTCCAGCTTTGAAGTGTCGATGGTGATATCGGCGGCTCGCTCATAAAATGGCTTCCTGAACTGCACGAGCCTCCGTATCTCCGCAGCTCTATCGGCCGCCTTGAGCAGAGGCCGCTCGTTTGCATCGCTTGAGGTACGCTTTAAAATCACCCCCGGTAATGCCTTGAGATATACTATCAGGCTCTCTTTCCGCAATCGGTCAATGTTTATCTGATTTAAGACCACCCCTCCCCCGCAGGCGATGACGGCGTTTTTCTTCCCGCAAACCTCTTTCACTGCCTCAATCTCAAGTTCTCGGAAAGCTATCTCGCCATCCTGCTGGAATATCTCAGGGATGGTCTTGCCCGCCCGCTGCTCAATCAGCGCGTCCAGCTCAATAAACTCCTTGCCCAGCCTCTCGGCCAGAACTTTGCCCACCGCCGTTTTCCCCGCCCCCATGAAACCAATCAACGCAAGATTAGTCTTCATGCCCTAAAGCCTCAGTGGCGACTTCTTTCATTAGGTCGAGCGGGGCCTGCTGACCCGTCCATTTCTCAAAAGCTAGCGCCCCCTGCCAGACCAGCATCTCGAGGCCGTTTATCGTTTTCGCCCCGGCTAGCTCCGCTTCCTTAAGCAGTCTCGTCTTGATGGGATTATAAACAATGTCAAAGACCACTAAACTGGATTTAAGCAATCTGGCCGGAACCGGGGTCTTATCCACCTCAGGGCTCATGCCGAGACTGGTGGTATTGACCAGAATCTCAGCTTCAGCCAGAATCCCGGCCAGATTCTCCTCGTTGAGTGCTAGAGCCTTGACCTCCCGCTTAAAGACCTGGGCTATCCGCTGCGCCAGCTCCTCCGCCCGGGCTGGCTGGCGATTAAGGATAACAAGTTTAGCCCCTCTCTCGGCAAGGATGAAGGAGATCGCCCTTGAGGCGCCCCCGGCACCCAGAACGGCCACCTTCTTTCCCTTTGGCTCGATACCCTGCTCAAGCAGCGCCTGAAGAAAGCCGGTGGCATCAGTGTTGTAGCCGATGAGAACCCCACCATCATTGACTATGGTATTGATGGCGCCAATCTTCTCCGCCAGCGGGTCCAGCTTATCCAGAAACGGGAGGATAGCCACCTTATGCGGGATGGTAATATTCAAGCCCCGGATATTCAGAGCCCTTGCGCCCTCAACCGCCTTGCCCAGCTCCTGCGCCGTCACCCGAAAAGGAAGGTAGACATAATCCAGCCCCAGCTTGCTGAAGGCAGCATTGTGCATCACCGGCGACATGGTGTGCTCTATCGGGTCACCGATGACGCCACAGACCTTGGTCCTTCCTGATATCAGGCGCATTTCCCCACCATGGCGTAAATCTTTCTTAAATCCCTCACCGTTATCTGGCCGGAGGCAGCTTCCCTGCCCGCCTCAACCGAAGCGTAGACAAAATCGCCACCCACCAGCGGAGAGAGAACCCGGCTGGCAAAGCCCAGTGGCCCCATGGCGAAGGAAACCACCCTCACCCCAGAGAAATCCGAGATGAGCTCGAGAACACTCAGGTTATCCTCAAACTTCTGGGCGGTGGTCACCACCTTGCAGATATCAGCGCCAGCCGCAAGCTGCTTCTGCACCATTTCCCTCATCCTATTTAAGGGAGGCGTCCCCTCGAGGTCATGGAAAGATAAGAGACACTGCGCCCTCTGCTTGATCAGCGGCACCATTTCCCTGAGGTTTCCCGTCATAAGCTCTATATCAATTATCTCCGCCCCAAGCTCAAGAGCGCTGAGCAGCTCTTCCTTTCTTTCGGCCTCGCTTCCTTCCCAGCCGCCGCCTTCATCCGGACTCCGGTTGCAGGCTATCCATGGTTTTCTAAGTTGCTTGGCCAGTTCCCGCCAGCCCTCACCGATAAGGTCAATGCGAACCTCAAACAGGTCAACCAGCGGCTCCACATTCCTTATCGCGGCCAGGTCATTATTCACTATGGAGGCACAAATCCTAGGCTTTCTCATTCCCTCAGAACCTGCTCCACCAGAGAAAGTTCCACCTCATCGGTAATAAAGACATTACCTATTGACTTAAGCAAGACGAACCTCACCTTACCCTGCCGAACCTTCTTATCATGCTGCATCGCTTGCATTATCTCGGCCACTTTAAGACGAGGCATCTCTGTCGGCAGCTCAGCCTGCTCAAGAACCCTCTTCAGTCTGGATAGCTCACTCTCTTTGAGGATGCCCATGCGACTAGAGATTTTCCCCGCCGCCACCATGCCGACGGCCACGGCCTGCCCGTGCTTCAGCCGGAAGCCGGAAACGGTCTCAAGGGCGTGCCCGATGGTATGCCCGTAATTGAGGATGTTTCTCAGGCCAGAGTCCAGCTCATCCTGGGTGACCACCTCAGCTTTAATCCTGACGGAGTGGAAAACGCTCTCCTCCAGGGTGCTCGCATCAAGCGCCTTTATCCGCTCCAAGTTTTGCTCCAGGTAGCTGAAGAACTTCTCATCCCGGATGACGGCGCTCTTGATGACCTCCGCTAGCCCACTAGCCAATTCCTCGGCGGGGAGGGTTTTCAAGGTGTCGGTATCGGCGATGACCAGTCTTGGCTGGTAGAAGGCGCCGATCATATTTTTCAACTGCCCGTGGTCCACGGCCACCTTGCCGCCAACGCTGCTATCCACCTGTGCCAGCAGCGTGGTGGGCAGCTGCACCAGCGGCACCCCGCGGAGATAAGTGGCGGCGACAAAGCCGGCGAGGTCCCCGATGACCCCACCCCCCAGCGCCAGAATCGGCGTCGTCCTCTCGGCGTGGCACTCAGCTAGCTCATGATACAGCCTGCCGGCAGTCTCCAGAGATTTCTGCGCCTCCCCCGGCGGAACCAGCAAGGTGCTCACCTGGAAGCCCTCCCTGGCCAGGCGCCGGTTCAATACCTCACCGTAGAGCTGGTTTACCACCGGGTCGGTGATGATCACCAGCTTGCCTGAAAACCCGCTTTGGCTTAGATAGCGTCCAGCCTGGGCCAGTAGGCCGGAGCCGATATAGACCGGGTAGCTTTTAGGGCCAAGGGCTACTTGAATTATCTTCATTGGCCAGCTATCCCCTCTGCATCACCGGGGCCATCAGCTGGTGGATGCGCTGGCAGGCAGTGATAACTTCCTTTAGTTCCTCGGGGGTTATCATCTGCTGGGCATCGACCAGCGCCTGGGAGGGGTCATAGTGGGTCTCGATCATCAGCCCATTGGCTCCGGCGGCGATGGCGGCGCAGCTCATGTTGAAGATGAGGTCCCGCCGTCCGGTGGCGTGGCTGGGGTCGGCAAGCACCGGGAGATAAGTTTCCTTCTGAATCGCCGGGACGGAAGCTAGGTCAAAGGTGTAGCGGGTGTAGTTCTTGCTTTTGCCTATGGGCAGTATGCCTCTCTCACAGAGGATGATGTCTTTGTTGCCCTCGGCGGCGATATACTCAGCAAAGGAGAGGAACTCATCAACGCCAGCCCCAAAATGACGCTTGAACAGGATCGGCTTCCCCTTTCTGGCCACGCTGGATAGCAGGTCCTGATTGTACATGTTGCGGGCACCTATCTGTATTATATCAGCATACCGAGCCACCAGGTCAATTTGCGCTTCCCCCCTCACCTCGGTTACCACTGGCATCCCGAGCTTGTCCCCGGCCTCACGCAGCCAGCTCAGCGCCTCCTCAGCCTCCTCCCGGCCATTGGCCCCCAGGCCCTGGAAGGAATGGACAGAGCTCCTCGGCTTGAAGACGCCGCCCCGCAAGATATGCGCCCCGGCCGCTTTCACCGCCTCGGCGATGCGGAAGAGCTGCTCCTTGCTCTCCACAGTGCAGGGCCCGGCGATGAACACCGGCTCATCCCCGCCGATGGTGACACCGCCCACCGGTATCTGCCGGCGCTCGCCTTCCCCGGCAAAGCGCTGGCCGTATTCCAGGCTGATCAGCTTGTAGGGGGTCTCAATCGGCCTGGCCTCCTTCACCCCAGGAAGGGTGGCAAAATGGGAGAAATCCACCCGGCTCTCATCCCCGATGAGCCCGATTACGGTGCGGTACTCCCCCCGGGAGACATCCGCTTTCAGCCCGTACTTCTTGATCTCCTTGACCACATTGGCGATCTCCTCTTTGGTCGCCTCAGCTTTCATGATAATCATCTCTCCCCTCCTTCAATGCTCTCAAACCTAATATTTTGGGAAAATAAAAAAGCCCTTTTGGGGAGGGCTCTTTTAAAACCACTTTGATTTTTTAATTCACTACCGGACTACGTGCTCATACCAAGCCCTCCCCAGCGCTGGTGCGCCAGCTAAAGTAATAAAAGTAATAATAGCGATAGTAGGCGTTAAATCTTGGCTCGGTCATTTAAACCACTAGCTCTCAGGTATTCCTATTTGTGTTAAACATAACATAATCAAAATCGTTTGTCAATAGGAAAAATCAACCCAATTTACAATGAGCGGCGCTATGGGTATAATTTACTTAGTCAGCGGTGGGGAGGCCTCAAGTTCTGGAAGCAATTGACATCGCCCGCAAAGCGGTAGATGCCGCCAGTGATAAGCAGGCGAGCGACATCGTGCTGCTGGATGCCCGAGCCGTGTGCAGCTTTGCTGACTACTTTGTTATCTGCACCGGCGGAACCGAGAGGCAGATTCGGGCTATCTATGAGGAAGTTGAGTATGCCTTAAAGAAGCTGGGGGTTTCGCCCCTGCATGAGGAGGGCACCATAGATTCAGGCTGGCTTCTGCTTGATTATGGTGACGTTATCGTGCACATCTTCGCTACTGAAGAGCGGGAATACTACCAGCTAGATAAGCTCTGGAGCCACGCCAGTCTAGTGCTCAGGATTCAGTAAATTCGCGGCTATCCCTTACTTTCAGAACTTTCAGAGAAGATTTCGTCCTCGGAGAAGAAAAGCTTGATTTCCTTCTCCGCCGTCTCCACCGAGTCTGAGCCATGAACGGCATTGCGCTCGATATTCAGGCCATACTCGGCCCGGATCGTCCCCGGCTCAGCCTTGGCGGGATCAGTTGCCCCCATCGCCTCCCGGATGGCTGCCACCGCCCCCTCGCCCTCAAAGACAGCGGCAACTATCGGCGCTGAGGTAATATAACCGATCAGACTACCGAAGAAAGGCTTATCCCTGTGGACGGCGTAGTGGCGTTCGGCCAGGGCCCTATCCATGTGCAGCATCTTGAGCGCCACCATCTTGAGCCCCAGCTTCTCCAGCCGGCTGATGATCACGCCACTCAGCCCGGCCTGCACGGCATCAGGTTTGACCAGCACCAGAGACCTCTCCATATCTTAAGCTCCTTTTCCTGGCTAGCTATTCTTGCCTCCAGAGTTGAAAAGCCCGGCCAGATCAGCCACGGTTATCTCCTCAAGGGTATCAACCACGAGGTCAGCTTCCGCCAGACTCTCCCGGGAGCGGGTGTTGGTCACCGCCAGGCACCTCATGCCGGCTCTCCTGGCGGCGGTAACTCCCGCCACGGAATCCTCAATGACCACACAGTTCTCCGGCTCAACCCCCAACCTTCTCGCCGCCAGCAGGAAACCCTGCGGGCTGGGCTTACCCTCAGATACCTCCCTCCCCCAGACAACCACGTCAAAATAACCATCCTTTATGCCCAGCTCTCGGGTAACCAGCTCAATGTTCTCCACGGGGGCTGATGAGGCCAAGGCCACCTTCACCCCGTATTCCTTTAGCGATTTGATTAGCTCGATTGCCCCTGGCAGCGGCCTTACCTTTCGCGCCGCCTTCTCGCGGAAGACCGCCTCCTTCTCGGCAGCAATGGCCTCCACCTCCCGAGGGGGAGCATCATCTCCAATAACGCTTCGGATGATGGTATCATTGCGCTTACCAAAGTTACGCCTGAAATCCTCGGCTGAGTAATGATAACCCCTCTTGCCAAAGACCTCCTGCCATGCCGCCAAGTGGTAGGGGCCAGTATCGGCGATCACCCCATCCATATCCCAGATGACCGCCTCAAGCTTGCTGGCGCCGACCAAGACCTGCGTCGCCGTGCCCTCCGCCACCAAGGTGCCATCCCGCAGCCGTATTTTCCCTTTGACCCTGATGGACCTCTCCTTCTTCCTGACGAGAGAGGCAGTGATGATGAGGGGCTCGCCGATGGGGGCGGGGCGTTTGAAATTCACCTGGATAGCGGCGGTGAGGAAATCAAAAAAGCCGCTGAAAAGGGTGGCATGCCCCATGGCCTCATCAAGCATGGTGGCCAGTATGCCGCCGTGGACAATATCCGGCCAGCCCTGGTAAAACCTGGAGGGGGTAAACTCAGTGCGGGCGGTTCGGCCATCCCACTGGAAGCTCAGCTTCAATCCATAAGGGTTATTTCGCCCACAGCCAATGCATAAACCAGCGCTCTTGTTTGCGCTCCTCGGCAGCTGCTGGCCCACTTTCTGCTCGTCTTTCCCAGCACTCATCTTGCCGCGAAGTGCTCCCATCCGGCTGCATTGGGATAAAAAGGTTCGCCCTTGGTATCAACCAAGACCACCTCGCCCGCCCTCTCGGCGGTGATTTCGCCAATCACCGTTACCGGACAGGAGATAGTCTCTTTTACCTTCTCAACTACCTCAGCCCCGGCGGTGAACAGTAGTTCGTAGTCCTCCCCACCTCCCAAGGCCAGGGCCAGCGCCCTCTCGCCGAAGCCGGCCTTGGCCGCCGCGGAAACCGGCACCCGCTCAATCTCCACCCGCGCCCCGACCCGGCTGGCTTCGCAGATGTGCTTTAGGTCTGAAACCAGGCCATCGCTGATATCAATGGCCGCTTTCACCCCTCGCGCTAATAGTAGCTTCCCTTCAGCCAGCCGCGGCCAGGGGCGAAGAAAGGCCCGCCTCAACTCAGCCGTGGTCTCAGGGTCAAACTGAAGCCCTTTCTTTAGCATCTCCAGGCCAGCGGCTGCCCCGCCCAAGGCGCCAGTAACCGCTATCTTCTCACCGGGGCTGGCGGCGGCGCGGGTGAGCATATTTCCTCCCTGGCTCTGGGCGCGGCCGAGAACCGTGATGGTGATGGAGACCAGCGGAGCACGGCAGGTATCCCCGCCGGCGATGGCGACCTCAAACTGCTGGGCCGCCTCAATCATCCCCCGATACAGCGCAGCGACATTGTCTACCTCGGTGCTCTCCGGTAGCGCCAGCGAGACCAAGGCATACTCAGGCACCCCGCCCATGGCGGCGATATCGCTCAAATTCACCGCCAGCGCCTTCCAGCCCAGCTCCTCCCAGGGAGTTATCTCCAGAGTGAAGTGAATATCCTGAAAGAGGGAATCGGTGCTAGCTAGCTGAGGTGAGGTATCTCCCCGCCAGACGGCAGCGTCATCGCCAATGCCGAGAATGAGTTTCTGCCCCAAAGCGAGCTTTTTATCTTGAGAGGAGGAAATCATTTTGGCCAGGAGGTCAATCAGCCCGAACTCTCCCAGCTCCGAGACCTTCATAGCCCAATTATAGCACGATGCTAGCTTGGGGCACAAAAAGATAACTCCTTTTTGCCCACTAGCCATATCCCATAAAAACTGCTATATTCTTCATAACCATGCGCTACGCCATTATCGCCGATATTCACGCTAATCTGGCTGCCTTCCGCGCCGTGCTGGAGGACATCGAGCGGCAGGGAGGGGNGGAGGAAATCTGGTGTCTGGGGGATATCGTCGGCTACGGCCCTGACCCACATGAGTGCCTTGAGCTTCTGCGCCGATATAAACATATCTGCGTCGCCGGTAATCACGACCGGGCGGCCATAGGCAAGCTCAATTTGGCTGACTTCAACCCGGATGCCGCCGCCGCCTGCCGCTGGACCGCCCGCGAGCTACTCCCAGAGGATATCCAGTATCTGGAGAACCTGCCGCTGATTATAGAGAAGGACGGCTTCACTCTGGCGCATGGCAGCCCCAGGGAGCCTATCTGGGAGTACGTCATCTCAACGAGCATCGCTAGAGAGAACTTCCACTTTTTCCAGACGCCATACTGCCTGGTGGGGCACTCGCACATGCCCATGGTCTTTCGTGAGGAAGATGGCTCCTGCACCTTCAGCCGGTGGGCAGCCAACGTTGGCCTCGCCCTAGGTAAGATACGGCTGATCATCAACCCGGGTGGGGTGGGCCAGCCCCGGGATGGCGACCCTCAGGCGAGCTACGCCATCTATGATACTGAAGCAAGACTAATCAGGCTCTACCGCCTCCCCTACGACATCAACACCACCCAGAACCGAATGATGGAGAAGGGACTGCCGGTGCGCCTTGCCGTGCGCCTAAGCTACGGCCTGTAGCCGCCCTCACTGGTCAATAATGGAGATATCGCATACGGTGGCATCGCTGAGCCTAGCTATATCCTCCGTCTTCAACCTTACCAGCTTGGTTCTGGCGCCACCGCCGCACCAGACGTATTCCTGGCGCATTACCCCCTCATCGATAAAGACAGGGAGCTTCTTTTTGAGCCCTACGGGAGGTATGCCGCCGGTGGGGTAACCGGTGACCTGTTCCGCGATGTCCGCAGCCGCCACCCTCACCGACTTTGAGCCCGAGCAGCGCTCCAATTTATGCCGGCTCACGTTACGGTCACCCTGAACCACGGCCAATAGCGGCTTTGACTCCTGGTCAAGAAAGACGATGCTCTTGACGATCTGGCTCAAATCCAGGCCGGTGGCCAGAGCCGCCTCCTGGGCGTGATGGGTGGAGCGCTTCTCCAGAAACTCAAAGTAAATCTTGTGGCTGACCAAAAACGCTGCCAGGTTCATCGGCTTGTGCTAAAGAATTCTACACAAGATACGTCCACTTTTTCAAACCGCAAGTCTGCTTGACAAAGCCACTGATAGGGATTAGGATTTTTCTGAGGTCGTGCTAGACGGGGAGCTAGCGGTGCCCTGAACCTGCAATCCGCTACAGCAGGGTCGAATTCCGGCCTGAGGCCC
>MTNR01000014.1 GCA_002011495.1 Dehalococcoides sp. JdFR-56 | reverse complement strand
ACGCTCCGGAGAGTGGTCAGCGCCAGCTGAATGATGGCCTGCCGGTAGTTCTCCACATTGAGCACCGCCTTCACCGCGTCGATCACCTTGAAGTAGACCACAGCGTCCACCCTGACGGTGACGTTATCTCTGGTGATCACCTCCTGTGGCTCCAGGACGAAGGGGACGATGCGGAGGCTGACCTTGACCATACGGTCCACGAAGGGGATGATGAGGTTAAAGCCGGGCTCTCTTACCCCGGCCAGCCGCCCGAAGCGAAGCACCACACCCCGCTCGTACTGCTTGACAATCCTGACACTAGCCGCCAGTAACACTAGAGCGGCGACCACGATGAGGAAAATAATCCAGGCATTCATTACGTTATGTCCCTCCTTCTATCTTTCAGGCGATAACTCCTCTGCTTCATCCTCTTTAATGGACAATATTGCGCACCCGCATGAGCAGGTCACGCATGTCAAATGGTTTTTGGATGTAGTCATCGGGCTTGAGCTTCTCCATCAGGGCTACGTCGGGCGGCTCCACCGTGACCACGATCACCGGTATGTGACGCAGTGGCTCGGTCAGCCGGAGCAGGCTCAGGATACCCCAGCCGTTGAAGTCAGGTAGACCAAGGTCCAGAAGAATGAGGTCCACCTGCCTATCATGGATTATCCTGATGCAGTCAAGGCCGCTTGACGCCTCCACCACCTGGATGTTGCCGTCTTCCAGATTGCGCCGGATCAGCTTGCTCAGCCTCTGGTCATCATCGACCACCAGAACCGAGAGGCGTCTGGTACCATCAAGCTTAGCTGGCATATCCCACTTTGCTCTCCCCGCCGATTCTAGCCGTTTAGAAATGAAAAAAGCATAAAATCAGGGCGCTAAAAAGTGAAAAATTCGTGAAAAATCACCAAAATGACAAAGAAAAAAGCGCCTCTATATATTAAAAGGAGGCGCTTTCATGGAAGGTAGCTAGCGGGAAGACTACGTGGGGGAGACAAACATATAGCCGATCCCGGGCTTGGAGAGGATGTATTTGGGCTGGTGTGGGTTCTCCTCTATCTTCTGGCGCAGGTGACGAATATAAGCCCTGAGGTACTCCAGCTCATCCTGATATTCAGCTCCCCATACCCTAGTCAGCAGCTCGCGGTGCAGCATCACCCGTCCGGCATTGCTCACCAGCTGGCATAAGAGCTTGTACTCGGTGAGCGTCAGGGCCACCTCCTGTCCCCGTACCGTAACTCGGCGTTGGGCGAAGTCAACGCAGATATCGCCGCAGGTGAAGGTGGGGGGGACTTTGGCCTCTTCTGAGGAGCCGGAGCCGGTGCGGCGCAGCACCGCCTCTATCCTGGCGAGCAGCTCCTGAACGCTGAAAGGCTTGGTCAGGTAGTCATCAGCCCCTAGCTTCAGCCCCCGCACCTTGTCATTATCCTCCACTTTGGCGGTGAGCATGATGATGGGTATGCTGGAGAACTCCCTGATGTGCTGGCAGAGCTCATAGCCGTCAATCTCAGGTAGCATGATATCCAGGATAATCATGTCCGGTGTCTCCATCTCCACCAGCTTGAGGGCAGAATGGGCATCCATGGCCACCAGAACCCGGTAGCCCACCGATTCCAAATTGGCGCGCACCAGCCTGATTAGCTGAGGGTCATCATCAACCAGCAAAATGGATGGTTTTTTCCCCATACTTTTCCTTCTTAATCTTACTCGCTATCTTCTTGCTGACCCAAGGGCAAGCTGAAATAGAACTTGCTCCCCTTGCCCACGGTGCTCTCCAGCCAGACTTCACCACCATGGGCCTCCACGTGGCCCTTGGTGATGGAGAGCCCGAGCCCGCTGCCAGGGGTGCTGTGGGTTGCCATGCTGTCCACCCGGTAGAAGCGTTCAAAGACCTTATCCCGGTGTTCCGGCGGGATGCCCACCCCCTCATCGCTGACGCTGACGATGACCTTGCCATCTCTGGTCTCACCAGCGATGACCACTTCGCCACCCTTTGGCGAGTATTTTACCGCGTTTTCCGTGAGGTTGCGTAGTACCTGCTCCAGACAGCGGATGTCAGCCTCGACCACAGGGAAGGAGGGGGCGAACTTCAGGGTGAACTTGTGATTCTTGGCGCGTGGTGCCAGCTCATCCACCACCTTCTGGGCGAGCCGGGGAATCAGCACCGGCTCCTTCTCCAGCCTGAGGGCTCCGGCCTCCAGCTTGGCTGATTGTAGGAGCTTGTCAATCAGGTCGCGGAGTTCATCAGTCTTCTCATCGATGATCTGGAGGAACTCTCGCTGGGTTTCCTCCTCCCAGGAGGCATCCTGGCGCAGCAGTGAGGTGGTGTAGCCCTTGATCAGGGTGAGCGGGGTGCGCAGCTCGTGGGAGACCGAGGAGATAATCTGGGACCTCAGCCGGTCGGCCTCGTGCAGGGCCCTCGCCTCCTCCGCCTCTGCCATCAGCTGGCTCCTTTCAATGGCGATGGCGACGTAGTCAGCGATGGCCTGGACGAGGCGGCGGTCTGACTCTGAGAAGGCCTGGCTGTCCCGGAAGTTCACCATGACTAGGCTCCCGATATGCTGGCCTCTGTGGAACACCTGGCCCGAGATATAGCTCTGCACTCTGGGGTGCAGGGCAGGGGACTGAAGAAAGGCGGTGACCGCCCCCTCATCCGCTGAAGATGAGCCCGGTGGAGGGGTGAATACCAAGCCTGAAAATGGCTCTTTGTCCAGCCCAATGGCGCACTGGACCACCAGACCCTCTTGGTCCTCAGCCTGGAGGAGCAACGCCCCACCATCGGCGCCGGAGATAATCTCCACCGCTTTGGCTACCACCGCCTCAAGGAGGCGGGATAGATCAAGGGTGGAGGTCAGCACCTCAGACACAGAGAGCAGTGAGGAGAGCTCCTTAGTCTTCTGCTCCAGCTCACCATAAGAGGTCTTCAGTTTGGCCCGCATGTCATCAAAGGTCTGGGCCAGTATGCCGACCTCGTCTTTCCCTGAGGTGGTGACCGGGCTGACCAGGTCTCCCTCGGCTATCCGCTGGGCGGCGGTGGTGAGCATCCTGATGCGGCTGCCGATGTCTCGCGTGGTTATCGCCACGAAGAGAAGGGCGATGGCACCCAATACTACCCCGAAGAGAAGCAGATTCTGATACAGTTCGCGGGTGGGGGCGAGCGCCTCCTCCTCAGACTGTCTGATGACCACCCCCCAGTTGGCCGCGGAGAGGGGAACGAAGGCGAGCACATCTTTTCTGTCCACCTTCTGCCCCGGTTCATGGCAGGTATGACACACCCCGCGGGTTGGCTTCCCGGCGCTGATCAGCGCGGCGAAGCGTCCGCTGTGGTCGCTCTTCTCAAAGGGGGCTAGTTTGGGGCCAGGCTCGGTTCTGGCTACGACAATCCCGTTCTGGTCCACAATCTCAACGTAGCCCGTCTCCCCCAATCTTATGGGCCGGACGAAGCCGCCGATGCTTGATTGGGCCAGGTCAATGGCGATGACGAGCACGCCTTTATTCCCCCCTCCTCCTTCCTGGGTGGGGCTGGCGAGGAAGACAACTGGGGTATCGCTCACCGGTGCCGAAACCAGCCCAGATATCCCGGGCTCACCACTGCTTAATGCCTGGCTGATGGTGGGATAGGAGGAGATATCAATGGCCGCCACCCCTAAATCCGCCGGCTTACTCCATATGACCTGTCCTCTATCATTGAGGAGATAGATGCTGTGGGTGTAGATTGAGAGCCGGGAATAGGTGTCCTCCAGCGCCTCTATCTCTGGTTCCAGGCTGTCTGCGGCGCCATCGCTCTCTATCAGCTGGGCGGTCTTCCTCAGTTCCATGAGGGCGCGTCCCAGCGCCTCGTCCAGGTAGTCTGCCACCAGACGGGCGGTGGTCAGGCGGTCCTGAAGCATGGTTTCCGTGGCTTGGTTCACCGCCCGCATGCCCAGAGAGCTGAACACGCCGACCCCGAAGAGCAGCCCCAGCGTGGTCAGGAGCGTGATCTTTTTCCCCAGGGTTAGGTTGGTAAGGAATTTCACCGCTTTAGCGCCTCATCAGGCAAGCAAACCCATTCTCTCGCCCCACATCCCCTTGGGGGAGCTTGGGGCCTTATCATCTGCCGCCTGCATTCCCCTTTAAAATTATATAACTTAAAACCCTCCCTTTGCCACTTTCTGCTCGGGCCCTGAAAAGGCGGGAGATGGCCCCTTAAGTAGTGCGTAGCTCGGTTAGCCCCACCTCCGGGTCAAACTCACGTTCCAGCTGGTAGGGCAGCTCCCCGATGTATATCTCAACGGTCGCCCAGACTATACCCTCTTCCAAGTGCCCACCGATGATCTCGCCTGGTTTCAAGGGGTCAAGGAGGCACATGTGGATATGGAAAATCTTCTCCCCCTGGTAAACCGAGAGCGAGCCCTGGCCGGACAGAATGGAGAGATGCCCCTCATACTCATCGTAGTCCCATCCCCACTTACCATCCTTGGGCGCGGTGCCAAACTTGACCCTCTCCAGCGAGCCGATGATGCCCAGAATTATGGCTGAGGAGATTCCCTTTTGCTGGCAGTAACCGGCAAGCTCGGTTAGAACTTCCTGGCCGTGCTTGAGTCTCAGGAGATTTACTGATCTGAACATGCTTTTCCCTCCTTTCAAGTTGACATAAACTGTGTAGGATAGCGTGGGAAAAGGGCTGCTGCCTCCGCTCTAAGGAGGATGAGCGGGCCCAGCCGGAGGAAGGCAGCTCCATCGGGCGCATGGGCAGCTTGCGGAAGGCCTTTTCCCTAACTCATTGGCTCTGGCTGGGCCACCGGCTGGGGGGATATCGGCTCTCCTGCCTTGATCGTCAGGCTGGGCGTGAGCATCTGGGTTGCCTCCACCGTCTGTCTCAAGGCATCCTCCAGCTTCCATTTGCCGGAGGAGAGCTCCAGAATGGAGATATCAGCCTCCATCCCGGGCTTGAGGCTGCCTATTCGGCCATCTTCCTTGAGGGCGCGGGCGGGATTGATGGTGGTCATTTGGATCACCTGCTTTAGGTCCAGCCCCAGCGCCATGAATTTGGCCATGGTCACCGGCAGGCTGTAGGTGGGCCCGGTGAGGGAGCGGTGGGTGAGGTCAGTGCTCAGCGTGGTCGGCAGAATACCCTGCGCTAGGCTCTTTTTGGCAACCTCAAAGTTAAGATTGTTCCGGCCGATGGCGGTGTCCATGATGACCCCTCGCTCCATGGCGGCCCGCATCTCGGGGAGCACGGTGCCGTCAGGGCGCAGCGGGTTGCCGGGGTTGCCGGTGTAAATGTGGCTCAAAATATCGCCCGGCTCCATCAGGGGGAGGAATTCCTGGGTCAGGCTCGGTGGTACTTGCCTATCCATGTCCCCGATGTGAACCATAATGGGCAGGCCAAACTTTTTGGCTATCTTCTGGAGAACCTCCACCACTTTTATCCCCTCGCGGGCGACCAAGTTGCCGACTAGGCGCAATTTAACCCCCTTGATCAAGCTCCGATGGGACTCGATGGTCTCGGCTATCGCCTCTAGCTTTACCTCATCCCAGTCTCTCAGCTCTGGCTCAGGGATGAGCCCGAAGGAGCACAGGTGAATAAAGCAAAAGACTCTGGTCTTGGCGGGGGGGATAACATATTTGGGGAAGGCGGCGAAGGTGGCTTCACCAGCGCTGCCGCCATCGCCCACCGTGGTCACCCCCTGTCTTACCCCAGCGATGTCCGGCTCAACCGAAATCTTATGAATGCTATCAAAAACGTGACAGTGGAGGTCAATCAGCCCCGGAGTGACTATTTTGCCGCTGGCATCAATTATCTTCTTGCTCTCTGTGGGCGGGATATCCTTGGCCACCGCGGCGATTTTATCTCCGTTTATGGCGATATCAAGCTTATCGTCTATGTTCTGTGCTGGGTCTATCACTCTTCCGCCTTTGATCAGCAGGTCATACATGGAAGCCCTCCTTTTTGTTTGTGGTATATCTTATCACAGTGCTGGAGATTTTGAAACAAATAGCAGATTTGCTATAGTATAACCACTGGCGCCAAATCCGGAAGGAGGCCGGTTATGGAGGCACAATTGCTAAAGGACAGGGTGGCCATCGTCACCGGGGCCTCGCGGGGTCTGGGAGAGGGCATCGCCAGGGCATTCGCCCGGGAGGGGGCGGCGGTAGCTCTCTTCAGCCGCAATATTGCGCGTCTACGGGAGCTGGAGAGAGAGCTGGGAGAGGGTGCGGTGGCCTTTCAAGTGGATGTCAGCGATGCTGGCCAAGTAACCCAAGCGGTGGGTGAGGTGCTAGAACGGTTTGGCCGGGTGGAGATACTGGTCAATAACGCGGCTATCGCTCCTTCCATGCCCTTTTTGGAGACGCCGGATGAGGTGCGGGATAGCGTTATTGAGGTCAATATAAAAGGGGTGTGGAACTGCACCAAGGCGGTGCTGCCGGGGATGATAGCGCAAAAATACGGGAAGATTATCAATATTTCATCAGTCACCGGGCCGATGGTCTCGGGCAAGGGGGTGACCGCTTATTCGGCGTCGAAGGGAGCGGTGTCCGGCTTTACCCGTTCCTTGGCGCTTGAGGTGGCTGAGCACGGTATCAATGTCAACGCCATCTGCCCCGGCTCCTTTGACACCCCGATGATGCGCAGCCTGGCCAAGCCCCGGGGGTGGGCTTCAGAGGATGATTATATCAAGGAGCTGGGCAAAGAAATACCACTGGGCAGGCTGGGCACGATAGATGAGATGGGTGATCTAGCCGTGTTTCTGGCTTCGGATAAATCAAAGTACATCACCGGGGCGGAGATTGTGATTGATGGTGGCAATATGATTCAGGAGCACAAAGGGTAGAAGCAAGGAGGAGCCATGTCACAGAGTGAAGTTAGGGTCTCTTGGCAGGCACTGCAAGAGTTCACCAAGGAGGTATTTGTGCGGGTGGGCATGCCCCCTGAGGATGCCCAGACCGAGGCGGAGGTGCTGATATGGGCTAACCTGCGCGGGGTGGACTCTCACGGCGTATTGCGCATTCCCTGGTATGTGAGCAACGTGGACCGGGGCATCATGAACCCCAGACCCAATATCCGCGTGCTTAAAGAGACGCCGGCCACCTTGGTCATTGAGGCTGACCAAGCCTTTGGCCCGGTGGTCACCGTTTTTGCCATGAGGAGGGCGATGGAGAAGGCGAAGGAGGTGGGCCTTGGCTGGGCCTTTATCCGCAACCACACCCATCAGGGGGCCATGGGCTATTACTCACAGCTGGCGGCAAATAATGACATGGCGGGGCTGGTCTTCGTGTGCAGCCCGCCCAATATGGCTCCCCATGGTGCCAGGGCAGCGGGGATATCCAATAACCCGATAACCATCGCCGTGCCCGCCAAGCGCCACCGGGTGCTGTTTCTGGACATGGCCACCAGCGTGGCGGCGCGAGGCAAAATCTGGCTGGCCGTGGACAAGGGTGTTCCCATACCGGAGGGCTGGGCGCTGGATAAAGACGGTAACCCTACCACTGACCCCAACCAGGCGGCCATCTTTCTGCCGGTGGCTGGCCCCAAGGGGTCAGGGCTGGCTCTGATGTTTGAGTGTTTGGGCAGCGTCATGATAGGTAACCCACTACTGGAGCCGGTGCTGATGGGGAGAAAAGCACAGTCCTTACCACCGCCCAAGCAACCAGAGGTCAAAGGGAGCCACCCGGACCACATTCCCCGCCCCATCCAGAACAGCGTGGTGGCGGCCATTGACATTGGCACCTTTACCGACGTGGAAAGCTACAAAGAGCACATTGATAACCTGATTGATGGCTTAAAAGCCCTGCCCAAAGCGGAGGGGGTAGCCGAGATATTTGTCCCCGGTGAGCCTGAGGAGAGGACCTTTGCCGAGCGCTCGCGCCATGGCATCCCCCTTCCTGAGGGCACCATCCGCAACTTGAGGAGCATCGCCGAGAGGTTCAATCTGGAGCTGCCCTCGGGGCTTTAGCTCGGCATGAGGAGGCGCTATGGTCAATCTGGAAGACTTAAGCCAGGCGGTGGTCAAGGGAGACGTTGAGGCTGCTTTCGCCTTGACCAAAGCAGCTCTGGAAGCCGGCCTTCCCGCCGGTGAAATCCTGGATAGAGGTCTCATTCCGGGGCTTAAAGAAGTGGGAGACCTCTTTGAAGAGGGCGAGTACTATCTTCCCGAGCTTATCGTCTCCGGGGACGCGGTGGCGCAGGCGCTGGAGCTCCTGGAGCCAGCCTTGCGTCAAGGTGGCGAGCCTCATATGGGTAAATACCTCATTGGCACCGTGCAGGGTGATATTCATGACCTGGGGAAGAACATCGTGATTATGATGCTCAAAGGGAATGGCTGGGAGGTAACTGACCTCGGGGTTGACGTATCCCCGGAGGAATTCTGCGCCGCGGTAAGTGAAGGGGATTTCCAGATTGTTGGGCTGTCATCACTGCTCACCATGACCATGCCCAACGCCGCCCGAACCATTGAGGCGCTAAAAAAGGCGGGGCTGAGGGAGAAAGTCAAGGTGATGGTCGGCGGCGCCCCGACCACGCCGGAGTGGGCGGCGCAGATCGGGGCTGATGCCCACGCCAAGGATGGGCCCAGTGCGGCCAGGGTGGCGGCGGAACTAGTGGGGAAATCTTGAAGTCGGGGGAAATGGCGATGCGCAAAATGAGCGGTCTGGAACGGGTGCTCACCGCGCTGAAATGCAAGGAGCCGGATAGGGTGCCCCACTTTGAGCGGGTGGCGAAAAGGGTGATTGAGGGGATACTGCCCGGTGCCTCTTACGAAGACCTGGTTGAGTATCTGGACTTGGACGGGATCAGGTTCATTGACCGCACCCATTCCTGGAGCTATGAGGTGGTGGATGAGGCTAGAAGAGTCAAGCGGGACCAGTGGGGAGGGCTAGTGCGTTACACCACCGAGGATAACCCCATCCCCTTTGAGCCGGCGATTCGGTCGGAGAAGGACTTGGATAACTACGTGCTGCCTGACCCTGATGAGGAATGGCGATATGAGTACCTAAAGCAGGTGGTGAAGCGGTTCAAAGGGGAGCGGGCCATCGTGGTTGGTGTTACCGACATCTTTGCCCTGGGCCGGGAGAATTTCTTGGGCGATGTCGGCTATTTCCGCGCCATGGTGAAAAACCCTGACCTCATTGATCGGGTGAATGAACTGCTGCTCAGCTACCAGTTACGGTATATCAAGAACTGCATTGAGCTGGGCGCTGATGTCCTCTGGATCAACGGGGACTGGGCGATGACGGAAAAGCCGATGGTATCCCGCCAGTTTGCCCAAAGGTTTCTCACCCCTCCCCTCCAGAAGCTCGTGGAGTACGCCCACAGCTGGGGTGTCCCCTGCATCAAGCACACCGATGGCAATATCTGGCCCATCTATGACCTCATCCTTGATACTGGCGTGGATGGGCTGCATCCCATTGACCCGATGGCGGGGATGGATATCGGGGAGGCCAAAGCCAAGTTCGGGGACAGGGTTTGTCTTTGCGGCAATGTGAGCTGTGCCTTCAGCCTGGTTTCTGGGACGGAGGAGGAGGTACGCCAGGAGACGAAGGAGGTCATCAGGAAAGCGGGGAGGGGAGGAGGGCTCATCTGCATGTCCAGCAATTCCATCCACTCCGGGGTGAAACCGGCAAACTACCTCGCCATGGTCAAGGCGATACGGGAGTTTGGCCAGTATCCCCTGGCTCTGGACTAAACTAAAATATCGGCTATCTGTTCACTTAATCCTCACGGGAGGGAGAAAGCATGACCAAGCACATTGGCATCGTGGCCTGTAGCGCCGAGGGGGCGTCCCTCTGCTACCGCACCATCTGCACCGAGGGGCCGGAGCTACTGGGCAGATACGCCCATCCCGAGGTTACCATGCATACCTTTTCCCTGGCCGAATACATGCGCTGCATTGAGGCAGGGGACTGGGAGAGCGTGGCTCATCTGATGCTGGCTTCCGTAAACAAGGTGGCTGAGACAGGTGCCCAGCTTGCCATCTGCCCCGATAATACCTGCCACCAGGCGTTTGACCTCGTCGCGCCCAGGTCACCCATTCCTTGGCTTCATATTGCCGAGGAGGTGGCCCTGGAGGCCAAGCGCCGCGGATATAGGCGCCTCGGTATTCTGGGCACGCGCTTTCTGATGGATGGGCCAGTCTATGCTACCAAGCTTGAGGCGGTGGGCATTGAGCACCTAGTGCCTGAGGCGGAGGAACGCTCGCGCCTTGATGGGATTATCTTTGACGAGCTGGTCTGCGGGCGTTTCACCTCAGAATCCCGGGCCTATTTTGCTCAAATCATCGGCCGGCTAAAAGAGCGGGGCTGTGACGGCGTGGTCCTCGGCTGCACCGAGATACCGCTCCTGGTAACCGAGGAGAGCTCTCCCTTGCCGGTGCTGGATTCAACCAGGTTGCTCGCCCGGGCCGCCTTGAGGGAGGCAGTCAAGATAACCTAGGTTGTGATATAATTTTTGGGGAAAAGAAGTAAGGTCTCTTAATTTTTATCGGAGGAGTAGCTAGCTGGGAATGAAAAAGCGGGTCTTCTCAGGTATCCAGCCTACGGGCAATATTCACATTGGCAATTACCTTGGCGCCATTCGGCGCTGGGTGGCCACCCAAGCTGAGTTTGAGAGCATCTTCTGCGTGGTTGACCTGCATGCCATCACCATCCCCCAAGACCCCAAGGTTTTGAAGGCAAAGACGCGTGAGGTGGCTGGGCTTCTCCTTGCCGCCGGCATTGACCCTGAGGTCTCCACCCTCTTTGTCCAGTCCCACATCAGCGCCCATGCCGAACTTGCTTGGATCCTCAATTGCTTCATTCCGGTGGGGTGGATGAGGCGCATGACCCAGTTTAAAGAGAAGTCAGAGAAGCAGAAGGACGAGGTGAGCACTGGCCTCTTTGACTATCCGGCGCTGATGGCGGCCGATATTCTGCTCTATAATACCGACGTCGTGCCGGTGGGGGAGGACCAGAAGCAGCATGTGGAGCTGACGCGGGATGTTGCCCAGCGCTTCAACTCAATCTATGGTGAGACTTTCCGCATACCGGAGGCAGAGATACCCCAGACGGGGGCGCGCATCATGGCCCTGGACGACCCGACGCAGAAGATGAGCAAAAGTGAGGAGGACCGAGGCGGCACCATTTGTCTCCTTGATTCACCGGACGAAATCCGGGCCAAAATTATGAAGGCGACCACTGACTCCCTGCGGGAGGTCCGCTTTGATGAGGGCCGCCCCGGCATCTACAATCTCTTGGTCATCTATGAGCTTTTCACCGGGCAGCCAAGGGAGGAGATTGAGGCCCGCTTTGAGGGCAAGGGCTACGCTGACCTCAAACGGGAGCTGGCCGAGGTGGTGATCGAGGGGCTAGCTCCCCTGCAAGCCCGCTACCGGGAGCTGACCGCTGACCCAGCCCACATTGACTCCCTGCTCACCCAGGGAGCGGACCGAATCCGCCCCATCGCCGAGAAAACCTTGAGCCTGGTCAAGGAGAGAATAGGGCTTGGCTAGGGGTTAGCCCTTGATTACCCCGATGGGCACGGTTTTAGCCACGATTTTTGAAATACCGGCGCTGTGGCAGACCCCCACCACCGAGGTTACGTCCTTATAGGCTTCGGAGGCCTCTTCAGCAAGCCCGGGCAGGCTGCCAGCCCGGACGGTTATGCCGCGGGCCTGTAGTTCATCAAGCACCTCTCTTCCTCGGAGATGCTTCTTGGCAGCGGAGCGGCTCTGCACCCTGCCGGCACCATGGCAGGTGGAGCCAAAGGTCTCCTTCATGGCCTGCTCGGTACCCACCAGCACGTAGGAAGTCCGTCCCATGTCTCCGGGGATGATAACCGGCTGCCCGATGCTTGAGTACTGCGGGGGCACATCAGGATGACCGACGGGGAAGGCGCGGGTGGCTCCCTTGCGGTGGACACAGAGCGTCTGCTTCTGGCCGTCAAGCTCATGCTCTTCTATCTTGGCGATGTTATGGCAGACATCATAGATGAGCTCTAGTCCAGCCTCGGCCTCCGATTTACCCAGCACCCGGCAGAAGGCTTCCCTCACCCAGTGGGTGATGCACTGACGGTTGGCCCAAGCGAAGTTGGCGGCACACCTCATCGCGGCAAGGTAAGCTTGGCCTTCGGGGGACTTTACCGGGCTGCAGGCTAGCTGGCGGTCAGGGAGCTCAATGCCGTACTTGGTCATGGCGCTGACCATTTGTTTCACGTAATCATCAGCTACCTGATGGCCCAGCCCACGGGAGCCACAGTGAATGTAAAGCACCACTTGCCCCACCTCATTGATGCCCATCTTGGTGGCGATTTCCGGCTCAAATATCCTGTCTATCACCGCTACCTCAAGGAAATGGTTCCCGGAGCCCAACGTCCCCAGCTGGGGTATGCCACGCTCCTTGGCCCGGCCGCTTACCTTGGATGGGTCTGCCTTGGCCATCTCACCCTTTTCCTCGGTGCTCTCCAGGTCCTCGGGCCGGCCGTAGCCCCTCTCGATTGCCCAGCGTGAGCCCTTGACCAGCACCTCATCAATCTCGCCGCCCTTCAGCCTTATCTTGCCCTTGGAGCCCACGCCAGAAGGGACATTGGTGAAGAGGGCATCCATCAGCTCCTTTATCTTGGGGAGGACCTCGTCTTTGGTCAGATTGGTGCGGAGCAGACGCACCCCGCAGTTGATATCAAAGCCGACTCCACCTGGAGACACCACCCCATCCTCCACCCTCATCGCCGCCACTCCTCCGATGGGGAACCCATAGCCCCAGTGGATATCGGGCATGGCCAGCGAAGCCCCCACGATGCCGGGCAGAAAAGCGACATTGGCTACCTGCTCCGGGGCCTGCTCCTCCTTGATTTGCTTCAGCATCTCTTCATCAGCGTAGATTATCCCGGGGACGCGCATGCCCGTCTTATAGCTTTTGGGGATGCGCCAGCGGTATTCGTCTATCTTCTCCAAAGGTCCATTCCACTGCGCCATATTCTCACCTCCTAAATATCCAAGATAACCTGGACCTGATTTTTCTCCTTATCCACTTTGAGCAGGTGATAGGTAGCTGATTTAACTCCCATCCTGAGCTGGTGGCGGGAGGGGTCATATCTTTCCCCGTAGCAGATTGCCTTGAGCCTGTGCTCGTTGAAGTCAGTTACCTCAAATCTTTTGAATAAAAGCATCTCAACGTCAAAGAGGTAGAGGAGATGGTTGAGCCACTCAAAGAGCAGAGCCTCCGGGTCGGCTTCGTTGAGCTCTACCTGGCGGGACTCGGCTTCTTGCACCGCCTCAAGTTCGGCGATTATGGAGAATAGCCCGTAGGCCGCGTTGGCGAAGGCCTCGGCCAGCGACCGCCCGTAGGCGATAAGCCCAATGTCCGCGGTGTGCTCTATAAGCTCAAACCTTTTCATGCTGCCAGCCGGTCACCCTTTTCTTAACAGCTCTAATGTATATTATACCCAATATAGAGGGCGGGCGGGAAACTGGAGCTTTGGGGATACTGGTCAAGTCCTCCCAAATTCGGAGAGCTTGAATTAACTCTTAATCCCATGTATCATTTAATTCAACGCATAAATTTCTGGTTTACGGAGAATCGGGTGACGACTTTACCTAATAGTGAAATCAAGGACCCGGCGCTGGCTGAGGTGGGCCGGCAGCGCATCGAGTGGGCAGCGCGGGAGATGCCGGTGGTGAGGCTGATCAGGCAGAGGTTCAAGGAGGAGAAGCCGCTAAAGGGGGTGCGCATCGCCGCCTGCCTGCACATCACCACCGAGACGGCAAATCTGGCTCTAGCCCTGAAGGATGGGGGAGCTGAGCTTGTTCTCTGCGCCTCTAACCCGCTCAGCACCCAAGATGATGTGGCCGCAGCGCTGGTGGACTATGGCATTCCCACCAATGCCATCAAGGGGGAGGATGAGACGACTTATTACCGGCACATCAATACGGCGCTGGACAGCGAGCCCCAACTCACTGTGGATGATGGAGCTGACCTGGTTACCACCCTTCATACCAAGCGAAGCGACCTGATGGCCAATGTCATTGGTGGTACCGAGGAGACCACCACCGGCGTGGTTCGCCTGCGCAGCCTGGCCAAGTCAGGCAGACTCAAATACCCGATAATTGCGGTCAATGATGCTCAGACCAAGTATCTCTTCGACAACCGCTATGGTACTGGTCAGAGCACCATTGATGGCATCACCCGGGCGACCAATATTCTCTGGGCGGGGAAGAAGGTGGTGGTCTGTGGCTATGGCTGGTGCGG
>MTNR01000048.1 GCA_002011495.1 Dehalococcoides sp. JdFR-56 | reverse complement strand
GGTACAACAAGCTGATCAAGCGGCTTGGTCTGCGCAAGTAGAGTAGGGAGGAATATGGTAAACCCACGGACTTTTCAGTGTAATATTGGAGGCAGAGACCTTGTCATTGAGACAGGGAAGCTCGCCGAGCAGGCAAGCGGTGCGGTGACAGTGCGCTATGGGGACACGGTGGTTCTGGTTACCGTTACCGTGGCTGATGAACCAAGGGAAGGAGTGGACTTCCTTCCCTTAACCGTTGACTATGAGGAGAGATTGTACGCTGCGGGCAAGATTCCGGGCGGCTTCATCAGGCGGGAGGGAAGGCCCAGCGAGGAGGCGATTTTAGCCTGCCGTCTGGTGGACCGTCCGCTGCGGCCGCTCCTGCCCAAGGAGTGGCGCCGGGATATCCAGATTATCGCCACGGTTCTCTCCGCCGACCAGGAAAATGACCCTGATGTGCTGGCGGTCATCGGTGGTTCGGCGGCGCTGGCCATTTCAGAGGTCCCCTTTGATGGGCCGGTGGGCGCGGTTCACGTTGGCTATATCAATAACCAGCTAGTGTTGAACCCCACCCTGCCCCAGCTTGAGGGAAGCCAGCTTGACCTGGTGGTGGCCAGCACCGGAGAGGCCATCGTCATGCTTGAGGCTGGCGCCAGGGAGTTTCCTGAGGAGCTCATTCCCCAGGCCATCCAGTTCGGCCATGAGGTAAATCAGGCCATCGTCAAGCTCCAGGAGCAGCTTCAAGAGGCTTGTGGCAAAGCCAAAGAACCAGTTCCCACCCAGGAGCTCAGCCCTGAGGTTATGGACGCGGTTTCCTCAGCTCTTGAGGGGAAGCTCATCCCGGTCTTAAGCGAGCCGGATAAATCGCAGCGCGAAGAGGCCATCGCTGACCTAAGGAGAGGGCTTGTCGAGAGCCTGGGTGAGACGTTCGCCGAAGAGGAGATTTTGGCTGCCTTTGAGGCCAAGGCCAAGGCCGAGGTAAGAGGCAGCATCTTGAGAGGGCAACGCCTCAATGGCCGTAGCCTAACTGAGGTGCGGCCGATCAGCTGTGAGGTGGGGCTGCTCCCCCGCACGCATGGCTCGGCGCTCTTCAGCCGGGGGCAGACGCAGGTGCTGACCATCGCCACCCTGGGCTCAATGCGGCAGGAGCAGCAGCTTGATGGATTGGGCATTGAGGAGACCAAGCGCTTCATCCATCATTATAACTTCCCACCCTTCTCCAGCGGGGAGGTGAAGCGTATAGGCTCACCTGGCCGCCGGGAGATCGGGCATGGCGCTCTGGCGGAGCGCGCTCTATTGCCGGTGATACCGCCGGAGGAGGACTTCCCCTATACCATTCGTCTGGTCTCGGAGGTTTTGAGCTCCAGCGGCAGCACCTCCATGGCCAGCGTCTGTGCCGGCAGCCTCTCCCTGATGGATGCCGGCATTCCGGTTAAGACCGCGGTTTCCGGCATAGCCATGGGCCTGGTCACTGGCGATGATAGCTACGCCATTCTGACCGACATCGAGGGCTTTGAAGACGCTTATGGCGATATGGACTTCAAGATAGCTGGAACCAAGGACGGCATCACCGCACTCCAGATGGATATCAAGCTCAAGGGCGTCAGCCTGGAGATACTGGAGAAGATAATAGACCAGAGCCGGGGGGCTCGTCAGTTTGTTCTGGAGAGGATGAACCAGACCCTGAGCTCCAGCCGGCCGGAGATCAGCCACTACGCGCCGAGGATGTATAAGATAATGATTGACCCGGATAAGATCGGCAGCGTCATCGGCACCGGCGGCAAGACCATCAGGTCTATCATTGATGAGACCAAGACCACGATAGATATCAATAATGATGGCACCGTTCTCATCGGCTCATCTGATGCTGATGCCGCCCGCCGCGCCATTGAGCTCATTGAGGGGCTGACCAAGGAGGTGGAGGTTGGCGGTATCTATACTGGGAAGGTGACGCGGATATTTGACTTCGGCGCCATGGTGGAGATTCTCCCGGGCAAGGAGGGTCTGGTTCACATCAGTGAGCTGGCGGACCACCGGGTGAATCGGGTGGAGGACGTGGTCAAGGTGGGGGATGAGATCATGGTCAAGGTCATCAATATTGATAATCTGGGCCGGGTGAATCTTTCTCGGCGCGCCGTCTTTGAGAATCTCTCTCAGCTTCCAGGAGCCAAGGTGAGGGATTCGCTGGGGGATAGGCATCCTCCCAGGAGGGGCAGTGAACCCCGTCCACCACGCCACTCTCCCCCAAGGAGCCGGCCGCGCCCGGCGAGGGGCTCTTTCCGGGGACGCTAGGCGGCTTCTCCCATCTAAAAATCACAAGAGGGCTTTAAAGCTATGAGTGCAATAAAGGTAGTAGTACAGGGGGCGTTAGGTAAGGTGGGGCAGGAGGTGGTTAAAGCCGTCTCCGCTGAGCCGGAGATGCAGCTGGTCGGCGCCGTGGACTTGAAGGCAAAAGCGGATACCCTGGCGCTACCCGATGGCAGCTCGGTTCCCCTTTCCTCCGATCTAGAACATATCCTCACCAGCTTTAAGCCCCAGGTTCTGGTGGATTTCAGCATCGCCCAGGCGGCCATGTCAGCGGCGCGCCTGGCCACGGAGCGGGGGGTAAATCTGGTGATTGGCACCACCGGGCTCAGCCCTGATGACCTTAAAGAGATTGACCGCCTGGCCAGGGCACACCAGGTTGGCGCGGTGGTGGCGCCGAACTTCGCCCTCGGGGCGGTCTTGATGATGCATCTGGCCAAGATAGCTGCCAAATACCTTGATTATGCCGAGATCATCGAGCTTCACCATCACCTCAAGGTAGATGCTCCTTCGGGAACGGCGCAGGCCACGGCCAGAGCCATGGCCGCTGCCCGGGGTAAGCCCTTTCTCCAGCCCCAAGGTAGGCCAGCAGCCAGCCGGGGGGAGGTGGTGGAGGGGGTAACCATCCACAGCGTGCGTTTACCCGGCCTCATGGCACACCAGGAGGTGATTCTGGGCGGGCCTGGCCAAACGCTGAGCATACGCCATGACACCATCAATCGGGAGTGCTACATGCCCGGGGTGATGTTGGCCATCAAGGAAGTGCTCAAGCGCCAAGGGCTGGTCTACGGCCTGGATGCTTTGCTTGGTCTGTGAGGGAGAGATGAACGGTTATAGTGTAGCTATCGTTGGGGCTACTGGGCTGGTGGGGCAAGAGTTCATCAAGGTGCTATTGCAGCGCAATTTCCCCATGAACTTGGTGCACCTTTTTGCCTCTGACCGTTCCGCGGGCAGGAAGCTCATGGTTGGCCAGCAGGAGATTGAGGTCAAGGAGACCTCCCCGGACTCATTTGAGGGCATTGACATCGCCCTCTTCTCGGCGGGCTCGGAAGTGAGCCGCCATTTTTCGCCGATAGCGGCGCGCGCCGGCGCGGTGGTGATTGATAACAGTGCTGCCTTCAGGATGGAGCCCTGGGTGCCGCTGGTGGTGCCTGAGGTCAATCCGGAAGATATCAAATGGCATAAGGGGATCATCGCCAACCCCAACTGCTCCACCATCCAGATGGTGGTGGCGCTGTATCCGCTGCACAAAGTCAACCCCATCAAGCGCATCGTGGTGAGCACTTATCAGTCTGTGTCCGGCACGGGCTCGGCGGCGGTTGAGGAACTCACCGTGCAGACGAGGCAGGTGCTGGAGGGGCAGACCACCATCCCCCACGTTTATCCTCACCAGATAGCCTTCAATGTGCTGCCGGAGATAGACGTTTTTCTGGACGATGGCTACACCAAAGAAGAGTGGAAGATGGTGGAGGAGACCAAGAAGATAATGCATGCTGATGACATCGCCATCTCGGCGACCTGTGTCCGGGTTCCGGTGTTTACCGGGCACAGTGAGGCGATCCATGTGGAGTTTTCCTCCCCCATGTTTCCCGATGAGGCGGAGCGTATTCTGGCTCAGGCTCCAGGGGTCAAGATTCTGGATGATACCTCCATCAGCCTTTATCCCCATCCCTGGGCGGCGGCTGGCACCGATGAGGTTTTTGTTGGCCGCATTCGCCGTGATGTTTCCCATCCCAATGGTCTGGTGATGTGGGTGGTTGCTGATAACCTGCGCAAGGGAGCAGCGCTCAACGCCGTCCAGATCGCTGAGGAGATGATTAAAAGGGATTGGCTAAATCCAGAGGGAGGTAAAAAATGAAGGAATTGGGCAGATTGCTCACCGCCATGGTAACCCCCTTTGATGAGGAGGGGAAGGTTGACTATGAGCAGGCGAAGAAGCTGGCTCTGGCCCTGGTAAATTCAGGGAGCGATGGCGTGGTGGTGGCTGGCACCACCGGAGAGTCTCCCACCCTTACCCGGGAGGAGGAGTACCGGCTGTTCCGGGAGATAAAGGCGGCTCTGGGAGGACGGGGAACGCTCATCGCCGGCACGGGCAGCAACAACACTGCGGAGGCGGTGGAGGCGACCAAAGAAGCCGAGCGGATTGGGGTTGATGCCTGTCTCTTGGTGGTACCCTATTATAACAAGCCGCCCCAGGAAGGCCTCTATCAGCATTTCAGGACGATTGCCGAGAGCACCAGTCTACCTTGCATCCTCTATAATGTGCCCTCACGCACCGTGGTCAATATGTCCGCCGAGACCGTCATCCGCTTAAGCCAGGTAGACAATATCATCGGGGTCAAGGAGGCGAGCGGTAACCTGGAGCAGATTGCCCGCATCATCAATGGCACCGGGGATGATTTCATCGTCTGGAGTGGCAATGACGGTGATACCTTCCCCATAATGGCCATCGGCGGCTACGGCATCATCAGCGTGGCCTCGCATCTGGTGGGTAAACAGATCAAGCAGATGATAGATAGCTTCGTTGCCGGCCGGGTTAAGCAGGCGGCGGAGATTCACCACCATCTGCTTAAGCTGTTCGATGTCCTCTTCGTCGTGGCCAACCCGATTCCGGTGAAGTATGCGGTAAATCAGGTCGGCTTCAGGGTGGGGAAGCCACGCCTGCCCCTGGTGGAGCCTGATGAGAAAACCGCCACCCTGATCAAAGACACCTTGAAGAACTACCAGATTGACCTGCCGGTGTAGGCATAAGGGCACTCTTCTTTATGGCTGCTGACGGAATATGTCAGCCGGAAGATGTATTTATATATCATAGCCGGATTGGCCATATTGGCTTCCCTGCTGGCCAATCGTGAGAGAACGCGCAGCGCGCTGAAAATAGCGGCCAAAAGATTTCTTCATATCTTCCCCGCCTTTCTGACCATGATTATTTTGGTCTCAATCATCCTCTTTCTCCTTCCAGACGAGGTCATTTCCGATTACCTTGGTGGCGATAATATATTCATCGGGGTTATCTTGGCCTCCTTCCTTGGCTCCATAACCTTTATGCCCGGCTTCATCGCCTTTCCCTTGAGCGGTATCCTATTGCAAAGGGGAGTGGCCTATATGGTCCTAGCTGCTTTCACCACCACGTTGATGATGGTCGGGGTGCTCACCGCACCGATTGAAAAAGCGTATTTCGGGATGAAGGTAACCATACTTAGAAACGTGATCAGCTTCTTTATCGCCCTTATCGTGGCGGTGATGATCGGCCTTTTCTTTGGGGAGATATTCTAGTGAAGCGGAATGATATTATCAGAATCGTCGGTCTCTCCGGCTATGCTCTTTTCTTGGTCCTTTCGCTCGCGTTGGGGTTTGACCCAGGGAAGGAAATCGGGCGCAATTTCCTCTCCTTTTCCCTAGCCATGCTCAAGATATTGCCTGGGGCCTTCATCCTCATCGGTCTGTTTGAGGTGTGGGTAAAGCGAGAGACGATTGAAAAACATTTTGGTGAGAAGTCTGGTATCAGAGGCTACGTCTGGGCGATATTGCTTTCCAGCACCACCGTTGGCGGGATATATGTCGCCTTCCCGATAGCTTACTCACTCTATTGTAAAGGAGCGAGGCTCGGCGTTATCTTTACCTACCTAGGTGCCGCCGCCATTTGTCGCGTGCCGATGACCATCTTTGAAGCCTCTTTTCTGGGGATAAAGTTCAGCGCCATCAGGCTGCTGGTATCAATACCCCTGGTGGTCGGAACCTCCATGCTGCTGGGGAGCTACTTGGCCAAGCGCAATTATAAACTAGCGGCCGGAAGATAAAGGCTTACTTTCCCAGGCGCTTCTTCACCGCCTCCAGCTTCTCCATGTAGTCCTGGCGCACCGGGGCGAAGAACTCGATGGTGCGGCAGCCCTTATCGGAAGCATAGGTGCCGTGCTCCTCATTGGAGGCGTAGCAGACGACGTCTCCCTCTTTAAGGTGATACAGCTTCCCCCCGATTATCTGGTCACACTCGCCGCCCACGATGATCATGATTTGTTCCTGTTCGTGGTGATGCACCGGAACCTGGGCATTGGGCGCCATGGTGACAAAGATGGCGGTCATCCGCTCTGAGGACAGGATGTGGGCTTTGACATTGGGCACCAGCTCCACGGGGGGAATGTCGCGGTAGCGAATGATGCGCCTCTTGAACTCTTCCTCGGTGGCGTAGGGTTCTTTCCTTTCCATTTGACCCATAGTCCTCCTTTGGCTGAACTAGCTTGATGCGCTCTCCTTGGCCGCCTTCAGTTTGGCCACGTAGTCTTCACGGGGTGGGCAGAAGACGTCAATGGCGCGGCAGCCCCGCTCGGAAATATAGCCGCCGTGTTCAATGTTGGCGGGGAGGATGGCCACGTCACCTTCCTCCAGATGATATAGCTTGCCCTCGATTATCTCATCGCAGGCGCCATCGATGACCACCATGACCTGCTCTGAGGGGTGGCGATGAACGGCGAAGGAGGAATTGGGCGCCATGGTGAGGAAACTCACCGTCATCCTTTCCGTGGCGATGATGTGGCTTTTTGAGCCGGGAACCAGCTCAACCAGGGGGATATCGCGGTAGCGAATGACGCGCTTTTTAAATTCCTCCTCGGTGGCGTAAGGCTCTTTTCTCTCCATCATGTGCCTTCTCCTTCTGGGCTTTTCCTGATAGCTAAAAGATGGGCCGCTTGCGTATGGTTTGCTCCCGGCGCATGCCCACCGAGATAATACTGATCGGGCAGGAGATGAGCTCCTCCAGCCTGGAGAGGTACTGGCGTGCCTGCGGTGGCAATTGCTCGTAGTTCTGGATATGGCTGGTGGGGGCCTGCCATCCCGGCAGCTCCTCATAGACTGGCTGGCACTGCTCCAGCACCGCGGCGCTGGAAGGGAACTGGCTAATTACCTCCTCCCCCAATTTATAGCTCACGCATATCTTCAGGGTGGGCAGCGTATCCAGAACGTCAAGGCGGGTGATGGCTGCCTGAGTGAAACCGTTGATGCGGGTGCTGAATTTGGCGGCCACGGCATCAAACCAGCCGCAGCGGCGGGGCCGGCCGGTGGTGGTGCCAAACTCGTGCGCCCGCTCCCGGATGAGGTTGCCGATCTCATCCTTGAGTTCGGTGGGCATGGGGCCGCCGCCCACTCGGGTGCAGTAGGCCTTGAACACCCCCAGGATTTGGTCCACCTTGGTGGGCCCGAGCCCTGCGCCTAGGCAGCTGCCTCCGGCCAGCGGAGAGGAGGAGGTGGTGTAAGGGTAGGTGCCGAAGTCAGGGTCAAGCAGGGTACCCTGAGCGCCCTCCAGCAGAATCCGCTTCTTTTGCTCGAGCGCCTCCTCAATCATGGCCGTGGTCTCACGGATGTAGGGAGATAGCTTCTCCCCATACTGGCAGTATTGCGCATAGACCTCATCCTCGGAGAGGGGGTCTGCGCCGTAAACTTTGGTCAGGATGGTGTTTTTGTAGCTCAGGATGAAGTGAAGCCGCTCCCTCAGTACCTCTCTATCCAGAAGGTCGCCAGTTCTGATGCCGAGCCTTGCCGTCTTATCGGCGAAGGCGGGCCCTATACCCTTGCGCGTGGTGCCGATGGCCTTTCCTCCCCGTGCCTCCTCCTCCAGGCCATCCAAGAGGAGGTGGTAAGGCATGACCAGATGCGCCCGGTCACTGATAAACAGCCGCGAGGTATCCACGCCGCGCTGATTAAGCTGGTCTATCTCCTCAAGCAGCACCTTGGGGTTGATCACCACCCCGTTGCCGATGATGCAGGTGGTCAGGGGCGAGAAGATACCCGCGGGAACCAGGTGCAGCTTAAATTCACCATAGCGGTTGACCACGGTGTGCCCAGCGTTATCGCCACCGGAGAAGCGTATCACCACCTCGGCTTCTTCCGCCAGCAGGTCAACTATTTTGCCCTTTCCCTCATCTCCCCACTGTGCTCCAATAACGGCAATAACTGGCATTAAGTCCTCCCCTCTTAGTTAAGTTGAAAAGCTAGTCAGTTCTCACCTGACGCCACACATAAAGTAGCCGCTGACCCGCGGTGAAGAAGCTAAACAGGGCGATGATGCCCAGGGCGATAAGCAGGGCGTAACCCATTTGGCTGAGAAGCAGCCCCAGCGCCAGAATGATGACCCTCTCTGCCCGGGTGAACAGGCCCACCTTGCACTCTAGTCCCGCGGCCTCGGCCCGGGCCCTGATGTAGCTCACCAAGAGTGAGCCAGGCAGGGCGATGCCCACCAGAATAATCCCTATGGTTGATGGCTCCCTGGCGTACAGGACGAGGATGCTCAGCAGCAGCACCGCCTCGGTGATGCGGTCAAGCGTGGAATCAAGGATGGCGCCAAAGCGGGTGGTTCGGCTGATGTGGCGGGCCAGGGCGCCGTCCAGCATATCAAAGAGGCCGGCCACCAGCACGACAAATCCAGCGGCAAAGAGGTGCCCCGTGATGATGAGGGCAGCCGCCCCCAGCGATATGAGAAAGCCCAGCCAGGTTAGCGCATTTGGGGTGATGGCAGTCCTGGTGAGGAGCCGCACCACCGGTTGGGTGAGGTAGTGGGAAGCATTTTCCCGAATTTCGGCTAGCTTTGCCATTGGCGGCTGCCTTCTTGGGCTGATATTGACTGAGCTACTTTCCATAAACCTAAACCAATATTGCCTCAGTCCGCTGCGCTCCCTCTTTTCGCCGCGGCCCGTTGAGCACGCTGAGGTAGTAATTCATGACCCGCTGGGCGATGCGTTCCCAGTCATACTCCAGTGCCTTGAGCCTTCCTTTGCTTCCCATCTCCTGGCGGAGGGAGCTATCACGCATCAGAGAAACGAGAGCCTGGGCCAGCCTCTCCGCATTTTTGGGTGGCACTAGCAACCCTTCAGCGCCGTGAGTCACCACGCTGTTGTAGCCCTGTATATCTGAGGCGACGATGGGTTTAGCCACCGCCATCGCCTCCAGCAGCACGATGCCGAAGCTCTCCCAACCGGTGGCTGGGCAGCAGACAATGTCAGCGGTCTTGTAGTATCTGGGCAAATCATGATAGGAGGCGTAGCCGACGAAGACGACGTCTTCTAAGCCCTCTCTTGCCACCTGCTTTTCATATTTCCTTCTCAGCCTGATGCCGGGCCCCACCACGATCAGGCGCGAATTGGGGATCTCTGGTTTCACCTGTCGGTAGGCTTCAAGGAGATAGTCCAGACCCTTGCGTTTCTCCAGGCGCCCGATAAACAGGATATTCAGTTTCCCGTCAAGGAAGCTCTCTATGGGTGGGATATCAGGGGAGAAGTGCTTGGTATCCACGCCGTTGGGGATGATGGTGTATTCACCGGGGAAATACTTGTTCACGTATTCCAGGGCGGGCTGGGAGACGGCGATTTTGCCGTCCAGCTTGCGCACCCACTTCTGCAGCAGCCACTTGCCGATGGGGGTGCCAAAGCTGTACCAGGGCTTGCCGCCGGAGGCGTGGAAGGTGCCCACGTTGGGCACCTTGGACAGGCGCAAAGTGGTGGTGCAGAGCATCGGCATCAGTGGCTCGTGAAGGTGGCAGATATCAAAGTTCTCCCGGTCAAGTATAGCCTTGATCCGGGATGATAGCCATGGGGAGAGGGTGATACGGGCGATGGAGCCACTCGCCGGAACCGGTCTGGGTTTGCCCACGGCGATGAGCCTATCGCCCAGCGTGGAGACAGCCTTGGATGCCGGGGCGATGATCTTCACCTCATGACCCATCCGGGTGAAGTGCTTCTCCAGACAGGAGATGTGATTGACCACACCCCCGGGGTAGGCGAAGTCATAGGGAGAGACTAGCGCTATCTTCATGGCAGTTTGCCTTCAAATACCTCCTGCCAGGCTACTCAGCCGGCTCTTCGCTTCCTCCCTGGGAAGCGTTGGCGATGAACTCCTCCACCATACGGTGTGCTTCGTCATCGGTGTACTGAATCGGAGGTGACTTCATGAAATAGGCTGATGGTGCCACCAGCTCCCCGGCCAGCCCTCGGTCCATGGCCAGCTTGCAACACCTTATGGCATCAATGAGCACCCCGGCGGAATTGGGGCTATCCCACACCTCCAGCTTCAGCTCCAGATTCAGGGGGACATCGCCAAAGGTCCGCCCCTCCATCCTGATGTAGCAGAACTTGCGGTCTTTGAGCCAGGGCACGTAGTCGCTCGGGCCGACGTAGATATCATCGGGGTCAAGCTGGTAATCCAGCTGGGAGGTGACCGCCGTGGTCTTGGAAATCTTCTTGGACTCAAGCCGTTCCCGCTCCAGCATGTTGTAGAAGTCAGTGTTGCCGCCGAAGTTCATCTGGTAGGTCCGCTCTAGTTTAACGCCCCGGTCCCGGAACAATCTGGTGAGCACCCGGTGGGTGATGGTGGCGCCAACCTGAGATTTGACGTCATCACCGATGATGGGTAACCCCCGCTCGGCGAAGCGCTTCTGCCAGTACTTCTCGCGAGCGATGAAGACCGGGATGCAGTTGATGAAGCCACAACCGGCGGCCAGCACCTGCTCGATGTACCATTTGGTCGCCTCTTCACTGCCTACGGGCAGATAGTTGACCACCACGTCTGTCTTGGTCTCTTTTAAGATTTTGACTATGTCCGCCGTTGGGCCGGGAGCCTTCTCGATGACTTGGGAGAGATATTTACCTAGGCCATCATGGGTCATACCCCTTTGCACAATGACGCCGGTGGCGGGCACATCGCAGAATTTGAAAGTGTTATTCGGGGGGGCGAAGATCGCCTCCGCCAGGTCTTTGCCCACCTTGTTCTTGTCAACGTCAAAGGCGGCGACGAAGTTGATATCACTGATGTGGTAGCCACCGAGATTAACATGCATCAGTCCGGGGATGAATTCGTTCTCCTTTGCCTTCCGGTAGTAGTGGACTCCTTGCACCAGTGATGAACTGCAGTTGCCAACCCCGATTATGGCTACATTTATTTTGCCCATGTTTTAACTTGTCCCCCTTTCCGTTGTCCCTTGAAAGCAGAATTTGGTTTGGTACTTGATATACCTCGCAAACTATACCCTTATCGGGCATAAGCTGTCAAGGCTTGAGCGCTGAGCAAATCGCGTCGGATTTGAAGGCGGTGCCCTTACTGGCTCTGAGGAAAGAAAACTTTTTCCGGCCGCCAGTATCCCTTTTCCGGGTCAAAGCGCAGCACTCCCAGGAAGTGCCCATCAAAGGTGTAGGTGCGGCAGTACGTCTCGGCGGTGGGTGTTGTGGAGGGTGGGTCCCGGCTGTCACCAGTTAAAGCCACCGGTGCCCCGCGCCTGATGCTCTGCTCCGTGGCCTGGCTCACCACCGCAGCCCCCCAGTGGAGCAGCACGCTGTCTATGGGATGAAGCAGGCTGGGCCAGTAACCGTAGTGGAAGGCGTCTTCAAGCTGGGGCAGGGAGATTGCCGTCTCAATATCAAAGGGGCCGTAATTTAGGCGAACCAGGCTTTTTAAAGTGGCTCCGCAGCCCAGCAGTTGCCCTAGGTCATGGGCCAAGGAGCGGATGTAGGTGCCCTTGCCGCAGGTCACCTCCACCGTGACCACTGGCGGCTGCCAGTCTATAACCTCCAGATGGTGGATTTTGGCGGGGCGGCTTTTGCGTTCCACGCTGATGCCAGCCCGGGCCAGCTCATACAGCCGCTGTCCCTGGTGTTTTAACGCGCTGTACATGGGCGGGGTCTGCTGGATCAAGCCACGGAAGGAGCCGAGGGCTAGCTCCACCTGTTCCCGGGTGATGTGGGAGGGGTCTCCCTGCTGGATGACCTTGCCGCTGGCGTCATAAGTATCAGTGGCCACCCCCAGCTCGATCTGAGCCCGATAGGTCTTGGGGCTATCGGCCAGAAACTCGATGACGCGCGTTCCCTGCCCGAGGCAGACCGGCAGGACGCCGGTGGCCATCGGGTCAAGGGTGCCGGCATGCCCCACCCGCCGCTCTTGGCTCAGCCGCCTCACCAGGGCAACGACGCTGAAGGAGGTCCTGCCCGCGGGTTTATTGATATTGAGGATGCCGTCCATAGATTATTTTTCCTTCAAGATAGGCCGATATTGGGGGTTATTTTCACTGCTCTGGGGAGCTCACCTGGTCAATCAGCTGCATGAGGTGGTCGCCACGCTCAATGGAATCATCCCAGTGAAAGCTCAGCTCCGGAATGCGCCGCAGCCGCAGGGTCTTGGCCAGCTCCTTGCGGAAGAAGCGCGTCGCCCCGGCTAGGGCCACCAGTGTCTCCTCTTTTTCTTCTTGGCTGCTGATGCAGCTGACGAACACCTTGGCGTGTCTTAAATCAGAGGAGGTAACCACCTCGGTTACCGCTACGAAGGTGCTCAGCCGTGGGTCTTTCACCTGGCGCTGAATCAGTTCGCTGATTTCCTGGCGGATGAGGTTGTTCACCCGTTCAATACGGTGGGACATAATATAAAATGCCTCCTAGCGAAGTGCCGGCTAAGCGCGCTTTTCTATGCGGAAGAATTCCAGTATGTCACCGACTTTAAAGTCATTGAAGTCCTTGATGCCGATGCCACACTCGTAGCCTGCCGTCACCTCTCTGACATCATCCTTGAACCGCCTCAGGCTGCTCACCGTGGATTCGATGACCACTTCCTCTCCCCGTCGCACCCTGACCTGGGCATTGCGAGTTACTTTGCCTTCGTTGACATAGATGCCGGCTACCTGGGCGCCCTTGGCGGCCGGGAAAACCGCCCTGACCTCGGCTCGTCCCTCAATGACCTCAGCGTATTCCGGCTCAAGCAGGCCTTTGAGCGCCTTGTCCACATCATCGATGAGGTTGTAGATGACATCATAATGGCGGATGTCAATGCCCTCCACGCTGGCCAGCCGGCGGGCACCCTCCTCAGTGCCGACGCCAAAGCCGATCACCAGCCCTTTGGAGGCGCTCGCCAGCATGACATCACTCTCGGTGATGTTGCCGGTGCCGCTGTGGATGATTCTGACCTGAACCTCATCGGTGCCCAGGCGTTCCAGCGAGCTTCTTATCGGCTCGATGCTGCCCTGGACATCGGTCTTGAGGATGATGTTGAGCGCTTTGACCTGCCCGGAGCTTATTTGGTCATGGAGGGTGTGCAGGCTCACCCCTTTGGCGGCTGCGGCTCTCTCCTTCTGCTCCGCCCGACGCTTTTCCAGTAGCTCTTGCGCCTGGTGCTCACTGGCCACCACGGTCAGGATGTCACCAGCCTGGGGAACACTATCTAAGCCCAGAATCTCCACCGGGGTGGCGGGCCCGGCTTTCTTCACCTGCTTACCCATGTCATTGAACATGGCCCTCACCCTGCCCCAGGTAGTGCCGACCACCACGGTGTCACCGAGCTTTAAGGTGCCATCGTTGATCAGCACCGTGGCCAGCGGCCCTCTGGTCTTATCCATCTCAGCCTCGATGACCACTCCGGTGGCGGGTTTGGCGGGGTTGGCTTTCAGCTCCTCCATCTCAGCCACGATGAGCAAATTCTCCAGTAGCTCGTTGATGCCAATCTTCTCTTTGGCCGAGATGGGCACGCAGACGGTATCCCCACCCCATTCCTCGACCACCAAGCCGACATCAGCCAGCTGCTGCTTGACGCGGTCAGGATTAGCATCTGGCTTGTCAATCTTGTTGATGGCGACGACAATAGGTACCCCAGCCGCCCGGGCGTGGTCAATGGCCTCCAGAGTCTGTGGCATTACCCCATCATCAGCGGCCACCACCAGGATGGTGATATCAGTTATCTGGGCCCCATGCGCCCGCATAGCGGTGAAGGCCTCATGCCCCGGGGTATCCAGGAAGGTGATCTTTTGGCCGTCAACCGTTACTTGGTAAGCGCCGATGTGCTGGGTGATGCCTCCAGCCTCAGTGGCCATGACGTTGGTCTGCCGGATGGCGTCAAGGAGCCGGGTCTTGCCGTGGTTGACGTGCCCCATAACGGTAACCACCGGGGGACGTGGCTGGAGATTAGCCCCCTCCTCAACCGCCAGCTGCCGCTGCTTTCTGAGCTCGGCGCGGGTGGCGGCGCGGGGCTGGGGGCGTGCCTCATAGCCGTAACTGGCGGCCACTTCAGCCGCGGTCTCATAGTCAATGACCTGGTTGATGTTGGCCATAATGCCCTTGCGCATCAGCTGCTTGATGACCTCAATGGGGCTGACCTGCAAAATCTCGGCCAGTTGCCTCACGCTT
>MTNR01000047.1 GCA_002011495.1 Dehalococcoides sp. JdFR-56 | reverse complement strand
GCCCCAGCTCCTGAAACTGGCGCAGCTTCCTGAGGGCGACCATATGGCCCAGGTGAATATCGGGGAAGCTGGGGTCAAAGCCCTCCTTCAGCCTGAGCTTCTTGCCAGAGCGGAGGAGCTCAATCATCTCCTCCTCAACGATGATCTCCGCCACGCCCCGCCTCAACAGGCGGTTGATATCCTCATCGGTTATTGGTCTTGCCCCAGTCATAGCTTATCTTCCGTCCTCAGAGCTCAATATCGCTTTGCCCTGTTTTACATCCTCGGCCATCTGCTCTTTCAGCTCGGCCACGGTAGCGAACTTCTTCTCGTCACGCAGCCGCGCCACGAACTCAACTTTGAGCCTGCGCCCATAAAGGTCACCCTGATAATCAACCAGGTAAACCTCCACCGCCCGCTCGGCATCACCAAAGGTGGGGTTCTGGCCAATATTGGTCATCGCCTGATAAGTTCTACCATCAATGTAGGACCAGCCAGCGTAAACGCCATCGGCAGGTATCGCCTGCTCCGGGGCTACCTCCAGATTGGCGGTGGGGAAACCCAGCGCCACGCCCCGGCCAGCCCCGGCGATGACGCGCCCCTGAAGGCTGAAAGGTCTTCCCGTCAGCCGGCGCACCTTGGCCATATCCCCTTTGGCCAAAGCTTCCCTGACCGCGGTGCTGCTAACCACCTCCCCATTGACCGCGACCGGGGAGACCACGGTGACCTTAAAGCCCATCTCCTCCCCCAGGGCTCGGAGGGTATCAGCATCGCCCTCTCGGTTGCGCCCCAGGGCAAAGTCAGCCCCGATTACCAGCCCGCGCATGCGCAGGTGTTCTTTAAGCAAGCCGACGAACTCGCGGGCGCTGAGCCGGGCTGACTCGGGGGTAAAGGTCAGAGGGATGACCATGTCCACGCCCTCATTTTTGAGCAGCGCGCTCCTTTCCTCAAGGTCAGTCAGGAACGGTAGCCGGCTCCCCGGCTGCAGCACCATCTGAGGATGCTGGCGAAAGGTGACCACACCACTCAATAGATTCTGCTCCCTGGCCTGTCTTACTAGCTCCGAGAGCAGGTATTTATGCCCCAGGTGAACCCCATCAAAAACGCCCACGGTCAGCACCGTATCCTTATCCGGTGATAGGCGGGCTAGCTCTTCCTCTATCGCCATGACCTCTCCGAGCGGTGCTGGCAAGTCAGCTCTGAGCAGAGAGCCACTGAAGCCAGAGAGAAAATTTAAAAAACCCCGCAAGCTAGTAACCGCGGGCTGCTTTAATACTAGCATAAGCCCAGCTTGAGCGTCAACCTGACCAAGCGCTGCTTGGGCGGCATGCGTTGAACTTGCCAGCGTTATCTGCTATAATTGGGCGATGGTTATCGACTTCCATACCCACGTCTTCCCGCCCCAGATAAAGAAAAACCGCCACCAGTACATTGATAGTGACCCCTGCTTTGCCATCCTCTACTCTGATAAAAACGCCAAGCTCGCCACCGCCGATGAGCTCATTGACAGCATGGACCAAGCCGGGATTGATATTTCGGTCATCCTCAACATCGGCTGGACCACCCACGAGCTCTGCGTGGAAACCAATGACTACATCCTGGAGTCAATCGCCCGCTATCCCAAGCGCCTGATCGGCTTCTGCACGGTTCAGCCACGCTCGCTCGGCGCCGCCATCGCTGAAATCGAGCGCTGCGCCCAAGGTGGCGCCAGGGGCATCGGTGAGATGAGGCCGGATACGCAGCTTTTTGACCCGAGGGATGAGGAAATCATGGTACCGCTGATTGAGGCCATAAAGGAACATGAGCTCATCTTCCTCACCCACGCCTCCGAGCCGGTGGGGCATGACTACCCCGGCAAGGGAATCATCACCCCGGATATGCTCTACCCCTTCATCACCCGCTATCCCGAGCTAACCATCGTCTGCGCTCACTGGGGTGGTGGCCTCCCCTTCTACGCGCTGATGCCGGAGGTAAAGCAGGCGATGCAGAACGTCTTTTTTGATACCGCCGCCTCACCCTTCCTCTACACCCCCCAGGTCTATCCTCAGGTGGGCCAGCTAGTTGGCGCTGATAAAATCCTCTTCGGCAGTGACTACCCCCTGCTCGCCCAGACCCGCCTGCTCGGGGAGATTAACTCCGCCGATATATCTCAAGAAGCGAAGGAACTGATCCTCGGCGGCAACGCCCAGAGACTGCTCGGCATTGATAACGGGATTTAGGCCATGGAGCAAATCCGCGCCTTCATCGCCATTGAGCTACCCGAGGAGATAAAGTCAGCGCTTGGCCAGTTGCAGGCTGAGCTTAAAAAGACCAGCCCTCCCCCGGTGAAATGGGTGGACCCGGAGGCTATTCACCTGACCTTAAAATTTCTGGGCAATATCGCCACAGAGAAGGTGGATAAAATAACCAAGGTGATAGAAGAAGCTGCTGAAGGAATATCACCTTTTCACCTTGAGGTCAAGGGCCTGGGCACCTTCCCCAATTTAAGAAAAGTTAGGGTCATCTGGGTGGGGGTGGAGGGGGAGCTGGCGCCGCTATCTCAGCTTCAGCGGAGAATTGAGTCTAAACTAGCTCCCCTCGGCTTTGCCCCGGAAGGGCGCCCGTTTACCCCTCATCTGACTCTGGGGCGCGTCCGCGAGCAAGCTTCATCAGCCGAGCAGCAGCGCCTGGGGCAGCTTATCGCCAGCACCAGATTTGAGGGAAATCACCGCTTTGAGGTTAGCTGGGTCAGCCTGATGCGGAGCCAGCTCACCAGGGAGGGCGCCATCTACCACCGGTTAAGCGCAATCAGACTAAAGTAACCCTTGCCAAAAATCCCTGATTAGGTGTATACTAAAAGGAATTTTAGGATGGGAGGAGGACCTCATGGAACAGTTCAGTTTACCAAAATGTCAGAAGTGTCAGACTGGAGACTTGGTGCCCCTGTCAGATTTCGGCAGCCAAGGGGCGGCCATTCGCTACAAAGCATGGGTCTGCACCAATCCTGATTGTGGCTTCAACCTCAAAATCAGGAACGGTGATGTCTATCTCAATGAGCCCATTATGAGTGGAGCACTGCACAACTCCCGCACCCGATAAAGAAGCTTCTTTTTAAAACCGAATATGAGTGATAAACGTGCTTCCTCAGTTAGCTAAACTCAAGGGGGCAGCACTTGATCTCCTGTTTCCACAGTATTGTCTGGGCTGTGGCCGGGAAGGGGGTTTAATCTGTTCCTCCTGCAAGCAATCGCTCTCCCGTATTGCGCCGCCAATTTGCCCCAGATGCGGCCGGCCCGAGCCCGGGGGCCAGCTCTGCCCCGACTGCGTCGGCTGGCCAGCCTCAATAGACGGTATCCGCTCCCCGTTCCGCTTTGAAGGCGCCATGCGCCAGGCGATTTATGAGCTCAAGTACCATAACTTGAGAGCCCTGGCGGCGCCCCTGGCTGAGATGTTAGGTGACTATCTCAGCGCGAGTCCCCTGCCCGCAGAGGTCCTGGTGCCAGTGCCGCTGCACCCGAGACGGCTGAGGGAGCGCGGCTACAATCAATCCCGCCTGCTGGCCCGGGAGCTGGGCAGGCTGGTCAATTTAGCTATGATTGATGACTGCCTTGTCCGCCAGCGGCATACCCCTCCTCAGGCCAGAACCTCAAATGCCGCGGAGCGAAGAAGCAACATCGCTGGCGCTTTCGCCTGCCGCGACCAGAGGCTGCAGGGAAAACAGGTACTGCTCATTGATGACGTTGCCACCTCCGGAGCCACCCTTGACGCCTGCGCCGCGGTGCTGAAAGCCAGCGGCGCCGCCTCGGTATGGGGGCTGGTGATGGCCAGGGAGATTTAACTCCAAGGAGAGAAAGATGGAGCTGCAGATAACCGCTAGGAATATGGAGCTCACCCCACCGGTGCGCGGCTACATTGAGCGCAAACTGGGCAAACTCAGCCGGCATCTGCCCCACATCATTGAGTTTAGGGTGGAAATCGCCCAGGAGAAGACCAAATCCCCCCAGCAACACTTTGTGGCCCGGGTAACCGTGGCCGGCGGTGGGGCCCGGTTCCACAGCGAGGGGCGGGGGGAAGACCTGTTCCAGGCGATTGACCGAGTGGCCGATGTCATCATCCGTCAACTGGAGCACCACAAGGGGAAGCACTACGAGAAGGGAAGGACAAGCTCCCTGGCGCGGGATAAGCTGGGAGAGGAAGCGGAGACGGCCAAGCCCGCCCCGGAGGTGGTCAAGGTCAAGCGCTTCCTCATGAAGCCGATGACCGTGGCCGAGGCCGCCCACCAGATGGAGCTTTTGGGCCATAGCTTCTTCCTCTTCTTCAATGCTGACACCGAGGAACTCAATCTCCTCTACCAGCGCAAGGATGGTAACTACGGGCTGATTGAGCCTGAACTGGGCTAAAGATAGCCTTTTAGCTTTATCTGTGTTATGATTTAAGTCCACCGCCCTATTTCGGCGTGGAGAAACGGAAGATATATGGCAACCAGACACAGAAATCTATTTTTATATCTGACACTGCTCTGCTTTTTCGGCCTTATCACCATCTTCATCGTTGATGGCTACATGGGTATCTATGATACCCTCTATATCACCGCCGGCGAGCGGGAGCAGAAAATAGAGTTTGAAACCGGCGAGCCGGGAGAAAGGTTCTGGTCAGCCGGGGTAAACCGCGGGGAGAAGGCATTCTTCCGCTATGAGGTGGACAACCGCCAGTTTTCCAGCCACACCGCCCAGGTTGAGGTATCCGTCTGGCGGATGCAGGAGAAGGTGCTTGATATCCTCTCCCAACCGCTCGCCGCTGACTCCTTCGCCAAGGCCCAACTTGAGTGGGTGATAGACCCATCCCAGCTTCTGCCAGGTGATGCCCCACCCGAGCAGGGCTACGAGTACACTGTAAAGATAAAGAGGGGGGAACTGGAGCGAAACGTGATACTGTTCATCAGCCCCGCCCCCTATGTGCCCAAACCTCCCCTACCCGTGAGATAGCATGAGGAGAGCAAGGAGACGATGAAGCTGGAATACGTACTCTTCGGGTTCGGCATCTTGTTCTGTCTGGCCGGGGTGGGCTACCTCGCCGCCGAATACGTGAAGAACCTGTCTGAGGTCGGCAAGCTGATTTCCCTGCTGCTGACCGTGGCCATGTTCGCTTTTTTGAGCAAGTATTTTGAGGATATAGGGTGGTGAGCCGATGCTGACCGCAGTTGCCGTGCTAGCGTCCCTGGGGCTTATTGGCTGGCTGATCTATCGGGCGGTAAGGCAGAAGCCGATCAAGGCACACACCGTGGTCCGGGCCATCGCCTACCTTACCGGCCTTTACACCTTTGCCTTCTTTCTCAGCATGCACATACCGCTGCTGATTCAGGTGGTGGTGAGCATCCTGCTCGGGGCGGTGCTCATAGTTCTAGGGGCGACCATCCAGCGCCGCCGCCAGATAAAGGGGCCCTGAGCTTTGGCTTAAAGTTTGCCGGAAGAGAGCCTGGCCTGGTAGAGCCGACGCTTGGCTTCGGAAGTGCCTCTCAATTTCAGGTTCAGAAAATCCGTCTCATACTCCTCAATCAGCCCACCATCAGCGAAGCTGAAGTATCTATTATCGCCGATGATAATATGGTCCAGCACCTTGATCCGCATGATTTCCCCGGCGTAGACCAGCTCCCTGGTCAGCTCCCGGTCGCTGGCGCTCGGCTCAGGGTTGCCTGAGGGGTGATTGTGGACAAAGATCAGCGAGACCGCGTTATGCTTCAGCGCCCCCTCCACCACCTCACGGAGGGAAACGGCGCTGCTGTTCACCGTGCCCTCAAACAGGTCAGCGGTCTCGATAATCTGATTCTGGCTGTTGAGATAGATAACCTTGAAAAGCTCCTTCTTCCGGTCCCGCATGGCGTGGTAAAGATAGTCAAAAATCTCCCGCGAGGACTTGCAGAAGGGCTTCTCCATGATTTTTTCTTTGAGAAATTCCCTGGCCACCTCCTGCATCAGCTTGATGCCAAAGGCGCTATGGGGGCCGATCCCCTTTATCTGCTGCAGCTCCTCCAGAGAGGCGGCCAGAACCCCCCTCAAATTCTTGAACCGCCTGATGGCCTCCTTGGCCTGCGGTTTGCAGTCCTTGCGCGGTGCGCCCAGAGTGAGAAGTAGCTCCACAATCTCGTAATCGTGGAAGCCAGCTAGCCCCGATTTAAGGAACTTCTCCCGCAGCCTTCTGCGGTGTCCTTTATGGATATCCTCTGCAGGCACCGGGCACCTCCCCCTTTAAGCAACTACGGCCATTATATCCTCTTTTAATTTTTCCTGGTAGTCTGACCGGTCTCCTTGAGGGGTATCCAAGCTCCTAGCGAGTCTCCAGCCTGAAGCCATCTTCCCCCACCAACTCCACCAGCCGCTCATGAAGTTCGGGGCAGTAGCCGGTAGTGACATGGTGGAGCCTGAGGTTGGTAGCTTTCTCCCCATTGTTGATAATCAGCTTAACTTCATCCCGCCCGGGGAAATCCCTGAGGACGCTGATCAGCCGGTGGAAATTGGTCCTATCTGCCGCCTCATCATTGGTCTGCTGGAGGCTGATCACTAGGCAGCGGCTCTCAGGCGCAGGGCCGGGGGCAACTTCCTCCTTTGCCACTGGGGCAGCCTGAGGATGTTCCAGGCTCGCTGCCTTTTCCTCCTGGGCGGTGGGCTGGAAGAGACGCACCCTTTCACAACTAAGCTGCATCCTGTCCTCCCTCTCCCTCACCCTGCCGCTCACCTCAACGATGTTTCCCTCCTGCCACAGCTCACTGGTCTCGGCATAGACCTTGGGCCAGACCATGACCTCAATCTGACCGCTCAAGTCCTCCAGAATGACGCTGGCAAAGGGATTTCTGTCTCTGGTGAAGAGGTAGCGCACCGAGCCCACCATGCCCACCACGTTAACGTTCTCCCCATCAAGCTCGGCGTCAATATGACCGCACAGCACCGTCTCCGCGCCTAAACTGCCGGCCACGGCGCTGAAGGGATGCTCAGAGAGGTAAACCCCGGTCAGCTCCTTCTCCCAGGCAAGCTTCTCCTTCATGGAAACGTCACCGTTCTCTAGGCCAAGCTCAGGCATGGGCACCGGCATCTCCTCTCCCCAGAGGTCAAACATGGTGGCCTGCCCTGACTCCCGCAGGCGCTGCTCCCGCTGCGCCAGCGACAGGATGCGGCCGACGCTACCAAGTAGAGCGCCGCGGCTGCCCAGCGAATCAAAAGCGCCGGCCTTGATTAGGCTCTCCAGCACCCGCCGGTTGACCCCGCGCAGGTCGCAGCGGCGGCACAGATCCTCCACTGACTTGAACTCTCCTCCCTTCTCACGCTCGGCGACGATCGGCTCCACCGCCCCCGGGCCCACATTCTTGATGGCAGCCAGCCCAAAGCGTATGGCCGCAGTCCCCCCGTCCCTCTCGATGGCGAAGTTAACCTGGCTGCGGTTGATATCTGGCGGCAATACGCTAATACCCAGACGGCGGCATTCGGCAACGGCGCTGGCGATCTTCTCCGGCTGGCCGGCATGGATGATGAGGAAGGCGGTCATGTACTCCGCCGGGTAGTTCGCCTTAAGATAGGCGGTCTGGTAGGCAATGAGGGCGTAGCTCACGCTGTGCGCCTTGTTGAAAGCATAGCCGGCAAAGGGCTCAATGAGGTCAAAGACCTGGGTGGCCACCTCGGTGGAAAACCCGTTCTTCTTCGCCCCGGCGATGAAGTTGCGCCGCTCCTTCTTCATCACCTCGGGGATCTTCTTGCCCATCGCCTTGCGGAAAATATCCGCCTGTCCCAGGCTATATCCGGCAAAGGCCCGCACGATGAACAGCACCTGGTCCTGATAGACGATCACCCCATAGGTTTCCTCAAGGATGCTGGCCAGCGCTGGGTGGGGATAGCGGATGGGCTCCCGCCCATGCTTGGCATTGATGAAGGTGGGAATGTGCTCCATGGGCCCGGGGCGATACAGGGCCACCATGGCGGCGATGTCGCTGAAGGTGGTCGGCTTGAGCTGCTTGATGTAGCGGCGCATGCCCGCCCCCTCCAGTTGAAAGACACCGGTGGTCTCTCCGGAGGAGAGCAGTTCAAAGGTCTTGGCATCATCCAGGGGAATGCGGGATAGCTCAATGTCAACGCCGTGGTTCTGGCGGATAATCTCCCTCGCCTTGCCCAGGATGGTGAGGTTGGCTAGACCAAGAAAGTCCATTTTAAGCAGCCCAATCTGGGCAATATCCCCCATAGAGAACTGGGTCATCACTGATTCCTGCCCGTTAACCTTGCTCCCCCACTGCAGCGGGACGTATTTGGTGAGCGGCTCCTTGGAGATGACCACCCCAGCGGCGTGGGTGCTGGCATGGCGGGCGAGCCCCTCCACCCTCCTCGCCGAGTCAACTAGGTTGCGCACGATGGCATCCTCACGGTAAATGCTGGCTAGCTCGCTGTTCTCCTCAAGCGCCCGGGCCAGGGTCATAGTCGGCGAATAGGGCACTAGTCTGGCGACGCGGTCAACATCGCTGTAGCTCATCCCCAGCGCCCGCCCCACATCCCTGATGGCTGCCCTGGCCCCCAACGTGCCGAAGGTGATGATCTGGGCCACGTGGTCCTGGCCATACTTCTGCGAGACGTATGCGATCACCTCATCACGGCGGTCGTCCTGAAAATCAAGGTCAATATCTGGCATCTCCTGGCGCTCCACGTTGAGGAAGCGCTCAAAGACCAGTTTGTGCTCAAGCGGGTCAACCGCGGTGATGCCCAAGAGGTAAAGGACAATGCTGGCGGCAGCACTCCCCCTCACCCCGAAGAGAATATTGCGCTTCTTGGCAAAGGAGATGATATCCCAGACCACCAGGAAGTAATTGGCAAACTGGGTTTTCTCTATCACCTCCAGCTCATAGTCAAGCCGCTGCTCTATCTCCGGGGTAAGTTCGGGGTAGCAGCGGGGCAGATTCTGACGACAGAGCTCCGCCAGAAACTGGTCCGCCGTTTTCCCTTCGGGTAGCTCCATCTCCGGCAGGTGCAGGCGCCCGAACTCAAGCCTAAGTTCACACATCTCGGCGATGCGCTGGGTGTTCTCCAGCGCCTGAGGGAGGTCCTGGAAGAGCTCCGCCATCTCTTGCGGGCTCCTCAGGTAGAAAAAGTCCCCCGCCATCCTCAGCCGTTTTTCATCGTGGATGGAGGAGTTGGTGCCGATGCACAGTAAGAGGTCATGCGCCGAGGCATCCTCACGATTGACATAGTGAACGTCATTGGTGGCCACCAGGGGAATACCAAGCTCATCCCCCATGGCGATGAGGACCTGGTTTACCTGCTCCAGCTCCGGGATGGGGTGCCTCTGTATCTCCAGATAGAAGTCACCGTTGAAGGTCTCTCGGTACCACAAGGCGGCCTGCTTGGCATCCTCAAGACGCCCTTCGCGAATAAGCTGGGGAACCTCTCCCGCAACGCAGCTAGTGAGGGCGATCAGCCCCTCATGATATTGGGGCAAAAGCTCCTTATCCGCCCTCGGCTTATAATAAAAGCCCTCAAGGTGCGCCTTGGTGACGAGCTGAATTAGATTCTGGTACCCTCTCTGATTTTTGACTAGGACGATGAGATGATAGTTGTTTTTGTCCCCGGCATTGCGATTGTGGCGGCTGTCCGGAGCCAGGTAAATCTCACACCCGATGATGGGCTTTATCCCAGCTTCCCCGGCCGCTCGGTAGAACTCAATCACCCCGTACATGGTGCCATGGTCGGTGATGGCCAGGCTGTCCATACCCAAGTCCCGAGCTCGCGAGACCAGCTGAGGAATGCGGCACATGCCGTCAAGCAGACTGTATTCAGTATGGACATGGAGGTGAGTGAACATCGCCCTTCTGGAAATTAAATAGCGTTAGAATATTATAGCACAGGGCCAGCCCCCAGAGTATTCCCCCCTCCAGCCTGGAAGAGGCCGAAACCGAGGGTGATTTTATACCAGGCTATGCTTTTCCGCCTCAAAAAGTGTAAAATCTGGATACTTGAATAAATGGAGAGAAAAGTGAAAATTCTCACCGCAGCTACGTGGTGGCTCTTTATCCTGGCGCTACCCTTGCTCCTGGTTTCAGCCAGCATCGCCGTGGCGGCCAACTCCCTTCCCCTTTACCGATATGGTTTTGAAAAATACCACGTCAGCCAGACGACAGGCTTAGACGAAGCCGAGCTGGAGAAAGCCGCCGCCGGGCTGATACGGTACTTTAACTCCGATGAGGAGTATATCCGCTTAACAGTGCTGAAAGACGGCCAGCCCTTTGCCCTGTTCAATCAGCGGGAGGTTATTCACCTCAAAGACGTAAAGAGGTTATTCTGGCTGGATTACTGGGTCCTGCTGGGCACGCTGATCTACGCCCTAGGCTATGCTGGCGTTAGCCTCTGGCGGAAGCACAGGCCTAAGCTGGCCCGGGGACTGGTCCGGGGCGGCATCCTGACCCTAGCCCTGATGCTGGCGCTGGGGCTGGGAGCACTGCTCAACTTTGACCGGCTCTTTCTGCAGTTTCACCTGCTCAGCTTCGCCAATGAGTTCTGGCAGCTTGACCCGACGAGAGACTACCTCATCATGCTCTTCCCCCGCGGCTTCTGGTTTGACGCCACTCTATTTTGCGCCCTGCTGGCCGCAGCGGGGGCGATAATCTTGAGCGGGCTGGGGGAAGGGTATCTATTCTTCAGCCAAAAGAGGACTCACCGAGCTACCACTTCCCCATCTCCTCCATCGTCTTGACCACCCGCCATGCCCAGGCATTGGCCGGGCTCCCGCCCATGAGCACAGCCACTGACACTGCCTCCACCACCTCAGCTTTGCTGGCCCCAGCCTCCACCGCGAGCCTGGTGTGACCAGCAATGCAGTCAGGACACCCAGCGCGGAGCGCCGCCGCCAGCGCCAGCAAATGTTTTATCTTGCGGCTGAGCGCCCCGTCCTTGTAGACATTATCTCTGAAGGCGGTGAAGGTGCCAAATAGCTCCGGCCGCTCCTGCTGAAGCTTGTCCCTGAACTTCTTGTGCTCCTCATATAGCTCCAGTTGGCTCTCTTCCATGACTGGACACCTCCCTTAAAATTTTTTATTCTGTTTCCTCCTGCGGACGCAGCCGCGGATAGATGATAGAGACCATAATGAGCACCGCCCCACCGGCCATAAGCCCAATGCCCAGAGTCCCCATGGGGGCGGCCAAGTCACTGATTACCCCGTTCAGCCACGCCTGGAGAGAGGGCGGTATGTCCGGCAGGGGAAGACTGGGCAGAAGATTCTGGGTAGCCCAGACGCTGGCGTAGTCAAGCGCCCCGTAAAGCAGAAAGGTGACGCCCAGCTCCCTGGTGGCGCCCTTGACACTGCGGTGCAGGAGGACGATCCCCACTACCAAGAGCACCATCAAGCCAATCAAGGCATAGTAAAGCGTTTGGGCGTAGCTCAGGTTCTCCCTCACCAGATTGATCTGGGCCATAATGTCCGGCGGGATGGAACTCTCATCAAAGGCAAACTCTGAGGGTATTTCGGTGGCCAACTGCTGATAAAACTGCTCGAAGTACTGCTCTAGCATGCCTGGGGGTGCCGCCGCCAGCTCCGGGGGCAGACTCTCCAGATTCTGCTGAAAGAGCTGCCAGAGATTATCCCGCAGGTCCTCCTTTATCGGCTCAATTGAGATAACCAAGCTCAACCGCTCGCTCTCCCCCAGTAGATAGTCATAGCCAGAACGGATGGCGGTGTTTATCTGCTCCTTCAGCCATGGTTCGTTTTCTGCAATGGCAGCGTAGAGGGCTTCCTCCAGAAGCGCCGCCTCCGGGGGCAACTGCCCACTGACCTGCTCCTGGGTCACCTCCTGCGCCAGCGCGGTGATATCAAGCCGGTCCACCTGGGTAATGAGGAAATCCGGGTCAAGGAGCGTGCTGTTCAGGGTGAACACGGTGCTGAACACCCCCAACGCCAGGAAAAGGAGCAGCGTGAGAACAGTGCGCCCCAGACTCTTCAGGAAATTCATCTCAAAACCTCCTCAAACTTGATTTCCCAACCCAATCTGGCCTGCATTTTAGCACACCCGAGGGCGAATTACACCCACAATTCGGGGAAAAAGGGAACGGCCGTCCAAAATCATCAATTAAGGTTGACTAGCGGGTCATCATTATGTAGAATTATCATAACCAATGGGCGGTTAGCTCAGTTGGTCAGAGCGCTGCGTTGACATCGCAGAGGTCAGTGGTTCGAGTCCTCTACCGCCCACCATTATTTGCCAGTTCGCCTCGGCCAAACTGCGGAAGGAGGTTTAAATATGCCTGACTATCTGGCGAGACTCGCGGAAGGCGTGCGTAGCGGCAATCAAGAGCTGGTGGTCCAGACCGTGGAGGAAGCCTTAAACGCCGGGCTTGCCCCAGAGGAGATACTGAGCCGGGGGCTGGTGCCTGGCATCCAGGCGCTGGGGCAGCTCTTTAAGGATGGCCAAGCCTATTTGCCGGAGATACTGATCTCCGCCCGCGCCATGAAGAGCGGTACAGAGAAGCTGAGACCGTATCTAGCCAGCAAGGATATCCCTAAGAAGGGGACCGTGGTCATCGGCACCGTGGAAGGAGATATGCACGATATCGGCAAGAACCTGGTCAAGATGATGCTGGAGAGCAACGGCTACGAGGTGCATGACTTGGGGGTGGACGTCACCGCCGATAGTTTTGCCCGGGCCACCCGCGAGGTCAACGCTGACCTGGTAGCTGCCTCCGCCCTGCTCACCACCACCATGACCATCATCCCGGATATCGTCAAGGCCCTGGAGGAAGCTGGCCTGAGAAAGAAAGCCAAGATAATGATCGGAGGCGCCCCCATCACTCGCGAGTTCGCCGACGAGATTGGCGTTGAGGGCTATGCCGATGACTGCGCCTCGGCAGTGGACGAGGCTGACCGCCTGATGAAACTGGCCGCATAGAGGCGCCTTTCGCCCGTAAGCCCCACAAAATATAAACCCCTGGGAGAAATTGACCATGAATACCCGGGAGCGCTTTCTGGCGCTGATGAACTTTGAAGAGGTGGACCGCAACTTCATCTGGGAGTTCGGCTACTGGGCGGGGACGGTACGGCGCTGGTATCAGGAAGGATTGCCCCGCGTCAAAGGTCTCCCTGAGGACATCCCTGATGGCACCGGCCTCTTCGCCGAGTGCGCTGGCGTACCCCGGAACCGGGAGACCGCCCCTGACGTTCATGATTATTTCCAGATGGACCCTTATCTGGTGCGCGTGCCCTTGAATATCGGCGCCTATCCCCCCTTTGAGGTGAAGGTAATCGAGGACCACGGAGACTGGTACATCTGGCAGGAATGGGATGGCTCCCTACGCAAGGAACTTCCCAACCGCACCACCCTGCCCACCATTATCGGCGGGCCGGTGAAGGATAGAGAGGACTGGGAGCGCTACAAGGCAGAAAGGCTGCGCCCCTCTCTCGAAGGCAGGCTGCCGGATAACTGGCCACAGCTGGTGGCGGAATACAAAACCAGAGACTATCCCCTTGGGCTGGGCCAACTTCATGGCTTCTTTGGCACGCCCCGCTATCTCATGGGGGTGGAGAACCTGCTCACCAAATACTATGACGACCCTGAGATGATGCGGGACATGAATAATTACCTGGCTGACTTCTGGATCGCCCTCTTTGACGGCGTGCTCAAAGAGGTGGAAGTGGACGCCGCCTTCATCTGGGAGGACATGTGCTACAAGGGTGGCCCGCTTATCTCTCCGGAGATGTTCCGCGAGTTCATCCTGCCCGGCTACAAGAAGCTGACCAGCTTCCTCCGGGACCACGGGGTGAACATCATCCTGGTTGACTGTGATGGAGATGTGTGGAAGCTGCTCCCTCTCTGGATTGAAGGGGGCGTAACCGCCGTCTATCCCTTTGAGGTGGCCGCAGGGATGGACGTGGTTGAGGTGCGCCAGGCCTTCCCCAAGCTGGGCATGATGGGGGGCATTGACAAGAGGGCGGTCGCCCAAGGCAAAGAGGCCATTGACCGTGAACTGGAAGCCAAAGTCCCCTTCATGCTGGAGCATGGTGGCTATATCCCCACCATTGACCACATGGTCTCTCAGGACGTGAGTTTCGCCAATTTCAAGTACTATCGCGAGAAACTAAATCAACTCATCAAAGAGCACGCTCAGCGGCGGCACCGCGGCTAAAAACTTCCCGCCATATTCCTCTAGCGGAATTTTCGGCTCTTGTCATTTGGCCTCTGAAGTGCTAACATTAATCAATGGACGGGGGTAGTCCCCCTTGCCGAAGTGGCGGAATGGCAGACGCGCTACGTTCAGGGCGTAGTGTCCGTAAGGACGTGGGAGTTCAAATCTCCCCTTCGGCACCAAAGCGGAAAGAAATAAGCCTGCCCTAGCCAGGCTTCAAGCTCGGCCGGAATCAAAGTCAGCGCGCTTGTAGCTCAGTTGGATAGAGCGCAGCCCTGCGGAGGCTGAGGTCGTGGGTTCAAGCCCCGCCAAGCGCGCCATATGGGCGGTTAGCTCAGCTGG
>MTNR01000060.1 GCA_002011495.1 Dehalococcoides sp. JdFR-56 | reverse complement strand
TACTTCGCCCCGGAAACCAAGCGCATCAACGAGCTCTTCGCCGAAATGCGCGATAAGAACTACCGCATGTGCGTCGTCGTTGATGAGTTCGGCGGCACCGCCGGCATCGTCAGCCTCAGCCGCCTCGTTGAGGAGATCGTGGGCCCGGTGGGGGATGAGCTGGCCCAGGTGGAAAAGGAGTACGAGGTCATCAACGAGTACACCTTCCAGATTGACGGCAGCATGCGCATTGAGGAAGTCAATGAGGAAATGGGCCTGGAGCTACCTGAAGGTGATTATGAGACCGTCGCCGGGTTCGTCCTCCACCTCCTCGGGCACATACCCAGGCCCAATGAGCAGCTGAGGTACAAGAACCTGAAGCTGGTGATCACCGAAATGCGCGGCCATAAAATCGAGAAAATCCTGCTCACCAAGGAAAAGACGGGCGCCAGCCTTGAAGCTCCGGCTGAAGAGAAAAAGTGAGGCCGCGGGAGGAGTTGCGGGAAGAAGGTGCAGCGTTTGCGCATCAGATTCAGCCGAGGGCAGGAGGTGAAATTCATCTCCCATCTGGACTTAATGCGCCTCTGGCAGAGAGCGCTTATCCGGGCCGGAATACCTCTGGCCTACTCCGAGGGCTTTAACCCTCGCCCCCGCCTCTCGCTGGCGGCGCCCCTAGCCGTGGGTGTAACCAGCCAGGCTGAGCTCATGGATATCATTCTAGCTAGGCCAGTCTCGCCCCACTTCTTCACCGCCGCGGTGAGCCAGCAGCTGCCATACGGCATCGAGATACTTCAGGTATATCCCATCGCCCCAACCTTGCCCTCGCTTCAATCCCAGGTTCGCTATGCTGAATACCGCGTTGAGCTGGAAACGGAAAAACGGCGTGAGGAGATAGAATCAGCCATCGCCTCCCTGCTTGCCCTGGAGAATCTCCCCTGGCAGCATCAGCGAGACACCGGCCCACGGCACTATGACCTGAGGGCGCTGATTGATGACCTGTGGCTTGCTAGCTGGCAGGAGGGGCACTGCGTTATCGGGATGAGGCTGCGCTGTGATAGCCAGGGCTCGGGAAGGCCGGAGCAGGTCGCTCTCGCCCTCGGTTTTGGCCGGTATCCAAAGTCAATACACCGCACCAAACTCATCCTGCAGGCGGGCTAAGCTTTTAACGCTTCGGAAAAGTCGGAAAAGAGCGAGGAGGGAAAATGATTGACGTATTGGGATTTTTCGCCGGCGCTTGCCTCATCGTCTCCATGCTGCTGAGAAATATCTATGCGGTCAAGATTTTACTCACGGTGGCAGCGATTTCCTTTCTGGCCTACGGCATCATCCTAAAGTTACTACCCATCATCGTCATCAATTCAGTTCTCACCGCCAGCGGGATATACGAGCTTGCCCGCCTGACCAGAAAAGGAAAAGCAGCAGGGTAGACTAGCCAGCCATGACGGAGAAAAGACCAGACCCAGATGCGCTGGTGGCACGGGTGGAAGGCTTCATCCGTGAGCACGGACTGATACCCGAGCCGCGGCTGGTGGTGGCGGTGTCAGGTGGCCCGGATTCAGTGTGTCTACTCCATATCCTGTGCAAGCTGAGGGATAAACTGGGCACTAAATTGCACGTGGCTCACCTGAATCACCAGCTGCGCGGGGCTGAGTCCGAGGCTGACGCCGAGTACGTGGCTCAGCTAGCACGGAAGCTAGACCTACCCGCCACCATCGAGCGGCGTGATGTCAAAGCCTACCGGGCCGAGCAGCGTCTCTCCCTGGAAGAGGCAGCGCGTGAGGTGCGTTACACCTTCCTGGCTCAGGTTGCGGAAAGCATCGGCACCGACCGGGTGGCCGTCGGGCATACCGCTGACGACCATATTGAGACCATACTGATGCACTTGATACGGGGGAGCGGCACCAAGGGCTTGAGGGGGCTACTACCCTCCAGCCGGTGGCAATCCCCCGCTGGAGGCAGCCTGATCATAGCCAGACCGCTCCTCCCGCTAAGCCGGGAGGAGACAGCTCTCTACTGCCAGCAGCTTGAGCTTGAGCCCCGGCTTGACGCCTCAAACCTCTCCCTCTCCCCACTGAGGAACCGCATCCGCCAGCAGCTCCTGCCGCTGCTCCGGAGCTACAACCCCAGGGTGGCGGAGGCCCTGCTCCGAACTGCCCACATCGCCGCCGATGACCTCGCTTTCCTAGAGGAGGAAGCCGCCCGCCGCTGGGATGAAATCACCCGGGAGCAAGGAAAGAGCATCACCTTTGATAAAGCAAAATTTCTTGAGTTACCCCCCGCCCTCAAGCGCCACCTCCTCCGCACTGCCCTGGAGAAGCTGCTGGGCACGCTCAAGGACGTGGAGACCTGCCACATTGAGGATATGATGGAGGCCTTATCCAAGCCAGCCGGGAAGAAAATCATCCTCCTGGGGGGGCTGGTCTTCTCCATCCAGTATGATGAGTATCTCCTCGGCCCTGACCCTGCTGCCCTATCCCCTTACCCAGTGCTGGAGGGTGAGTTCGCTCTTGTGATACCGGGAAAGACAGAGCTACCGGGATGGCAGGTTACCGCCTCAATCATCGGCCGGGAGGAGATGAAGGAAAAAGATAATGACTTCACCGCCTATTTTGACCTGGATAAGGTTGGACGTAAACTCCTAGTGCGTCCCCGCCGGCCCGGCGACCGGTTTCAGCCGCTGGGGATGAGCCAGCCCAAGAAGCTGAATGAGTTCATGATCGACCGCAAAATCCCCCGCCCCTGGCGGGGGCGAATCCCCATCGTCTGCTCACCCCAGCACATCGTCTGGGTGGCCGGCTGGCAGATAGATGAGCGGGTCAAGGTCACCGAGACCACCCAAAAAGTGCTGCGTCTGGAGATGGTAAGGTCAGCAAGGTGAGCCACCTGGAAAAAGCAGAGAAGATAGCCGAGAGGCTGCGGCGCGAACCATATAATTTTCTCACCAACGATTGCTTCATTAAATCCCTCAAACTTAAGCGGGAGTGCCAAAGGCTGGGGATACCGGCCAAGGTGGTGGCCTGCATTGGCCTGGTCAGAGCTCACGTGCTGGGGCTCTGGTGGATGACGATACCAGTTATCCATGGTTGGGCAGAAGTTGAGGGCAAGAGAATTGAAGTCTCCCGGCCACCCGGCGTCCCCGGCACGTGGGGCATCATTCCGGCCAATATCAGACCCCTAATCAGAGTACGCTTTTAGTGCGCTCGTCCGCGAGGTGGGCCTTTTTACTTTGGTTTGATACCCTGAACCTTGATGCTCACCACCGAGCTGGCGATGTCCTTAAGCTTATCCTCAGCCAGATTCAGCTTGTCAATTATCGCCTGCACCGCCGGGTCACCAAGGGCCCATTCCACCGGGAAAGCGGCCTCATCAACCACCTTAACTTGCTGAAAGCCGGTGTCCCTTATCGTCTCCAAATACTCGTTTTTCAGCATGGCCCCGGCCACGCAGCCGATATAGGCAACCATGGAGTTCCTGATGAAATCGGGTAGCTCTTTGAGTAAAACAATATCGGATACCATCAGCCGGCCGCCGGGTTTGAGCACCCGGAATGCCTCGGCGAAGACTCTAGCTTTATCCGGAGAAAGATTGATCACGCAGTTGGAGATGACCACATCCACGGAACTGTCCGCTGCCGGGATATTCTCAATCTCCCCCAGCCTGAACTCCACATTGGTGTAGCCGCCCTTTTGGGCGTTTGCTCTGGCTTGCTCGATCATCTCCGGGGTCATGTCAACGCCGATGACCTTCCCCTTCCGGCCAACCCTGCCTGCGGCCAGGAAAGCGTCAAAGCCAGCGCCCGAGCCAAGGTCAAGAACCGTCTCTCCTGGAGCTAAAGATGCCAGAGCCACCGGATTACCACAGCCAAGGCCCAGATTGGCCCCTTCGGGAACAGAGCTGAGCTCCTCATCGGTGTAGCCTATCGCCCTGCTCACCTTGCGGCTGAGATCAGCGCCAGACGGGGCACAGCAGGAGCTCCTCTCCCGGACTCTGCGGGCATAGCCTTCCCTCACCACCTTCTTTATTTCCGCTTCCTTCATTTCAAGCCTCTCTTATTATTGCCGTATCACATCACTCGCTTCAGCCTCGGGTTGGGAGTAATGCCCGGGATTCGGCCCCGTTTGGCGATTGGCTTACCTTCCACCTCATGCAGGTCAGCGGTAAAATCAATGGGCCTAGCACCGCTAATGTAACTTCCCACGCCAAAGCCGTCAACCGGAGCCCCGCTATCCAGAAAGTAGGTGATGCGCTCCGGGTCAAGGCCACCGCTGACGAAGATCTTCACCTTGTTGAAGCCAGCTAGGTCCAGCCTGGCCCTCACCTCCTTCACCAGGTCAGCGGTAACCCGGCCTCGCTCGGCGGGGGNGTCCAAGCGCACACTGCTTAATTTGTCTCTTAGTGCCTCCGCCACCCGCAGGCTCTCCTCAGCCTCGTCTTTGAAGGTATCAACCAGCGCCACACGGGGCACTCCCGGTGGCATGTACTTATCAAAGGCGATGGTTGCCTTGACCGTGTCCCCCATGATGATGATCAGGGCGTGGGGTATGGTTCCGGTTGGTTCAATGCCCCAAAGCTTGGCCCCAACCACGCTGGAGCAGCCAGCACAGCCACCAACCATGGCCGAGTAATCCATTATCCCGGCAACCGAAGGATGAACGTGGCGGGCACCAAAGCTGATAACGGGTACGCCCCGGGCGGCGGCCACGCACTCTCTGGCGGCGGTGGCCCAGCCACTGCAGTGAGCCAAAATGCCCAGGATGGGCGTTTCATACATCCCATAGCTCTGATAGGGCGCCGTGATGCGCAAGACCACCTCTTTCCGCTCCATCTCCTCACCCTCGTCCAGCGCCCATACCTCACGGTTATCCTCGGGCAAGATTTTATCCAGCAGCGCTTTGACCTCCTCGATGCCGCAGAGCATCCCAGCCCGGCTGGGAAAGACCTCCATGGTGGCCACCGGGTTTAATCCCTCGTAGCACAGTATCTCTACGGTGCGGGCAAAGTAAATATCAGTCGTCTCGCCAGAAAGGACCGCCTCCGTCGGTTCAAATTTGGCTCGCTTCATCTCATCCCCCCACACTGGTCAGTTTCGCCCCCAGCACCTTCTCCATGTGCTCCAGGGCAAACTGGTGCGCCCCCTCATCAGGAGAGGCAACGCAGTCCACCGGCACCTCAACCGGGTAATCCCGGTTGCGGGCGTCAGCCGTGGTATGCAGCACACAGATATTGGTCAGCACCCCGCAGATGATCAGCTTCTCTGGTTTAAGCTCTTTCAACTTCGCCTCCAGCGTGGTGCCGAAAAAGCCGCTATATCTCTTCTTGGGGATGACTTCCCCGGGGTACTTGGCCAGTTCCGGGATGACCTCTGCCTCAGCAGTGCCCTCAATGCAGTGGGGAGGAAACATCTTAAATTCAAGGTCATCCGGGTCATGATGGTCGCAGATGAAGAAGATTTTGGAGCCACGGGCAAGTTCCTGCTCTATGAGCCTCTGCACATTAGGGATGATGCGGCGGGATTCAGCCCCGATAGACAGGGGATAGCCCTCCTCCAGGAAACCACGGAGCATATCAACCACCAGAACGGCATTAGCCATAATTATTCACCTCCACTCTGGTGTTTATTATTTTAGTGCCTAAAATGTCTGACCCCAGTAAAGACCATGGCGATATTGTATTTATCCGCCGCCTGGATTGAGTCCTCATCCCTGATTGAGCCGCCGGGCTGGATGATAGCGGTTACCCCGCTAGTTCCGGCCAGCTCCACCACGTCAGGAAAGGGGAACATGGCATCCGAAGCCAGCACACTGCCCTTCGCCTTCTCCCCCGCCTTCTCCTTGGCGATTTGAGCACTGACGATGCGGCTAGGTTGCCCGGCGCCCATGCCCACCAGCGTCCGATCCTTGGCCAGCACGATGGCGTTGGATTTGACATGCTTTACCGCCCGCCAGGCAAAAAGCAGGTCTCTTATCTCCGCCTCGGTTGGCGCACGTCTGGTCACCGTCTTAAGGTTAACACTATCCTCCGCCAGGGAATCCGAGCTCTGGACGAGAAAGCCGCCCTTCACCCGGCGGAAATCAAGGTAGCCTTCATGAGATATGCCATAGGCGGGTGGTAATTCCGCCGCCAAAATCCGCAGGTCTTTTTTCTGCTTCAGTATCTCCAGCGCCTCGGCCTCATACTCAGGGGCGATGATTATCTCGTAGAAAGTCTTACGTAGCTCTTCAGCGGTGGCCGGACTAACGGCTCGATTTATAGCGACAATGCCGCCAAAGGCAGCCACCGGGTCGCCACTGAGCGCCCGCCGGTAGGCCTCGGCGATATCATCGTGGCTGGCTAGCCCGCAGGGATTGGTATGCTTGATGATGGCCACCGTGGGGGCGGCAAAGTCAGTGACCACCCCCCAGGCAGCGTCAGCATCCAGAATATTGTTAAAGGAAAGTTCCTTCCCCCATAGCTGTTTTGCCCAGGTAATGCCGGTATCTCGCCTGCCACCAACCACCTGCTCGGCATAGAAGGCCGCCCGCTGATGGGGATTCTCCCCATAGCGGAGCCCGTAGCGCTTCTTGAGAGCGATAGTCATCTCTTCAGGAAAGGCCTCGGTATCCTGTCTTAAGTACTGGGAGATGGCGGTATCATACACCGCCACGTGCTGAAAAGCCTTCTGCGCCAGACGCTTACGTTCCTCCAGCGATAGACCTCCCTGCCTCAATTTCTCCGATACTAGCTGATAGTCAGCCGGGTCAACCACCACGATGACGCTGGGGAAATTCTTGGCTGCCGCCCGAATCATGGTTGGGCCACCGATGTCAATATTCTCCAGCGCCTCATCAAGGGTAACCCCCTCTTTGGCCACCGTCTGGACAAAGGGATAGAGATTGACCGCCACTAGGTCAATCGGCTCAATCTTATTTTCAGCTAGCTCCGCCATATGGGAGGGAAGGTCTCGCTTGGCTAGAAGCCCGCCATGAACTTTAGGATGCAGAGTCTTTACCCGGCCGTCGAGAATCTCGGGAAAGCCGGTGATCTCAGAGATGCTCCTGACCGGCACCCCAGCCTCTGCCAATGCTTTTTTGGTGCCGCCAGTGCTGAAGATTTCGAAGCCAAGCTGGCTTAAATCCCGGGCAAAATCGGTTACCCCGGCTTTGTCAGAAACGCTGATAATGGCTCGCATTAAGACCTCCGTCTCATTTTATTCTCTAGTGCACCTCGACTCACTTCTCACCCGAAGCCACGAAGATGCTAACACTGGCATATTCGTCTCCGCAGCTGGACTCAGAGCAGCAGCTCTCCCCAACACACTCAACCTTTACCCCTTTGAGCCCCGCCTCAATAAACCAGCGTTTGACTTCCTCCCTCTGGAAACCCAGCCAGCGGTCACGATGCTCTGCTTTAAGAAACTCAAAATTATGCTCGTCCAGATCAGTAACTACCAGCCTGCCACCAGGCTTTAAGATTCTCACCATCTCCTTGATGGCCACTGGTGGGTTTTCGACATGGTGCAAACACATGTTGGCGAACACGTAGTGAGCCGCCTCATCCTCAATTGGGAGGTTCTCAGCTTCGCCCAGGCGGTAATCAACCGTGTCAATATCCTGAAATTTATGCTTCATCTCCCCGAGCATGGCTTCAGACTGGTCTACCGCAATCACCCACAAACCTCTTTGAACAAGCCCTTCGGTGATAAAGCCTGTCCCGGCTCCAATATCAGCAGCCAGCTTGCCTGGCTTCACCTCCGCCACCGCAATAGCCTTTTCCCTCACCGCTTGAGAGTAGAAGGCCTGGCGCATCTTATCCCACTCGCGGGCCACCGCATCAAAATATTGCCTACTGCTCATAGCTCCATTCCTCTCCGTCTTGGCAGCTAGGGCACCATTACTTGATAACCACCCTGGCTTCTCCCTCTTGTTTTACCACCTCCCCGATGACTTTGGCCTCCGGAAGCTCCTTTCTCAGCTGGCCGGCGGCATCTGGTGAGCAGATGAGCACCATGCCGATGCCCATATTGAACACCCGGTACATCTCGTCACGGGCCACGTTGCCCCGCTGCTGGATAAGCTGAAAAATGGGGGGGGCTGTCCACGCAGAACTATCAAACCGCGCCATTAAGCCCCCAGGCAAGACCCGGGGCACGTTGTCCACCAGGCCGCCACCGGTGATATGCGCCATGCCCTTGACTAGCGATAGTAGCGGCTTAAGCTGTTTATAATAACAACGGTGAGGTTCCAGAAGCTCCTCGCCCAGAGTCCTCCCCAGCTCGGGGAAGCGCTTGCCCAACTCCTCAGGAGCAAAGAGCTTGCGCACTAGCGAGTAGCCGTTGGTATGCAGCCCGCTGGAAGGTAGGCCGATGATGATATCCCCGGCCATGATTTTCTTCCCCAGAATAATTTTTTCCTTCTCCACCACGCCGATGATAAAGCCCACCAGGTCATAATCCTCCCCGGCGTATATCCCGGGCATCTCGGCGGTCTCGCCGCCAATCAAGACACAGCCGACCTCGCGGCAGGCTTGGGCCAACCCTTGCGCCACCGCCGCCACCTGCTCCGGCACTAGCCTCCCCATGGCGATGTAGTCCAAGAAGAAAAGGGGCTCGGCGCCACAGGTAAGGATATCATTGACGCAGTGACTAACTAGGTCAATGCCGATGCTGTCATGTTTACCCAGCGCCGTGGCAATCTTCAGCTTGGTGCCCACCCCGTCAACGCTGGCCACCAGAACTGGCTGCTCATAGCCCTTGAATTCAAAGAGCCCGCCGAAGAAGCCCACCCCACTCAAGACCTCAGGGCGATGCGTGGTCCGCGCCTGTCCGGCGATGAGCTCCTTGACCTTGGCGGCAAGGTCAATATTGACGCCGGCGGCAGCATAGGTCTGCCTCTCTCCCCCGCTTTCCATACCAAAATGCGCCTCCACCCCCTAGATTACCAAAAACCAGGCCCTAACTCAATTATAAGAGACTTCGCCGCCTATTTGACCAGTTAAAGCGGAAAAATTTCCCCCTCTCCCTAAAAAGAGGGGGATAAAACACGGACGCAGTTACCAATAAAGCCTGCCAGGCCTCGCCTAACTTATCAGGCCCAGCTCCTTATACACTGCCTGGAAGTCAAGGTTCTTCTCCAGGATTTCGGCTAGCTTACTCATTTTCTTCTCCTGGCCGAATCTGGCTTGGTCCAGGGCATCCTCAATGCGCTGGATGACGGTGGCGGTATCGCTTTTGGTGAGGATAAGGGGAACGCCTTTTTCCTCAGCTTTGTAACGGACGTAATCAACTGGCCCCGCGCCGCCGGTGAGCACGAGACACTTAGTAGGAGTCTCCAGCGCCGCCATCTGCATATCGGGGCGGTCAGCCCTGACCACCACCGCTTTGCCCGCCTTGCGGCCAAAGTAGTCCAGACCAGAGTCCACCACCATTGCCCCCACCATGAGGTTTTCCACTAGTTCCGCTGACTTTTCCGCATCATTCAATATTTCTCCCTGAATATGGCCGGCCAGTTCGCCCACCGTCAGCACCAGCAGAGCTCTATCTTCAGGAAGCACCCCCAGGATGGCTAACTCCCCGGCACCGAAGCTAGAGGTTACCTCCTCACACACGCGCTGGAGCTGACTTTTCGGCACCTTGTTCAGGATGATGCCTAACAAATTTTCCCCAAACCCTTTATAGCTATGAACAAACTGGAGAACTGCCCCCTGCTTATAGCCTTCCACAGCCATCACCTTGGCCTTGAGCGCTTTGGCTACCTCATAGGCAGCCTGGCTGAACTCATCATTCGGGCTTTGCCCGCACCTCCCCTCGATGATGATAACGTCCTTATCTTGGGAAGCGCAGGCTTCCTTAATCTTGTCCGCTGCGCTCTTCCCGCTGCCCACCAGCAAGGAGAGCGCCTCCGCCGGCTCTTTCAGCCCCAAGAGCTGCTTCATAAATCCGGCATCGCGCTCACCGCCCTCCGGCATTTTGTCCCCGGTGACTAGCTTCAGAAAACCCACTTTTTTGCCGTCACCAGCCAGGCGCCTGGCTATACCAGCGGCGATGGCGGTCTTGCCCGCGCCTTCTTCCGCAGAGACCAGATATAAACTAACCAAGCTTCACCTCCGGCTATATCTCATAAACTCGCCGATTTATTATAATCCCTGGCGTCTCATTGGTAAAGTGCTAAAACAGGCTATAACTTGGGGTGTTTCGGTGATATAATTAGGTTAAGGATGAGGGCCAGCTTATGCATGAGGCGATGCTCTCAGAAAAGCTATCCGGCGCCAGGGTGAGGTGCCATATCTGCCAGTGGCGCTGCCAGATAGGGCCGGAGAGAGCTGGCGTCTGCCACATGTACCGGAACCGGGGCGGCACGCTATACAACATGAACTACGCCCAGGCGTCATCCGTCGCCGCCGACCCGATTGAGAAAAAGCCCTTATTTCACTTCTTCCCGGCTAGTTTAGCTTTCTCCATTGGCGGGTGGGGCTGCAACTTCCACTGCCAGCACTGCCAGAACTGGGAGATCTCCTGCCCCGAAGAGAGTGAGCCCTGGCGTGGCTCCCGTGACCTCCCGCCCCAGACCGCCATTGAGCTTGCCCAGCGCTACCATTGCCAGGGCATCGCCTGGACTTACAATGAGCCGACCGTCTGGTTTGAGTACACCCTGGATTCAGCCAAACTGGCCAAGCAGCACCACCTCTATACCGTCTACGTCACCAATGGCTACATCACCCCAGAGGCACTGGACGCCATCGGGCCTTATCTCGATGCCTGGCGCGTTGATATCAAGGGCTTCTCCGACGCCTTCTACCGTAATCTAGCCAAGATACCCCGCTGGCAGGGGATACTTGAGGTGGCCAAGCGCGCCAAAGAGAAGTGGCGGATGCACGTTGAGGTGGTCACCAACATCATCCCCACCATGAACGATGATGACCAGCAACTTGAGGGGCTCGCCCGCTGGATACGGGATGAGCTGGGAGAGCTCACTCCCTGGCACGTCACCAGATTCTACCCCCACCACCACCTGAGGCACCTGCCCGCCACGCCCATCTCCACTCTGGAGCGGGCCTATGACATCGGGCGGAGCGCCGGCCTCAAGTTCATCTACGCCGGCAATGTCCCCGGCCACCACAGCGAGAACACCGTCTGCTATTCCTGCGGCAAGCTCGTGGTGCGCAGGTTTGGCTACCAGACCGAGGTGGTGGGGCTAGAAGGGTCAAAGTGCAAGTTCTGCGGGGCCGAGCTCAATTTCAGGACACCTGAAGGAGGGGCAAAATGGTGAGAAGTCCAGTTGTCGCCGGGCAGTTCTACCCCGGGTCAGCCTCACAGCTGAGGCAAATGCTCGCAACGCTCCTTGACGAGGAGGCGGAAAAACAGGAGGCGCTCGGGGCAGTTTCCCCCCACGCCGGATACGTTTACTCCGGGGCGGTGGCCGGGGCCGTTATCTCCCGCATCAAGTTCAAAGACACCTTCATCATCATGGGGCCCAACCACACCGGTATGGGCAAACCCTTAAGCATCATGACCCGGGGCAGGTGGCAAACCCCTCTGGGCGAGGTGGAGATTGACAGCGAGCTCGCCGAGCAGATTCTGGCCACCTCTCGCCACCTCCAGGAGGACGCCGCCGCCCACCAGTATGAGCACTCCATAGAGGTTCAGCTACCATTTCTGCAGTATTTCCGGCCCGAGGTGAGGATAGTGCCCATAACCCTGGCCCACGCCAGCGCCGCTATATATAAAGAGGTCGGCGAGGACATCGCCCGCGCCGTTGGGGAGCTCAAGAGAGAGGTGGTCATCATCGCCAGCAGCGATATGACCCACTACGAGCCCCAGGAGTCAGCGCGCAGCAAGGACAGCCAGGCCATCGAGGCCATACTGCATCTGGATGAAGATGAGCTATTAAAGAGAGTTGAGGAATCAAATATCTCAATGTGCGGCTATGCCCCCACCGCCGTCCTCATCTGCGCCGCCAAAAAACTGGGGGCAAAGGCGGCTGAGCTGATAAGTTACCAGACCAGCGGCGATACCACCGGCGATTATACCAGCGTCGTCGGCTATGCCGGCATCATCATCAAGGCGGTGGAAATGCACCCGCTGGTGAAGCTGGCCAAGGCGACGGTGGAGAGCTACGTCAGGGAAGGCAAGGTCCCCCCACCACCCGAGGAGCTTACCCCGGAGATGCAAAAGAGGGCTGGGGTCTTTGTCTCCCTGCACAAGTTCGGCGAGCTCCGGGGCTGCATCGGCACCTTTGAGCCCACCAGGCGCAATGTCGCCGAGGAGATTATCTCCAATGCTATCAGCTCCGCCACCAGAGACCCCCGTTTTCCCCCCGTCGCCCCGGAAGAGCTAAAAGACCTTGAATATAGCGTTGACGTCCTCACCACCCCCAGGCCGGTGAGAGACAAAAGCGAGCTTGACCCCAAGAAGTACGGGGTCATCGTGGAGAGCGGCTTCCGGCGGGGGCTGCTTCTGCCCGACCTTGAGGGGGTGGATAGCGTGGAGCAGCAGATTTCCATCTGCCGCCAGAAGGCGGGAATCGGCCCCGAGGAGCTGGTAACCCTCTACCGCTTTGAGGTGAAGAGGTATAAGTGAGCGGGGGAGTGAAAGAAGAAACGAGGAGGTCATTAAAATGGGGTATATTTCTCCCACCTTAGCCGCCAGAGACATGAAGGAAACGATCGCATTTTACCAGAACGTCCTCGGATTTAAGATGGGGATGGCTTTCCCTGACGCCAATAATCCAGAATACGCTGACCTTGCCAAAGATGGGATGGTGCTCATGTTTATCCCAGCGGCAAATCTCGGCCTTGGCAGTGAAGAAAGGCTGGGTGTTGGCGTAAATCTGTATCTGCAAATTGACGGAGACATTGACGAGTATTACCATGAAGTAAAAAAGAAAGGGGCTAAGATCGCGGTTGGGATAAAAGACGAACCATACGGCATCAGGGACTTCACCATCGAGGATGTCAATGGCTACAAGCTGACCTTTAACCAGGCCTCCAAGACAGCCAAGAATTGTCTGAGCTGTGGTATGCCCATGACCAAGCCCGAAGATTTTGGTGGCGGAAACCCGCTAAATGTGTACTGTGTACATTGTTCCCGCCCAGATGGCAGCCTCAAAAGCTATCAAGAAGTGTTTCAAGGCATGGTCAACTTTATGATGCTGTCCCAAAATATGGATAGGGAAACCGCCGAGAAGGCAGCCAAGGAGCACCTGGCCAGGATGCCCGCCTGGGAAGGCAGATGAAAATAAAGAGCTTCGCATCACCAAGAGAGGGGGTACGAGAAAGGGAGGTGCGCTATGAGCATGGATATGTTTGAGCAGCAAGGTGAGGAACAAAAAATCCAGGAGGCGCCGCTCGCCACCAGGATGCGCCCCACCAGCCTGCACACCTTCGTCGGCCAGGAGCACCTCATCGGGCCGGGACGAGTATTAAGAAAGGCGATTGAAAGCGGCAAGATACCCTCCATGATACTATGGGGGCCGCCGGGCTGCGGCAAAACCACGCTGGCGTATATCATCGCCAACACCACTGGGGCCCACTTCAGCCCGGTGAGCGCCGTCAGCGCCAGCGTCGCCGACCTGCGCCGCATCATAGAGGAGGCCAAAGGGCGCCGCCAGATGCACCTGCAGAAGACCATCCTCTTCATTGATGAGATTCACCGCTTCAATAAAACGCAGCAGGACGCGGTGCTGCCCTACGTTGAGGACGGCACCGTCACCCTCATCGGGGCGACCACGGAGAACCCCTCCTTTGAGGTCACCTCCCCTCTCCTCTCCCGCTGCCGGGTCATGCCGCTCAAGCCCCTGACCGAGGACGAGATTCAGGTCATCATCACCCGGGCGCTGAAAGATAGCCTGCGCGGCCTGGGGGCGCTCAATGTGGAGGTAGCCCCGGAAGCGATGAGCCACCTCATCACCCTGTCCAATAATGACGCCCGGGTTGCCCTCAATACCCTGGAGATGGCGGCGCTGAGCACCCCGCCAGACGCTGAGGGCAAACGCTACATCACCCTGCCTACCATCGAAGACGCCCTCCAGCACCGGGCTTTACCCTATGACAAAAGCGGCGACCAGCACTATGACCTCATCTCCGCCCTGCACAAGTCAATGCGCGGCTCTGACCCGGACGCCTCCTTATATTGGCTAGCGCGGATGCTGGAAGCCGGGGAAGACCCCTTATATATCGCCCGCCGTCTGGTTCGCTTCGCCTCCGAGGACGTGGGCATGGCTGACCCCCAGGCGCTGGTCATCGCCGTCGCCGCGCAGCAGGCCGCCCACTTCATCGGCATGCCCGAGGGCAACCTGGCGCTGGCGGAGGCAGTGGTTTATCTGGCCACCGCCCCGAAAAGTAACTCCCTATATGAGGCATACACTCGGGCACAGCAGGAGGTCACCCAAGGCCCCAGCGAATCGGTGCCGCTGCACCTGCGTAACCCAGCGACGCCACTAATGAAAGACCTGGGCTACGGCAAAGATTATAAATACGCCCATGACTACCCGGAGCACTTCGTGGAGCAGCAGCACCTCCCCGATTCCCTCCGAGATAGAAAATACTACACCCCCAGTGACC
>MTNR01000057.1 GCA_002011495.1 Dehalococcoides sp. JdFR-56 | reverse complement strand
CTCTCGTTGACGATGCGCTGCACCTCGGCTATCTCCTCTTTCAGCATGGCGGTGAGATGCGAGAAGTCAAAGCGGAAGGCATCTGGCGCCACCAGCGAACCGCGCTGCTGAACGTGCTCCCCCAGAACCTGGCGCAGCGCATGCTGAAGGAGATGGGTGGCGGTATGATTGCGGGCGATGTCAAGACGCCGCGCTCCATCCACCTCAGCCTCAACCTCATCCCCCACGGCCAAACTGCCCTCGGCGACCTTGCCCTGATGAACGATGATATCCGGCGGAATCCGGATGGTATTGGTGACCAGAAACTTCCCAGAAGCGCCGCGTATCTGGCCGGTGTCACCCACCTGCCCGCCCATCTCACCGTAGAACGGGGTGGTCTCCAAAATCAGGCTGGCTGACTGCCCCTGACTTACCGTTTCCACGGCGCCACCATCAACCAAGAGGTCAATGATCACCGAGCGGTGCTTGAGCTCCTGGTAGCCGACGAAGGGGGTACTCTCATAGGAGCGCTTAAGCGAGGTGAGCTCTAAGGCCGCTTTCTTATCCATGGCGAATAGTTCTGCTTTTCTGGCCCTCTCCCGCTGTTTCTCCATCTCCTCCTCAAAGCCAGCTAGATCCACCGAGAAGCCGCGCCCGCGGGCGATCTCCTTGGTCAGCTCAACGGGAAAGCCGTAGGTATCGTAGAGCTTGAACGCCTGCTTACCGGAGATCTCCTTTTCCCCTCGGCTTGCTAGTTCCGCCAGTATGTCATCCAGTAGTTCCAGGCCAGCGCTGAGCGTGCCGCTGAACCTGGCTTCCTCAAGCTCAATCAACTTGGTGATGAAATCCCGCCGCTGGACTATCTCTGGATAAACGTGGCCCATATGCTCAATCGTTGTCTTGGCCATTTCGGCTAAAAATGGCTTATCCAGCCCCAGCCGCCGGCCAAAGAGGGCTGCCCGGCGCAATAGCCGGCGCAAGACATAGCCCCGCCCCTCATTGCTTGGGATGACGCCATCCCCGATGAGGAAGGTGATGCCACGGCCATGCTCAGCCACCACCCGCATGGCGACATCCGCTTCATTATCCGCGCCATATTTCTTTCCGGCCAATTTGGCCACGCAATCCAGGAGCGGGATGAAGAGCTCAGTGTCATAGACCGAGGTTTTGCCGGTTACCGCGGCCACCGTTCTCTCCAGCCCCATGCCGGTATCGATATTCGGCTTGGGTAGCGGGGTGCGCTTTCCCTCTTTATCCTGGTCATACTGGGTGAAGACCAGATTCCAGATCTCGGAAAAACGGGCGCAACCACAATTGGGCCGGCAGGTGGGCTTGCCACAGCCAACCTCCTCCCCAAAATCGTAATGAATCTCGCTGCACGGCCCGCAGGGCCCCGAATCCCCAGCCGGCCCCCAAAAGTTGTCCTCCTCGCCAAACCTCAGTATCCTCTCCTCGGGGACGCCGGTCTCCAGCCAGTACTGGAAAGACTCATCGTCATCAAGGTAGATGGTCGCCCACAGGCGCTCCGGCTCCAGCTTCAGGCGCTGGGTGACGAACTCCCAGGCCCAGCTGATCGCCTCCTTCTTGAAATAGTCGCCGATGCTGAAGTTACCCAGCATCTCAAAGAAGGTGAGATGGCTGGCATCACCCACTGACTCAATGTCAGTGGTGCGGAAGCACTTCTGGCATGAGGCCAGGCGCGGGTTGGGGGGCACAGCTATCCCCAGGTAGTAATCCTTAAACTGCACCATTCCAGCGCTGGTGAAGAGCAAGGTGGGGTCACCATGGGGGATAAGGGAAGAGCTGGGCACAATATCGTGCCCCTTTTCGGCAAAGAAATCTAGATAAGCTTTTCTCACTTCATCACTGGTCACTGGTCACTCTCCGTGTTTTAGACTTTGGGCGACTTGATTATTTGATTTTAGGCTTAAGCCATAGCGGCTGTCAACGAAGGGCGAAGGAGGGAGTAATCAGCAAATCCGCCGGTTTAGCTGCGCAAAGGCGAATGCGGCCGCGCCCAGCACTCCCGCCGCATCACCAAGCTCGGCGGGCACGATGCGCACCATTTCAGCCGAGACCTGGAAAGCTCTCTCCTGCACTATGCGCCGGGCCGGGCCAAGCAATAGCTCGCCGAGCTTGCCCACCCCACCACCAATGATGATCATCTGCGGATTGAAGATATTGACCAGATTCACCAGGCCCACTCCGAGATAGGTCGCGGCCTTGGTGATGATATCCTGCGCTAGTGAGTCTCCGCTGCGGGCGGCAACCCCAATCTCTTCGGCAGTAACTTCCTCTATTCTGCCCGCCACCATCTCAAGCATGGCAGACTTCTCCCCCCGAGCCAGGCGCCTCCTCGCCTCCTCAGCCATCACCGGGCCGGAGACCAGCCTTTCCAGACAGCCGACGTTGCCACAGGTGCATCTTGGTCCATTTACGTCGATGGTCATATGCCCAATCTCCCCGGCGCTGCCGGCTGGGCCCTGATACAGCCTGCCCTCAATGATAATGCCGCCGCCGATGCCGGTGCCTATGGTGAGCAGGATAAGGTTCTCTATCCCCCTTCCAGCGCCGAAGCGATGCTCCCCCAGAGCGGCGGCACTGGCATCATTGAGCAGAAAAGCGCTGACCCGGTATCTCTCCCTCACCATATCCCTCAGGGGCACATTGTGCCAGCCGGGAAGATGCGGAGATGAGGTCACCAGGCCCCGGCTTATATCTATGCCGCCCGCGGCGGCAATGCTGATGCCGCCAAGCTCAGATGGCTCCATATCTTTTAGCTCAAGCAGATGGTCTATCGCCGAAAATAGCCGCTTGGTTACCGAGGCTTGCCCTTCCTCGGCTAGGGTAAGATGGCGTTCTTCGGCCATAATCTCACCATCACTCAAGATAAGGGCGGAGATTATCTTGGTGCCACCCAGGTCTATGGCCAGAACCACGGGCTTCATATTTGCTCCGGTCATATCAAACCGCCAGCTTGCGGGGCTGGCACAGCTCCGCGATGAGAATATTGAGGGCAAGCTCGGCCTCATATTTTCCGGTCTTGATCCAGACATCTGCTTGCAAAAGCCGGTGATATACCTCTTTGAGCCGCGCCAGAGAGTATCTAGTCGCCTGCTCCCGCGCCTTGCGCATGACGAACTCCGAGGCCACCTCCAGCTTATCCTGAATCTCCTCTTGAGGTCTTCGCTGGCGGCCGAGCTCTTTCAGCCGAACTATCAGCCGCACCTGCCGCGCCAGCATGACCAGAAGATAGGCCGGGGCTGCTCCCTGCTGGAGTAACTGCTGGAGTAGCTGCTCGGCAGCCCCAGCCCTGAATTCAAGGATGGCGTCAACCATGGCAAAGACGCTGGCTTCTTGAGCATAGCTCACCACCCGCCTGACGTCATCCTCTTCAATGCGGCGGCCGGAGGCGAAGAGCACTAGCTTATCAATTTCCCCAGCCATAATCCACAGATTGCCCCCCACATACCTGGCCAATAGCTCCACCGCTTGGGGGGAGATGCTGCCACCTTTCTCCGCCACTCGCTTCTCTATCCACTGGCGCAGCCTAATATCTCTAAGCAGGGGAAAAGACATCACCTTGGCCCGGGGGGAAAGCTGGCGTAGAAGTGGGTTACTCCCTTTTATTTTGCCATCCACCAGCACCAGCACCGTGCTCTCCGGAACCTGGAGCAGATATTCCCCCAGCAGCTTATACTCATCCTGCCGGGCGGCGCCGTCAGCCTTCTTCCTCCGGCTAGGCTTGGCCTTGGGCTCAAAGCGCTCCAGCAGCCCATTGATGATGACCAGGCGTCTTTCTCCGAGAAAGGGCATGGCGGCGCAGACCGCCCCTAGCTCGCTCACGGTCACCTGATGCCCATCGAGCACCGTGGTGTTGGTGGCCAGCGCCGTGGCATCGCCGATGCTCCTTTTTATCTCCTCAAGCGCCTGGTGAAGGGAGAAATCGTCCTCACCGTGGAGCACGTAGAGCAAAGCCTACCTCCTTGATTTCTTCCCATTCTACCACACCCGATATCGCATTTTTAGTCTGGGGCCAAGGTTGACAAACTAGGCCCATTGCGGAATAATCGCACAGAGAGTAGACTAGAATATCAAGCCCAGCCCTACCCGGCTTAAGGGCACGGGAAGAAGAGGTGCCACAATGTCAGAAAAAACGGATGAGATGAAGAAGCTGGCGGCCATCGCCGCTGACATGACGCTCCCTGTGGATTTGCGCACCAGAGCCATCGAGCAGCTGGGCAACATCTCCACCCATGAGGCCCTGCTCGCCTTGCTCGAGCTAGCCGCCAATGAGAAGTTGCCTGTCAAGGAGAGAGACCTCGCCCTGAAGAAAGCCAGAGAGGTGATCAAAAGGTCGAGCCCTCAATAATCCCACCTCCCCAAGGGAAGAGGCCGGGGGATGAGCATTGACATCGGTATCATTGGTCTGGCGCAAAGCGGCAAGACCACCATCTTCAACGCCCTAACCAAGGGTGAAGCTGACACCCGAAGTTCGGCGCCACATATTGGCATCGCCAAGGTTCCCGAGCCACGTTTAAAGACACTGGCCGATATGCTCCAGCCCAAGCGGGTGGTTCAGGCCGAGGTGAGGTACACTGATATCGCCGCCTCGGTGAAGGGGCTGGCCAGGGAGAGGGGGATCGGCGGGGAGCTACTAAACCTGCTCAGTAATGCCGATGCCCTGATCAACGTGGTTCGGGCCTTCCCTGACGAGAGCATCCCCCACCCTGAGGGCAACCTTGACGTGGAACGGGACATCGCCACCATGAATCTGGAGCTCGTCTTCTCCGATCTAGCCATCATTGAGCACAGACTGGAGAAAATTGAGACTTCCTTAAAAGGGGCTAAAGCACCAGAGCGCCAGGCTTTCCTTCAGGAACAGGAGATTTTAAACAAGCTCAAGGCGGCTTTGGAAAAGGACACCCCCCTGCGGGAAATGAAGCTAACCCCGGCTGAGGCGAAAATAGCGGCCAACTACCAGTTCCTCAGCGCCAAGCCGCTATTAATCCTGGTCAATATCGGCGAAGGCGAGCTGGCCGAGGCAGCCTCTCTGGAGACTGAGCTGAACTCCCGCCACGCCAGAGAAAAATGCCAGGTTATCACCCTGTGCGCCAAGCTGGAGATGGAGCTGGCGCAGCTGGAGGACAGCGAGGCGGAGCAATTCCGCGCCGATTTTGGACTCAAGGAATCTGGGCTTGATCGGGTCATCAGAAAGTCCTACCAGTTACTGGGGCTGATATCCTTTTTCACCACCGCCTCCAACGAAGTCAAAGCCTGGTCCATCCCTCTCGGCACCAGCGCCCTCAAAGCTGCGGGCAAAATCCACTCGGACATGGAAAGAGGGTTTATCCGCGCTGAGGTGATCAGCTATGATGACCTGGTTGAGTGTGGCAGCCTGGCCGAGGCCCGCAAAAAGGGACTGCTGCGGCTGGAGGGGAAGGACTACATCGTCCAGGACGGCGATGTCATCACCTTCCTGTTTAACGTGTAGGCTTAAGCAGTTCCCAAGCGCCTGGGTTTCTCCGCCCGGCGCACCAGCAATTTAAGCCCATCCTGCCCCACCACCATGACCTCCTCCCCCCTATCTATACTGCCATCAATGGCCTCTGCCCCCCAGAGCTCGCCCCTGATGATAACCTGACCCTCCGGGGCCAGAGGATTTATCACCTTGCCCCGGCTGCCGATCATGGTGGACAGCCCAACCACCACCTGCTTCTTCAAAATACGGCTGACCAGCCAGAAATCAACCACGGCAAAGACCGCCCAGGCCACCATCACACCAATGAGCACCGCCAGGGGGAGCTCAATCCCCCACTCCGGCAGCACCCAGCGCCAGATGACGTAGAGCGCAGCCTCCACCGCCGACGTGCTGACAATGGCCAGGATAAGTCTCGCCGCGGTCATTTTGCCACCTTTACCCCGCTATCATTATAGCAGGATATTGAGGCCAACTATCAATTCCGTCAAAGTGAAAAACTCCCTTCACCATGGGGCTTGACAAACTTTCCAAATAATGCTATTATTTAAATTTGACTATGCCTCCAATGGTATCGCCCCATTATATGTTTCCTTTCAGCAAAGCCACCTATCTTTGCGTGTAGCTAGTAAGGCAGGAACTTTTTGTCTTTTTTTGAGGAGCGGAGTTAGCTATGGTTTCCATTTCGTCAATTAGTGACAAGCGTACCCTTCCCGTCCCCAGAAAATCCTACGCCAGATTACCTCAGATACTGGATGTTCCCAATTTGGTCAGAGTCCAGCTGGACTCTTTTCAGCGGTTCCAGGAAGATGGCTTAAAGCAATTGCTCAAGGAGATATCCCCGATCAAAACCCTCACCAGCAGCAAGATGGAGCTTGCTTTCATCGCCTATGAGTTTCGGGAACCGCGCCCCGGCCACTCTGAAGCCGAGTGCCGTGAGCGGAACCTGACTTACTCCGTGCCGCTCTACGCCAGAGTACAGCTCATCATCAAAGAGACCGGGGAAATCAAAGAGCAGGACCTCTTTCTGGGTGACATCCCCCTGATGACCGCCAAGGGCACCTTCATCACCAGCGGTGCCGAACGGGTGGTGGTGAGCCAGCTACTGCGCTCTCCGGGGGTGTACTTCACCGTTGAGGAAGATGCCGCCAGCGGCCGCGAATTGTGCTTCGCCAAGCTGATTCCCACCCGTGGGGCCTGGCTGGAATTTGAGACCAGCAACCGGGATGTGATCTCGGCCAAGATAGATGGCAAGCGCAAGATTCCCATCACCACGCTGCTGCGCGCCATCGGCTACAGCAGCGACGAGCAGCTGCTCAGCCTGTTCGCCAATGAAGATAACTCCCCGGAGCACCAGTACATCCGCTCCACCATTGAGCGTGAGCCATCGGTGAGGGATGAGCAAGAGGCGCTGCTTGATATTTACAAGAAATTGCGCCCCGGGGAGCTGCCCAATATTGAAAACGCCAGGAAACTCATCCAGGGCCTGTTCTTTGATTCGCTGCGCTACGACCTGGGCGTCGTCGGCCGCTACAAGCTCAATAAGCGCCTGGGCTTAAACGTTGACCTGAAGGAGCGCGCCCTGACCAAGGAGGACCTGGTTGAGATAGTCAGGCACATCATCATGATCAACAATGGCACCGATAGCAGCGATGACATTGACCACCTGGGCAACCGGCGGGTGCGCACCGTCGGGGAGCTGGTGCAGACCCAGTTTCACGTTGGCCTGCTGCGCCTAGCTCAGGCGGTCAGGGAGCGGATGAGCATCATCGGCACCGAGGCCGTCACCCCCAGCGCGCTGGTCAACATCCGCCCGGTGGTGGCCGCGGTGAGAGAGTTCTTCAGCAGCTCCCAGCTATCCCAGTTTATGGATCAGACCAACCCGCTGGCGGAATTGACCCATAAGCGTCGCCTCTCGGCCATGGGGCCCGGTGGGCTATCCCGGGAGCGGGCTGGCTTTGACGTGAGAGACGTTCACTTCTCCCACTACGGGAGAATCTGCCCCATTGAGACGCCTGAGGGGCCCAACATCGGCCTCATCGGCTCCCTGGCCACCTACAGCCGAATCAACGAGTACGGCTTCATTGAAACACCCTACCGCAGGGTGATAACCGAGCTAGCCAATACCAGTGAGCAGCTGGTAGGCCGGACAGTCCGGGAGGCGGTGGTTGATGACCGGGGCAATACCATAATCGAAGCTAATACCAAGATTACACCTCAGATCGCCACCAAGCTGGCCAAACTATCGGCCAGGATGATAAAGGTGGTGCCCTTCGTCTCGGATGAAGTGGTTTATCTCTCCGCCGATGAAGAGGAAGAGCTGCCCATCGCCCAGGCCAACGCCCGCCTGGACCAGAATAATCAATTCATTGACGAAAAGGTTGAGGCCAGGCGAGGCAACCACTACATGCTTGAATCGCCAGAGAACATCGCCTTAATGGACGTCTCACCCAAGCAGATAGTCAGCGTGGCCACCGCCCTGATTCCCTTCCTTGAGCATAATGATGCCAACCGTGCCCTGATGGGGGCAAACATGCAGCGCCAGGCGGTGCCGCTATTGCGCCCTGAGGCGCCCTTGGTCGCCACCGGCATGGAAAAGGAGGCCGCCCGATACAGCGGGCAGGTGCTCTTTGCCAAGAATGCTGGCGTGGTCACCGAGATCGGCAGCGTCAATGATAGTCATGGGGAGGCCAGATACCGCATCGTGATCACCACCGATGACGGCCATAAGGATGAGTATGAGCTAATGAAGTTTGTCCGCACCAATCAAGGGACCTGCATCAGCCAGCGTCCCCTGGTGGATAAAGGCGACCGGGTGGAGGCGGGCCAGGTTCTCGCCGATAGCTCCGCCACCGACCAGGGAGAACTGGCCCTAGGGCAGAACGTCCTCTGCGCCTTCATGAGCTGGGAAGGCTATAACTTTGAGGATGCCATTATCATCAGCAGCCGTCTGGTTGAGGAAGACAAATTCACCTCCATTCACATCGCCAAGCATGAGACCGAGGCCCGGGACACCAAGCTGGGCCCAGAGGAGATTACCCGGGACATCCCCAACGTGGGTGAGGAGAGCCTGCGCGAGCTTGACGAGAACGGTATCATCCGCATTGGGGCTGAAGTAGGCCCTGATGACACCTTAGTGGGCAAAATCACCCCCAGGGGGGAGACCGAGCTCTCCGCCGAGGAGAAACTGCTGCGGGCCATCTTCGGCGAGAAAGCCCGGGATGTGAAGGACACCTCACTCCGGGTGCCTCATGGGGAGTGGGGCAAGGTGATCAACGTGAAAGTTTATTCGCGCAAGGATAGCGGTGATGACCTGCCCGCCGGGGTCAATGAGTGGGTGCAGGTGTGGATCGCCCAGAAACGGAAGATATCCGTGGGGGATAAACTGGCCGGACGGCATGGCAATAAGGGGGTGGTGGCCCTCATCGCCCCCAAGGAAGACATGCCTTTCCTGCCTGACGGCACCCCGGTGGATATTATCCTTGACCCCATCGGTGTCCCGTCGCGGATGAACATCGGGCAGGTTCTGGAAACTCACCTGGGCTGGGCGGCCCAGACGCTGGGATTTAAGGTACTCACCCCAGTCTTTGATGGCGCCGATGACGTGGCCATTGAGGACGCGCTGGCCCGAGCCTGGCTAGCCCAGAAAGCGGCCGCGGTGCAGCGCTCTCCGGACGGCGATGCCACCAGCATTGAACTTGAGCTGGCCAAGGCCTGGGTGAACAGCCAGGGCTACGATGGAGAGAGGGTGTTCAGCGATAACTACCCTGGCGAGGCCCGAGAGGTCTGCCTGCGTCTCTGGCTGGAGGAACTGGGCATCGCCAGCCGGGAGTTCAACCTCCAAGAGCTGATGGAGGTGGTGGAGAAGGTCAATCTGGAAGGGAAAGCCCCACCACCCACCTTCGGCAAGGTGGTGCTCCGCGATGGGCGCACCGGTGAGCCCTTTGACCAGCCGGTGACGGTGGGCAATATCTACATGATGAAGCTGATTCACCTGGTTGAGGATAAGGTTCACGCCCGCTCCACCGGCCCCTACTCCCTCATCACCCAGCAGCCCCTGGGCGGCAAGGCCCAGTTCGGCGGGCAGCGCTTTGGCGAGATGGAGGTATGGGCACTTGAAGCCTACGGTGCCGCCCACAACCTTCAGGAGATGCTGACCATCAAATCAGACGATGTCACCGGGCGGGCCAAAGCCTACGAGGCCATCATCAAGGGCGAGGATATCCTTCAGCCCGGCGTGCCCGAATCATTCAAGGTTCTGGTAAAGGAGCTGCAAAGCCTGGGGCTGGCCCTAGAGGTGATCAACGAAAAAGAGGCCAAGATAACCTCGGCTGAGGAGACGATAGAAGAAGCTCCCACCGTGGAGTCAGAGCCTAAAGGTATTGAAGAGTCAGCGTGGAGAGAGGTAACGGAAGAAAATGCTGGAGATCAATGATTTTGATGCGGTAAGAATTTCCCTGGCTTCACCGGAGCAGATCAGGAGCTGGTCCTACGGCGAGGTAACCAAGCCGGAGACGATCAACTATCGCACCCTAAAACCGGAGAGGGATGGCCTTTTCTGCGAGAGAATCTTTGGCCCCACCAAAGACTTTGAGTGCTACTGCGGCAAGTATAAGAAGATACGCTACAAAGGGGTCATCTGCGATAAGTGCGGCGTCGAGGTGGCCCGGGCCAAGGTGCGCCGGGAGCGCATGGGCCACATTGAGCTGGCCTGCCCGGTAAGCCACATCTGGTTTGCCAAAGGAACCCCCAGCCGGCTGGGGCTGCTCCTTGACCTCTCACCGAGGAGCCTGGAGCACGTATTGTACTTCTCCCACTACATCATCACCTCCATCAACGAGGAGGCGCGCCAGGAAGCCATCAAGCAGCTTGAGGAAAACACCGCCAAGGAAATCGCCGAGCGGGAGAGCGCACTGGAAGCCAAAATCGTGCAGCTGGAGCAGGAGCAGGCCTCAGTGGAGGAGATAAACAAGCTGCGGCGCGAGTTCATCGAAGAGAAAACGCGGCTTGAGGAGAAGCTCTCGGCGGAGGTGCAGCGGCTGAAAGAGCTCCACGTGCGGCAATTGCTCAATGAAAATCAATACCATGAGCTCAAACAGAATTACGAGCAGGTCTTTGAAGCTGGCATGGGCGCCGAGGCCATCCTCAAGATCATCAAGGATATCAACCTTGATGAGCTGCGCAACCAGCTCCTTCAGGAGACCCAGTCCTCCTCCGGCCAGCGGCGCAAAAAGGCGAGCAAACAACTCCGGGTGGTGGAGGCCTTCCGCAACAGCGGCAATAAGCCGGAGTGGATGATTCTGACGGTGCTGCCAGTCCTGCCGCCAGACCTGCGCCCCATGGTGCAGCTGGATGGGGGCAGATTTGCCACCAGTGACCTCAATGACCTGTACCGGCGCGTCATCAACCGCAATAACCGGCTGCGCCATCTCATTGAGATCGGCGCCCCCGAGATCATCATCCGCAACGAGAAACGGATGCTGCAGGAGGCGGTTGACTCCCTGATCGACAATGGCCGGCGGGGACGCGCCATCTCGGTCAGTGGCAACCACAAGCTAAAATCTCTCTCCGATATGCTCCGCGGCAAACAGGGACGCTTCCGCCAGAACCTGCTCGGCAAGAGGGTTGACTACAGCGGACGCTCCGTCATCGTGGTTGGGCCGGAGCTCAAGCTCCACCAGTGTGGCCTGCCCCGACGCATGGCTCTCGAGCTGTTTAAACCATTTGTCATGCATAGACTGGTGGCCCAGGGGCTTGCCCCCAACATCAAGAGCGCCCGGAGATTAGTGGAGAGAGCCAAGCCAGAGGTATATGACATACTGGAGGAGGTGGTCAAGGAGCGGCCGGTATGGCTCAACCGGGCGCCCACCCTGCATCGGCTCAGCATCCAGGCCTTTGAGCCGGTGCTCATTGATGGCAGCGCCATCCAGATTCACGCCCTGGTTTGTTCCGCCTTCAACGCTGACTTTGACGGTGACCAGATGGCGGTGCACGTCCCCCTCTCCAAAGCCGCGGTGAGAGAGGCGAGGGAGCTAGCGCTCAGCCGCCACAACATGCTGCTGCCGAGCAGCGGTGAGCCAACGGTAGCCCCCACCCTGGATATGGTCTTCGGCTGCTACTATCTTACCACCATCCGGCCGGGAAGCAAAGGCGAGGGCTCCCTCTTCGGCAGCTTTGAGGAGGCCAAGCTCGCCTACGAGCTGGGCCAGATCGACCTCAGAGCCGAGATTGAGGTCAGAGACCAGGAAAGGGGTGGCCAGAGAATCAAAACCAGCGTTGGCCGTATTATCTTCAATGAAGTCCTGCCCAAAGAGCTGGGCTTCTATAACAAGCCGATCGATAAGTCAGGTCTAAAGCAAATCGTGAGCGAATGCTGCCGGTTGCTCAGCGATGAGGAAACCGCCAACGTGCTGGACAACTTCAAACAGCTCGGCTTCCACTACGCCACCAAATCCGGTATCACCATCGCCATGAACGATATTGAGGTGCCGGCAAGCAAAGCCAAGCTGCTGGAAGAGGCTGAAGAGAGGGTGGCCATCATCGAGAACCAGTACAACCGTGGCCTCATCACCGATGATGAGAGGTATAACGGCATCGTCAGCATCTGGATGGAGACCATGGACAAAATCACCAACACCATCTCCAACAGCCTCGACCGCTATGGTGGCATTCACATGATGGCAACCTCAGGCGCCAAGGGTAATATCTCCCAGATCACCCAGATGGCGGGCATGCGGGGCCTGATGACCGACCCCTCCGGCAAGATTATCGACTTCCCCATCAAGTCAAGCCTCCGCGAGGGGCACAGCGTCCTGGAATACTTCATCTCCACCCACGGCGCCCGCAAGGGGCTGGCTGATACCGCGCTCAGAACCTCGGACAGCGGCTACCTCACTAGGCGCCTCATCGATGTCGCCCAAGACGTCATCGTCTTTGAAGAGGACTGCGGAACCACCGATGGCATCTGGATAACCGAACCCAAGGAAAAGGGGCTGCTCCCCTCGCTCACCGAGCGCATCTTGGGCCGGCTGGCGGCAAGCCCAGTGGTTCACCCCGAGACCGGGGAGGTCATCGTTGACCGGAACCAGGAAATCAACGAGGAGAAGGTGCGTGAGATCGTCGCCGCGGGCATAAGCAAGGTTCACGTTAGGTCCCCCCTCACCTGCCAGTCCCGGCGAGGTACCTGCCAGAAGTGCTATGGGCGGGATCTGGCCCGCGGGAGACTGGTTGACCTCAACACTGCCGTGGGCATCATCGCCGCCCAGAGCATCGGCGAGCCAGGCACCCAGCTTACGCTGCGCACCTTCCACACCGGCGGCGTGGTTGGTCTTGATATCACCAGCGGTCTGCCCAGGGTGGAAGAGCTCTTTGAGGCCAGAGCGCCCAAGGGCCAGGCCATCATCTCGGAGATAGACGGGGTGGCCGAGGTGATTCAGGATGAGGAAAGCCGAAGAATCAAGGTGACCAGCTCGGAAGTGTACCGTGATGAATACGCCCTGCCCGAGGGCTGCCAGGTCATGGTGAACGATGGTCAATGGGTGGATATCGGCACCGTGCTCGCCATCCCCACCCCCAAGGCCAAAGCCAAGGCCAAGGCAGAGCTACCTGCGGAAAGCCAGCCCATCGTGGCCCGCATCGCCGGCGAGGTAAGCATCAAGGATGGCAAGCTATTCATCAGCTATGAGGAGAGGGAGGAACGGGAATACATCGTCCCCACCGCCGCCAGCATCCGCGTCCAGAGCGGAGACCGGGTGAAAGCTGGCCAGCAGCTCACCGATGGCTCGGTAAACCCCCAGGACCTGCTGCGCATTCTGGGCAGGGAGGCCGTCCAGCAGTACCTGGTGGACGAGGTGCAGAAGGTATACCGCTCCCAGGGCGTGAACATCAACGACAAGCACATTGAGATCATCGTTCACCAGATGCTGACCAAGGTGCGCATTGATTCCGCCGGGGACACTGACCTAGTGCCGGAAGAGCTGGTTGACCGGTTCACCTATGAGGAGATCAACGCCAAGGTACTCGCCGAAGGAGGCGAGCCGGCTACCGCCCACACCGTGCTGCTGGGCATAACCAGGGCATCGCTCAGCACTGATAGCTGGTTGGCCTCGGCTTCCTTCCAGGAGACCACCCGGGTGCTCACTGAGGCTGCCGTTTACGGCAAGATAGACCGGCTGGTCGGACTCAAGGAGAACGTGATTATCGGCAAGCTGATCCCAGCCCATTACCGGAGCATTGACGAGACGCCAGAGTTGCCGGCCGGGGAAAAAGAGCATGAGCCCAGCTTGGCCACCGAGGAAGTGTCAGCATCACCATCCGGGGAAGAGGAAGGTGAGCCCAGCTTATCCGCTGGCGGGGAGGAAGCAAAATCCGAGCTTGAAGCCAGCGAAGGGATAAGCGGCGAGCCGGAGACGTCAGCTGAGCTCCTATCTCAAGAGGAGCCTCAGAAAGAGGCTGAAGAAACGTCGTCCAGCCCATCTGCCCCTGAAGAAGAGGCGGAGGCAAAGCCCGGGGATTGAAATGGGGGGTGGTTTAGATAGCTCGCATCATATCAGGTAAACCCAGCGCCGAGGATATACCCCTTGACACCAGCCTCCGGCCCCGCCGCCTCGATGAGTTCGTCGGGCAGGATAAAATAAAGGACAACCTGAAGATCGCCATCGCCGCCGCCAAGGGCAGGGGGGAAGCCCTGGACCACATCCTCCTCTACGGCCCCCCGGGCCTGGGCAAGACCACGCTAGCCCATATCATCGCTGCGGAGATGGGGGTTAACATCCGGGTCACCTCCGGCCCGGCCATTGAGCGCACTGGAGACCTGGCCGCCATCCTGACCAACCTTCACAGCCAGGATATCCTCTTCATTGATGAGATTCACCGCCTCAGCCGGGCGATAGAGGAGATACTCTACCCGGCGATGGAGGACTTTGCCCTGGACATCATCATCGGCAAGGGGCCCGGGGCCAGAAGCCTGCGCTTAAATCTGCCCAACTTCACCCTGATCGGGGCCACCACCCGCTTTGCCTTGCTCAGCCCACCCCTGCGCGACCGATTTGGCGCCGTCTACCGCCTTGACTTCTATGACCAAGCCTCAATTGAGGCCATCCTCAAGCGCTCCGCCCGCATCCTCCAGATAGAGGTGGAAGAGGGGGGACTCAAGGAGATAGCCCGCCGCGCCCGGGGCACCCCCCGCGTGGCCAACCGGCTGCTCAAGCGGGTGAGGGACTACGCCCAGGTGATGGCCGATGGGGTGGCCAC
>MTNR01000016.1 GCA_002011495.1 Dehalococcoides sp. JdFR-56 | reverse complement strand
GTCTTCACCGGCAATGGCAAGGGCAAGACCTCTGCCGCGCTGGGGTCAGTGCTCCGAGCCACAGGTCACGGCCTCAGAGTCTTCATCGTTTTCTTTATGAAAGGGAAATATCCCTACGGGGAATTCAGCACCCTGCCCAAGCTGCCCAATGTTGAGGTGGCCAGCTTTGGCCGGAGATGCTTTGTTGACCCGGCGAACCCCGACCCCGAGGAGATAAAGGAGGCTAGGCTGGCGCTATCTGCCGCCCGCAAGGCCATGCTCAGCGGCGATTACGACATGGTGGTGCTGGATGAGGTAAACGTGGCCCTGTACTACAAGCTCATTGACCTGGATGAGGTGATTAAGCTGATTGAGGATAAACCGGAGAACGTGGAGCTCATCCTCACCGGCCGCTATGCCGATGCCAAACTGATTGCTCTGGCTGACCTAGTCACCGAGATGGTGAAGTTGAAGCATCCATATGATAAAGGTGTGAAAGCAAGAAAAGGGATTGAATACTAGAGCCAAAGGAGGGAAAAGCGTGAAGGTTACACTGAGTGTTATCAAGGCTGACATCGGCGGTTACGTCGGCCATTCAGCCTCTCACCCCGATGTTTTAGCCTGCGCTGATGAGTGTCTAGCCAAGGCCAAAAAAGAGGGGCTTCTCATTGACTATCATGTCACCAAGTGTGGCGATGACCTAGAGCTCATCATGACCCACCAGAAGGGGGTGGAAGATGAAAAAATCCATAAACTGGCCTGGGACACCTTCATTGCTGGCACCGAGGTGGCCAAAAAACTGAAACTCTACGGCGCTGGGCAGGACCTCTTATCAGATGCTTTCTCCGGCAACATCAAAGGTATGGGGCCAGGGGTGGCCGAGATGGAGTTTGAGGAGAGAAAATCTGAGGCGATAATCATCTTTATGGCGGATAAGACCTCAGCTGGAGCCTGGAACCTGCCCCTGTACCGAATATTCGCTGACCCGTTCAACACCATCGGGCTGGTCATCGCCCCCAACATGCATGCTGGCTTCGCCTTTGAGGTGCATGACGTCAAGGAGCACAAGAAGATAATTTTAAATGCCCCTGAGGAGATTTACGACCTGCTGATTTTCATCGGCGCCCCGTCAAGATACGCGGTGAAGGCGGTCTACTCCCGGGCGACCGGTGACATCGCCGCAGTGTCCTCCACCCAGCGCCTGTCCCACATCGCCGGCCGCTACGTGGGCAAGGATGACCCGGTTTGCATTGTCCGCTGCCAATCACAATTTCCGGCGGTGGGTGAGGTGCTGGAGCCCTTCAGCCTGCCTCACCTGGTGGAGGGCTGGATGCGCGGCTCCCACCACGGCCCCCTGATGCCGGTGGCGGTCCAGGATGCCACTCCATCCCGCTTCGATGGGCCACCGCGGGTGGTTGCCGTCGGCTTCCAGCTGGCTGAAGGCAGGCTGGTGGGGCCCTGCGACATGTTCGCCGATAAGTCATTTGACGCCGCCCGCGAGAAGGCGAATGAAATCGCCGAATACATGCGCCGCCACGGCCCATTTGAACCTCACCGCCTGCCCCTGGAGGAGATGGAATACACCACCATGCCCCAGGTGGCGGAAAAACTGGCGGCGAGATTCATCAACCTTGACTGAGCCGATGGGTAGGCTTATCATTAGAAGAGTAGTATCCGAATGGGGGGTGAGAGAGATGCCGGTCTACGTGATGCTGACCACCTTGACTGATGAGGGGAGGAAAACGGTAAAGTCAAACCCGAAAAGGCTCAAAGAGGTCAACCGAGAAGTTGAAGCCATGGGCGTCAAGATACTGGCCCAGTATGCCCTTCTTGGCCCATACGACTTCATCAATATCCTGGAAGCCCCAGATAACAAAACCATCACCAAACTGGCCCTGGAGCTTGGCTCGAGAGGTACCCTGCAGACGATGACCATGGCGGCGATGCCGGTTGATGACCTTACCGGGTGACGGCCGGTTCTAGCTTGGAGTCCGATTGCAGCCTAAACTTCTCCTGGCGACAAACAATCAAGCCAAGGTACGGGAGTACCGGAGCTTGCTTAAGGCTCTGCCCTATAAGCTAGTGACGCTCGCTGAGCAGGGCATCACGACGGTGGTTGACGAGGTGGGGGAAAGCCTGGAGGAAAATGCCAGATTGAAAGCGGTGACTTTGGCCGCCCAAAGCCAGCTCCTAGCCCTGGCGGACGATTCGGGGTTGGAGGTTGATGCCTTGGGTGGTGAGCCAGGACGGCTGTCCGCCCGCTACGCCGGGGAAAATGCCTCAGATAGAGAGCGGATTGAGTATCTCTTGGCCCGGCTCGATGGTGTGCCCTGGGAGAAGCGGACGGCACGTTTTCGCTGCGTTATCGCCATCGCCACGCCTGATGGCAAGGTAGAGCTCTGCTCAGGAGAATGCCACGGCTTTATCACCTTCGCCCCCAGAGGCGAGCACGGCTTCGGCTATGACCCGGTCTTTTACCTGCCAGAGCTAGCCAAAACCATGGCGGAACTACCTCTGGCGCTGAAGAATGAGCTGAGCCACCGGGGGCAGGCGGCCCGGCAAGTACCCCAAGCGCTGGAGAGGCTGAGGAGACCACAGCCATGACCGGACTTTCTGATTCCTTTCAGCGCCCGATAGACTATCTGCGCATCTCGGTGACCGACCGCTGCAACCTGCGCTGCGTCTACTGCATGCCCGCCGAGGGTGTCCATCAGCTCTCGCACGGAGACATCCTGAGCTATGAGGAAATCTATGCCATCGCTCAGGCTGCCGCCGGGCTGGGCATCAACAAGATAAGGATCACCGGCGGCGAACCGCTGGTGAGAGCCGGGCTACCCAAGCTAATCCAGATGCTATCCCAAATAGACACCATAGATGATATTTCTCTAACCACCAATGGGATTTTGCTGGCGCATTACGCTGAGGAGCTGCGCGCCGCCGGCCTGCGGCGGGTCAACGTCAGTCTGGATACCCTTAAAGTGAACCGCTTTAAGTATATCACCCGTGGTGGCGACCTCAGCGATGTGCTGAAGGGCATTGAGGCCGCCAGGTCAGCCGGGCTCAACCCGGTCAAGATAAACATGGTGGTCATCCCCGGGCTCAATGACGATGAGCTGCTTGATTTCGCCGCCAAGACCGTGGCTGAGGAGTGGCATGTCCGCTTCATTGAGCATATGCCCTTCAACGAGGGCACTAGCGACTCATCCTTTGTCTCCGTCAGCGAGATAAAAGAGCGCCTGGCGGTGCTGGGGGAACTAGAGCCATGCTCGGTCAAGGGCAATGGCCCGGCGAAGTACTTCCGCCTCCCCCAGGCCAAGGGCACCATCGGCTTTATCACCCCGGTCAGTGAGCACTTCTGCTTCCACTGCAATCGGCTCCGCCTCACCGCGGACGGTAAGCTCCGCCCCTGTCTTCTGAGTGAAGCAGAGATTGACTTAAGGGAACCCTTGCGCCGCGGCATATCCTCCGAGGAGCTGAAAAAACTGATCAAGAAGGCGGTGGCCAATAAGCCGCGGCAGCACCACCTCGCTGAGGGCCATGTCCCTCAGGACCGCCCCTTCTCTCAGGTGGGAGGATAGCTATGGAGAAGCTGACCCATATCGATGAGTCCGGCCGCCCCCGGATGGTGGACATCACCGCAAAACCAGATACCCACCGTGAGGCGGTGGCCAAAGGCCTGGTCCGAATGCAGCCGGCCACCCTGGAGATAATAAAGAAGAGCCAGATGGCCAAGGGGGATGTGCTCTCGGTGGCGCAGCTGGCGGGCATTATGGCCGCCAAGCAAACGCCGAACCTGATTCCACTGTGCCATCCCATACTTATCGGCGATATCAAGATTGAGTTCAATACCAATGACAAGGAGAGTTCAATAGAGATCACCACCACCGTGGAGAGCGTGGGCAAAACGGGCGTGGAGATGGAGGCGCTCACCGCCACCACCGTGGCCGCCCTCACCATCTACGATATGTGCAAAGCGGTGGACCGAGGCATGAGGATAGAGAATATCCGCCTAGTCCGCAAAAGTGGCGGCAAGAGTGGCACCATAAATCTGGAATAATTTTTTATTTCAGAAAAGCGCCAAGACCTTGAATAGCATCTTTTAATGTTATATACTAATCCACCACTAGTAATTTAGGGGGTTTTCGACCATGAAACTATCTTGTTTACAGGAAAATCTGGACCGGGGGCTCAGTCTGGTGGGAAGAGCGGTTGCCACCAGAACCNCCCTGCCGATAACCAATAACATCCTTCTGGCCACTGACCAGTCCCGGCTGAAGCTCGCTGCCACCAATCTGGAGATGGCCATCACCTGCTGGATTGGCGCCAAGGTGGAAGAGGAGGGGGCGATCACGGTTCCCGCCCGGCTCCTCACCGAGTTCATCAGCTCCCTGCCCAATGACAAGATTGATATCAACCTCTCACCTCGCACCAAGACGCTGGAGCTCAAGTGCGCCCGCTTTGAGGCCCGCATCAGCGGCGTTGACGCCAAGGACTTCCCGCCCATCCCCAAGGTCGAGCAGGGCATCGCCACCAAAGCTGAGGTAGAGACACTCCGCCAGGCGATAAATCAGGTGGTGTTCGCCGCTGCCACCGAGGAGTCCCGTCCCGTGCTCACCGGGGTTGATGCCCAGTTCAACGGTGACCAGCTGACGCTGGCGGCAGCCGATGGTTTCAGGCTGGCGGTCTTCAAACTCCCCCTCCTTGCCCCTGTTGACCAGCCAGCGGAGGTCATCATCCCCGCCCGGACGCTCGCCGAGCTCAACCGGCTCATGGGTGACCAGGAGGAGGCGGTGGAGATAACGGTGGACCCAAATAAGAGCCAAGCCCTTTTCCGCCTCAAGAACGTGGAGCTGGTCTCGCAGCTGGTTCAGGGCACCTTCCCCAACTATGCCCAGCTCATCCCCCAGAGCTACAACACCCGAATGGTGGTCAGCGTGGAGGAATTCCTGAGGGCCACCAAGACCGCCTCAATCTTCGCCCGCGATGGCAGCGGGATTGTTCGTCTAGTGATAACTCCAGGGAGTGACCTAACCCCAGGCAAGGTAACCGTATCTGCCCGCTCGGAAGAGGTGGGGGATGACGTCGGTGAGATCGATGCCACGGTTGAGGGTGGGGAAGCGAAGATCGCCTTCAACGGCAAGTATCTCACCGATGTCTTGAGCGTGCTCCGCGAGCCGCAGGTAGCCCTGGAGACGACCAATCCCTCAAGCCCAGGCGTTATCCGGCCGGTGGGGGTGGATAACTACGTCCACGTCATCATGCCGATGTTCGTTCAGTGGTGACCAGCGGTCGCTTTAGATAACGGCATTGCGGCAGAAATTGAATAAACAAACTTCGGCTTATTAGCCGGAAGGCTTATCCCTGAATGTGAGCGGACAAAGAGAATAGAATTATTGTATATATGTTCCAGGCCTGTTGTTAGGATGATAGAGATCATGTTATCGTCAAATAGCATAGCCACTTACAGCTCAGTCAACGTCAACCAGTTCTTTGCAGTTCCAACATTCTTCTGCCCCCATGAATAGCTTGCAGCCACAATAAGGACAGTGGTAGCGTCGTTCCTCGTCCTCAATCCACCTCTCTGTGCCAAGCTTTCTCCTAGCTGGAATCGCCCGCAGTATCACCCTTCTACCGTGATGAAGAGGGAAGTTTTCAATGAATTGGCAAGGGAAATCGTTGCATTGATGACACCCCTCAATACCTTTGGCAGTAGTACAAGACCTTATCGGACAGTTCTGACAGTATAGGAACAATTCATCGGAGCGGCATCCTTTGCACTTGATATCCGCTACATCCAAGCCATAGATGCCCGCCAATCTCTCTTTGAATTCCAGATCATTATCTTTGTGGGCGGCATAGATCCCACATACACCACAATATAGACCACATGGACCAGCAAGTTGCTTTTTGCTTTCCATTCCCCCCACATTGTATCACATTTTCGGCTAATATAGTCATCACTCGCGTGGCTTATCGGGCTGTGAGCAAGCAAGCTCCGGATTAGAGGAGCATCCTCCCTTTTCAAGGCAACAACCCTGAGTTTTGTTCAAGTCAGGGGGATTGTTCAGAGAAGCGTGGGGGATTCATCATGCTTGAGGGTATTGACAATTGCTCAGGTAGGACTATAATATACTACATAATTTAATTGATATATACTACAAAATTTCAAAAATACTAAGTACTATATACCACGAAAATACTACAAAATACCTACGGAAAAGTTAGCAGAAGTGAGCCTTAAAAACAACAGAGGTTAGACCAAGAAAAATCATGAAATGGATGACACCAGGGCACCGGAATGGCTTTCTGATAGCAATGGCCGGTGCCCCTTTCTATTTTCATTAGCTTATGAGTTCAGCTACATGATAGGGGGTGATAGCTTTCAACAGAAAAGATTTTTACTCAGTTTGATGCCAATAGCTAAAGCAGGGGAGAGAGAAAAATGAGTAAAAAACGAATATTAGCTTTGGTCACGGTGGTGGTATTGGTGAGTGGACTACTTGCCTGTGCTGCCCCAGCTCCTGCCCCAGCGCCGGCACCAGCTCCAGCGCCTGCTCCGGCTCCGGCCCCGGCTCCCGCTCCGTCCCCAGCTCCCGCTCCAACCCCAACTCCTGCCCCGGCACCAGCTCCAGCCCCAGCCGCACCAGCTAAGGCAGAGTATGAATGGCGATTCGGGGCACCGTGGACGCAGAAAACGAGAAATGAGTCCATGCAGCTATTTACGGACCTGATTGAGCATTACTCGGATGGAAGAATACAAATAGAGTTCTATCCTGACGGCCTGCTTGGCAGCCATGATGAGATCTTCCATGCCGTACAGGAGGGGAGCGTGGAAATGGGCGATTTCGCTCCCTATGTTAACCTTGTTCCCGGGGGAATGCTCAATTGGATGCCCTGGACCGTGAGCAGCTACGATGAGGCAGCCATAGCCTATGCTCCTCCGGATGGGATACTGTATCAAGTAATGGACGAGGCGTGGAAAGAGGTCGGCTTTAAACTCCTTTGGAGCTCTTACTTCGGCCCATACGGTCTTGGCAACAACGTCAGACCCCTCAGAGTGCCGGAGGATATGAAGGACCTCAAGATGAGGGTCTCCGCGTCTCTCGGCTTTGTGAGGACTATGGAGAACATGGGTAAAGGCACCGGCCTCACCCTGCAGACCATCCCGTGGGCTGACCTCTACAATGCCCTGGAAAGAGGCGTTGTTGACATGTGCTGGAGCCTATGGCCTTCCTTGGTAGAAGAGCGGCATTTTGAGGTGCTGAAATACTACACCGACCTCCGCTTCGGCTGGGATGCGGTGAACGTGGTCATAAATAGAGACCTATGGGATTCACTACCTGGCGACCTCCAGGAGGTCATCAAGAGAGCGGCTAAGATGGCGGAACAGCGAGATGCTGAGGCACATCGCCGAGTCAATGTGCAGTACAAGATACAGCTAGTGGACGCCGGCCTCCAGATCTATTACCCAACCCCGAAAGAAAGAGCTCTCTGGAGGGAGAAGGCAAATATGCCCGCCATCTGGGACGAGCTGTGCAAGCCATGGCTTGAGGAGCACTACCCGGGTCAGAATATGCAACAGAAGATCCTGGACGAGCTGGCCCGCATACGAGAAATGGTAGAGGCAGCTGGAGGAGGCTAGGCTGGGAAAGAAGAGCCTTTGCCTTGAGACCGGCTAGGCAGCCTGTTTAGAAATTGAGTAGGTTACCTTATCTTCGGCAGCCCTTGGGGCTGCCGAAGATAAGGTGGTAAGATATCCCAGAACAATTAATCGGTCTACCTCGATCAGTTATGAAGCCCAACGCTGAATGGCTATAATTTGCAAAACATGACTATGGAGAGCGGTTCCTTTGAGGTATATTAAATCAGTATTGAAGCGGCTATTGTGCGGAATACAGACACTCGAGAGCGTCATTTGTACTATTGGGTTGATTGTAACTACCTTCCTCATCTTCGCGCAGGTAATCAATCGCTACTGGCTGCACTTTGAGATAATGTGGTTCAGCGACCTGGCATTATACTCCTTTATCTTTTTTATGTTCGTCGCGGCTGCGGTAACCACCTGGCGAGAGGGTCATGTAGCGGTAGACTTTTTCCGTGAGAGAGTTACCAGAGGAAAACCTATTGGTGCTGCTATTTACCGTGTTTTCTTGGGCATTTTGTCCATCGCCGCATTATGTATCTTCCTTCCCGTAGCTTATCAATTCATGTTGCGAGCCTTGAAATACCCTGAATACGGCACCTTAGTGCGCTGGTTCAACACTAGCTGGCTGCAGATGACTCTATTTGTCGCTCTCGCCTTTGTGCTACTGCACTTGCTGGTTATCACCCGGCGAGATATCAGTGAACTAATGAAGAATTATCTGGCAAGGTCTCGGGAGAAAAAGACGTAAATGGAATTTGGGATCATTGTTGGGCTAATACTGTTTTTCCTGGGAATACTGATAGGGCTTCCTCTGTGCTGGGTTTTCCTGGGCTGTTCCGCAGTGGCTCTAATCTTGATAGACAGCCCTCTCAAATTTTTGGCCGGGACCGCTTATCATGCTATCGACAGCTACATCCTGATGGCCATAGCCTTCTTTATTTTTGCCGGCAATCTCATGGCCGAGGCAGGGGTTGCTGACCGTCTGGTTCGTTTGGCCTACGCCTTGGTGGGAAGAATCAGGGGTGGAATGGTAGACGTCGGTATAGTAACTATCCTCTTTTTAGGTGCCTTGACTGGTTCGTCAGTCCCGACCATAGCCGCCACGATTCCGCTACTGGTTCCCCGGCTGGTAAAGTTCGGCTACCAGGCAAGGTATACTACCGCGGTGCTATGCTCCTCCAGTTTCCTAGGATACCTCATACCTCCTAGCGTTCCGGTGCTGATTTACTGCCTTGTGGCTCAGCAGTCAGTGGCTGCTGTTTTTCTGTCCACGGTCTTTCCCGGTCTGCTGCTTGCCGGTGGCTATATGGTGCTGAATACCTTTATTTCCTCCAGGTATAGGCAACCCAGTGAGGAGATGCCCGAGCTACCAAAAGGCTTCAAAGGGACGGTAAGGGAGCTGGGGGCAGCTACCTGGTTTGCCTTGCCGGCCTTGGGCACTCCCCTCGTGGTATTAGTGGGAATCTATGCGGGCATATTCACGCCCAACGAAGCCGGCGCGGTTGCTGCCGTGTACACCCTCATTATTGGCTTATTTTTCTACCGGGAACTCAAAGCGAAGAACTTCTGGGCAGTCTGTCAGACCACGGTCAGCACACTGGGTATGATCACGCTACTGCTCGCCTTTGGCACCGTCTTCACCAGGCTTATGATTCGAGAAGGAGTCGCCCAATCCCTAGCCGACTTCATGATAGGAGCCTTCCAGAGCAAGTACTTAGTGCTGCTGATGATGAACATACTACTGCTGATTTTGGGGATGTTTATCGATGGTATTCCCATTCTGATAATAGCTGTGCCCTTAATACTGCCGCTGGTCACTCAGATAGACGTGAACCTGGTTCACTTGGGAGCGATAATTGTGGTTAATGTCGGGCTTGGGGTGGTTACGCCGCCCTATGCTATTTCTATTTTTGTCGGCTCCAAATTGTCGGGCGTCCCATATGATCAACTAGTGAAGCCCATGCTGATCTTTCTTTTCGCTGTCGGTCTGCCGGTGCTGTTCCTCACGACATATGTTCCTTTTCTTTCCTGCTGGCTGCCAACGGTGGTGGTGGGCGCAAAGATAGTCGGCCCGTGGTAAAAAAGAATAAGAAGGATGAGATGTTTGATACCCTGATAAGAGGCGGTACGGTCATTGATGGGACGGGGAATGTTGGCTTTAAAGGTGATGTTGCCATAAAGGGAGACCGAATAAAGATTTTGGTAGGTGACACCTCATCTGTATCGGCGACAAATATCATTGACGCCTCCGGTTGCATTGTAGCCCCAGGTTTTATTGATGTTCATACCCATTCTGACCTGATTAACCTATCCGAGCCGTTAAGCGAGCCCAAGATAAGGCAGGGTGTTACCACCGAGATGCTGGGGCTTGATGGCATAGGCTACGCACCACTCTCCCCAAAGAACTTGGAGATGATGTTGCTCTACTATTCGGGAGTGAATGGCTATCCCGAGCTGGACTATAACTGGAGTTCAATCGCTGAGTATCTGGAGCGATTCCACCACAGAACCTCGGTCAATGTGGCTTATCTCATCCCCAATAGTTGCCTTAGGGTGGAAACAGTGGGATGGGAGGACCGCCCTGCCACCAAAGAGGAAATAAGGGCGATGCAGGATATGATAAGGCAAGGGATGGCAGAGGGAGCTGTTGGCCTCTCCACTGGACTATCCTATCCCCCTGGAATGTATGCCAGCACCGAGGAATTGGTTGCCTTATGCCAGGTAGTTGCTGAGTGCGGTGGAGTTTACGTTACCCATGTGCGATATGACCTTGGAGATGGCGCTTTTGACGGATTCAAAGAGGCCGTAACCATCGGAGCCCGCAGCGGGTGCCCGGTGCACATCTCCCATTACGCGACAAATACCGTCACTCGAGGGCAGGCAGATAAGCTACTGCAAATTGTGGATGAGGCAAGGGCCAGTGGCATTGACGTTACCTTTGATTCTTACCCTTGGGAAGCTGGAAGCAGCACTCTGCATATCGCGGTTCCCATGTGGGCACACAATGGTGGCCCGTACGAACTGTTGAAGCGACTGAGAAATAAAGATGACAGGGCAAGGATGCGCGGTAAGGCCACCAAAATAATCGGGTCAGTGGAAAACGTGGTAATAAGCGCGGTCAAGACGGAAAAGAACAAATGGTGCGAAGGTTTGACCGTGGCCGCGGTTGCTGAAAGTCTGAACAAAGACCCCTGGGATGTGATGTGCGACTTGTTGATCGAGGAAAACTTGGCAGTGGCCTTTTATTGTTTTACCGGTGATATGAATGATGTGAAAACTATCCTGACCCACCCGGCGCATATGTTCATAACCGACGGGCTGCGAATCGGAGGCAAGCCTAACCCTCGCACCTATGGTACTTATCCCAAGATACTGGGGCAACTGGTAAGGGACGAGAAGATTCTGACTATGGAACAGGCGATCCGAAAGATGACTTCCTTCCCTGCGCAAAGGTTTGGCCTGGCTGGTAAAGGCATTCTGCGAGATGGGATGAAGGCTGATATCGTGGTATTTAACCCGGCTACAATAGATTGTCTAGCTACCTTTGCCAATCCCAAGCAGTTCCCCTCAGGTATAGAGTATGTTTTTGCAAATGGGGAAATGGTGGTGGCAAAAGGAAGACACACTGGTGCCCTTCCTGGAGAGCCACTGAGGATGAGCGGGTACGCGGGAACCTGCGTGCCGCCAGAATAATAATTTGCCAGGAGGCCCGGCAAACAATGAAAAAAGTACTGTGGCAAGAACTACGGCGAACCGAGTTTGAGGCAGCGGTCAAGGCTGATGCCATAGTCATCATTCCGGTTGGTTCAACCGAGCAACATGGAAACCATCTGCCGATCAACACCGATACCAATTGCTGCTTCAGCATCGCTCAACGCGCCGCCCAGGCCATTGACGAGTTCCCGGTGCTGGTGCTGCCTCCGGTTTGGATGGGATACTCCCCCCATCACATGGAGCACCCCGGCACCATCACCCTCAAGTACGACACCTTTGTTGAACTACTGACCCAGATCGCCATCTGTGTTCATGCCCATGGCTTCAGGAAAATACTCTTCCTGAACGGTCACGGGGGTAACTCGGCCATTATCGCTTCACTAGCTTTCAAGCTTGCCGGCGAAGAGGGAATTTCAGCCATAGGCTATACTTATTGGAACATCTCCCCCACCGATGAGGTAATGGAAGCCGTCAATGAGGCTGATAAAGGTTTTATCGGCCACGCTGGTGAGACGGAAACCTCGCTTCAGCTTTATCTTCAGCCAGAGCTGGTGGATATGAACTCCGCCGTCTGGACCTCAGGTGTCTGCGGCGACCCCACCAAGGGGAGCCGTGAGAAAGGTGAGCGCATATTTGAGACCGCGGTAAAGGCGCTGATAAGGCTGCTTCGCCACTATCACAGCGGCGAACTTGGGGAAGAGCTGTCCCTATGGCGTGTTGAGATATCTGACCAACTCATCAACCATATGAGATTCCCCAGATACATCTAGCAGATAACCCCGCAAGACAAGTAAGAAAAACTTGGCCAGGATGGCAGCAGTGATTTATCTTTTAGCAAAATGCCCTGCTTTGATAGAAGAGCGGAGATAGTTTTTCACCCTTTTTAAGCGAATGCAGCAAGAAAGGAGGTCAAAATGAAGGAGGTAATTAAAACTGATAAGGCACCAGCGGCGATAGCGCCATATTCACAAGGATTTAGGGCAGGGGACTTTATCTTTGTTGCCGGGCAGGGGCCCCTTGACCCTGCGACTGGAACAATAAAAGGCGATACTATTGAGGAGCAAACCCGGCAAACGCTGGAGAACATCAAGGCCATTCTGGAGGCAAACGGCGCCAGCATGAAGGACGTGGTTAAGGTTACCGTAATCTTAACCGACCTCTCCAATTTTAAAGCGATGAATGAGGTATATAAGACCTTTTTCCCCGAGCCCTTCCCGGCGAGAATTTGCTACGGCGCGGCGCTTGTGCTACCCAAAATGCTGGTTGAGATTGATGCCATCGCTTACGTAGGAAACTAGCCATTAAACCATCATCGCCCAATGCCTCCGCTTGATTCCGACTATGTTTTCTGTGGTATAATCACCCTAAATGGCAACTTGCGCATGTTGCTATCAAGGCGCTGACATGCTACGTTTGTTCAATGGTGAGCCTCAATGAGCAATCAACCAGCTGGTGGCTATAACGGCAAACTCCTGAGGGTGAACTTATCAAATAACACCATCGCCACCGAGACCCTTGAGGAAGCACTCTTAAGGAAATATCTGGGCGGTGCCGGCCTTATTGCCTACTTCCTGTGGAAGGAGCTCGGCCAGGGCACTGACCCTTTAGGTCCGGAAAATAAGCTCATCTTTGCCCTCGGCCCGCTCACCGGGATGCCGCTTCCCGGAAGCGGGCGCAACGGTGTGGGCGCCAAATCCCCGCTCACCGGAGGTATCGCCAAATCGGAGGTGGGCGAATTCTGGGGGGCCGAACTCAAGCGAGCCGGCTTTGACGCTATCATCATTGAAGGGAGGGCGAAAAATCCAGTTTACCTCTGGATTCATGATGGGGAGGCTGTCATCAAAGATGCCACCCACCTCTGGGGCAGGGATACCAAAGAGACCCAGCAGGCCATCCGCAGTGAGCTCGGTGATGACCACATCAGGGTGGCCATGATCGGGCCAGCTGGAGAGAAGCTGGTGCGCTATGCCTGCATCATGAACGGGCTGTATGACGCCGCGGGCAGGGGAGGCCTGGGGGCAGTGATGGGCGCCAAAAACCTGAAAGCCATCGCGGTTAGAGGGCGCCAGCCACCAGCGGCAGCTGACCCCGGGCCGGTGGGAGAGCTGAGAAAGTGGCTGGCGGCGAACATGAACCTGGTGAAGGACTTCGTTGAATACGGCACCGGGGCGCCGATGGAGGCCTTTGAGGCCGCTGGCAACCTGCCGGTGCGCAATTTCCGCGATGGGCTTTTCCCGGGGATAAGCAAAATCAGCGCTCAGAGGATAAAGGAGACCATCAGCATCGGCATGGACGCCTGCTTTGGCTGCCCGGTGCGCTGCAAGAAGGTGGTCGAAGTAAAAGAACCATACTCTGTTGACCCCGCCTATGGCGGGCCGGAATACGAGACGCTGGCCGCGCTGGGCTCCAACTGCGGCATTGATGACCTGGAAGCCTTGGCCAAGGGCAGTGAGCTCTGCAATGCCTACTCGCTGGATACCATCTCCGCGGGAGAGGTCATCGCCTTCGCCATGGAATGTTTTGAGAACGGCCTGCTTAACCTCAAGGATACCGGTGGCCTGGAGCTCAGGTTTGGCAATACCGAAGCCATGCTCAAGCTCATCGAGATGATCGCCCGGCGTGAGGGCATCGGCGACCTTTTGGCTGAAGGCTGTGCCCGGGCCGCCCGAAGCATCGGCAAAGGGGCAGAAGAGTTCGCCATCCAGGTCAAAGGGCTGGAGGCGGGCATGCATGAGCCGCGGGTGAAACCCGGACTCGGCCTCGGCTTTATGGTCAGCCCCCAGGGCGCCGACCACTGCACCAATCTGCACGATACCATGTACCTCGGCGAGAGCAACTGGAGAGTTAAAGAGATGGCCCACCTGGGCCTCCCCGGGCCATTCCCGCCCGATGATATCGGCCCCCGCAAGGTAGCTCTGTTCCGGCTTGTCCAGATGCAACGGATGATACTGGACTCCCTGGTGGTCTGCATCTTCCTCCCCTATAGCTATGAGCAACTCAACCGCGTTCTGGCAGCAGTCACCGGATGGGATACCAGTGTTAATGAGCTGATGAGAATAGCCGAGCGAACCCTGACCCTCTCCAGGCTATTCAATCTCCGAGAGGGGTTGAGCGCCGCCGATGATAAGCTGCCATCGCGCTTCTTCCAGCCCAAAACAGACGGGATTTTAGCCGATAAGCCTCTTGACCCCGCCAAGCTAGAGAAAGCCAAGAGGTACTATTACCTACTGATGGGCTGGGATGAGGAGACCGGAGTCCCCAGGTCGGAGAAACTGGAAGAGCTTGATATCCCCTGAATAACTACCCCAGAGAGATATTTCCCGAAGAACAGTTTGGCGGAGTATATTCGCCCTTTTTAGGGAGGTATTGACAATTGCCCAGGGAGGACTATAATTGTAGCACCTGATATGAAACAGCCTTAGGACAACCTATTAGGAGTGGAGGCGATGAAAAGGGGCGCTGAACCGCGATAGCCGAAAGCGGTGGCCAGCGTCTCTTTCTTTTTGGTAGTGGCATGGGAAAGAAAAGTTGTTACGCCTGCGGCGGCGAGATGGAAGCTGGGATGATGGTCAAATACCGCATCGTCCCCGCTGACATCGCGGCACTATATGGAGTATCAGATACCAGAACCGTGCCGCTGTGCCCGAGCTGCGCTGACGAGGCGCATGAGTGGTACCACAAAAGGGTATCCACCTTAACCTATGATAACGGGATCAAACGCTTCAGAGCTAGGTCCCCCACCGAGATGGTGAGGGAATGCGAGTGCGCCCTGAGCAGCTTCGCTCATTACCAGCGAGAGCGGAGAAAGAAACCACACTGATATCAGCTCTAGCCATATCACCCCGGGCAAAATTATGCTAGAATACGGGGTAACGCGGGCGCAAAGCTGCCCGCCGGGTCTCTAGCCACCAAGGAGGTAGCAAAAGCGATAATGAAGTACGGAACTGGCAAATACACTTACGAGTTGGTTGATGGGTGGGCAAAATTGCCTGAGGGGTGGTCATTCCTTGATGTTGGTGGCATCTCCATTGACTCGCAGGACCGGGTGTATATCCTGAATCGGAGTGACCACCCGATAATGGTCTTTGACCGCGAGGGCAACTTGCTCACCTCGTGGGGCGAGGGCTTCTTCAACCGCGCCCATGGAAGCGCCATCGGCCCCGATGGCTCGCTCTGGTGCACCGACGATAGAAACCACATCGTGGCCAAATTCACCCCCGAGGGCAAGCCACTCATGACGCTGGGCACCAAGGGCCAGCCCTCAGATACCGGCTACATCCGCACCTTCGACTTCTGGGAGAGCCTGGCCAGGATAGAGCGGGGGGCTCCGCCCTTCAACCGCCCCACCGGGGTGGCGCTGACCCCCTCCGGTGAGATTTACATCAGTGATGGTTACGGCAATGCCCGGGTGCACAAGTTCTCCCCTGAAGGTAAACTGCTCTTCTCCTGGGGTGAGCCAGGCGGCGCCCCGGGCCAGTTCCGGCTTCCCCACAATATCTGGCTGGATAGACAAGGGCGCGTCTGGATCGCCGACCGGGAGAACAGCCGCATCCAGATCTTCACCCCCCAGGGTGAATTCATCAGCGAATGGACCGATGTTATCCGTCCCACCGACATATTCATTGATGATGAGGAAACGGTGTACGTCTCGGAGCTGTGCCTGCGGGTGAGCATCTTCACCATTGATGGCAAGCTGCTGGCGCGCTGGGGCAACGAGGGCAAAGACAAGGAAACCGCCCTGTTCCACGCCCCCCACGCCATCGCCGTTGACTCACGGGGAGATATCTACGTTGGGGAGGTCTCCATGACCGGGGCCGGCATTGACAAGGGCCCCAGAACGGTGCAGAAATTCGCCCGAGTTTAACTCTATAATAGCAAAGAGAGGCTCAAATGTTTTTCGGCTGCCTGGGGAGAGGTGCTGATAAGCTCCCCCCAAGAGAAGCCGAAAGATAGACATTTAGCTCGGCACCAGTTTGGTGCCGAGCTAAATTTGACCCATCCTCAGGTGTCCGGACCTAGCTATCCTCAACGCCTAGGTCTTTGAGATAATCAATCGCATCCTGGATGGTGACTATTTTTTCCGCGTCCTCATCTGGGATTTCAATCTTGCGGGACGGGGTGCTGAACTCCTCCTCCAGAGACATCACCAGCTCCACCAAGTCCAGAGAATCGGCGCCTAA
>MTNR01000039.1 GCA_002011495.1 Dehalococcoides sp. JdFR-56 | reverse complement strand
TGGTGGAGCTGGGGGGATTCGAACCCCCTACCTTTTGACTGCCAGTCAAACGCTCTCCCAATTGAGCTACAGCCCCACGCTGCTAAATAAAATTTAGCACAAACCGCATCAATTGGCAACTACCCCGGGGTTTTAAAATAAAGGATATTGACAGGTTGGTGACTTTGGCATATAGTCAAATCCAAGGTCAAAGTGGGCAGGGTGGAAAATGAAACCGCGGCTCTATCTCCTGGCACTTTTATTGGCAGCTCTGGTTATTGTTTCCGGCTGTGGCTCGGGCGGTGAGGAGCTTGAGATTAGGCTAGCTCCCATCCATGAGATTCGAGTGAACATTGCCGAGTCATATCCGCCGCAGGTATTTGTCTATATTAAAGGGGGGCTGGTTGACGCCTGCACTACCTTTCATGAGCTGACCGTGGAGCGCAGCGGTGATACCATTGAGATTGAGGTGACTACGCAGCGCCCCAAGGGGGCGGTCTGTGCCCAGGTATATAGCTTCTTTGAGCAGAACGTGGCCCTGGGCAGTGAGTTTACTTCTGGCAAGAGCTATACCGTCAGGGTGAATGACCAGGTAACCAGTTTCCTCATGCCCTAGGCTTTTCAGCTTTATATTTATATCGGTGGTGGTTGCTTATCGGGCGCAGATAAGCTACAATCGGGGAAAATAAAGGAGCCTAGTCGGGAAGGGGGCCAATATGAGAGCTAGATTCGTATCTTGGCTGGTGGTGAGTTTGGTTCTGGTCGCCCTCTCTGCGGCCTCGTGTCAGGAGCAGGCGCCGGAGCCGGCACCTGAGCCAGCGCCAAAGCCGAAGACTTATTCTGCGCCGCCACCGATGATAATTGATACCAGCAAGAAGTACACGGCCATTATTGAAACGGAAAAGGGGAATCTGGTGCTGGAGCTATTTGCTCAAGATGTGCCGGTGACGGTAAATAACTTTGTCTTTCTGGCCCGTGAGGGGTTCTACGATGGCTCTACCTTTCATCGGGTGATCCCTGGCTTTATGGCGCAGGGAGGAGACCCCACCGGGACCGGGAGGGGCAATGCCGGCTATACCTTTGCTGATGAATTCACCGAGCACCGCCATGTCGCCGGGGCGCTATCCATGGCCAATTCTGGCCCCGATACCAATAGCTGTCAGTTTTTCATCACCTACACGCCCCAGCCTGGGCTTGATGGCAAGCACACCGTCTTTGGTCAGCTCATTGAGGGGATGGATGTGCTGGAGAAACTTACCCCCCGGGACCCGAGCCAGAATCCCCAGTTTGAGGGTGACAAGATAATACGAATAGTAATTATAGAGGAAGATTAGGTTTATATCGGCGCCCCCAGCATTCGGAGCAGCCCGCGTAGCCCCCAGTAGCCGGCGTAGGCTACGGTCATACCCTTGATGGTCTTGCCCAGCCAAGTGATGATGAAGTACTTCTTGACCCCGAATCTGAGTGCCCCGGCGGTCAGTGCCGCGGGATAGAAGAAGGGGTTGATCACCGAGGCGAGCAGAAAAAGCGCCAGAGAGCCTTTTTCTTCCATGAGCCGCATCAACCGCTCGTAGAGGGCGTGAAGCTTGCCGCCCTTGCTATAGTAAAGCGCTGCCCCACCCCCATACCCGGTCATGTAGATGGTCAGTGCCCCGAAGGTCTCCCCCAGGCCGCTGGCCAGCCCCACCAGCCAAGTGTATTTCATCACCCCGCCTAGGGCGAAGACCACGGCGAGCATGGGCACCGGGATGATAATGGTGGCGCCACCCAGGATGCTGATGAGGAAGGCTCCCAGATAACCATACCCTTCCAGCGCCCGAACCCACTCCCAAAAATAAATGACAGCCATCGCCATGAGCAGGGTAGCAATGACGCCGATGATGCCCAGGAGATAGGCTGCCCTAGTTGAGAGCTTCTTTGCTTTCGGTTCCGCCATGTGCCCCTATTCTACATGATTGGAGACCCCCTGACAAGGCTTGGCGTAAATTAAGCACATTTTTCTCTCAGGCGGTGGCCTGAGCGGCGACCTTGGCGGTGAAGGTCAAACCTTCATCGCCAAGGTCCACCTTGATGACATCGCCCTCTTTGAACTCGCCCCGGAGCAGCTTGGCCGCCAGCGGGTTCTCCACGTGGCGCTCGATAACCCGTCTTAGAGGTCTGGCGCCAAAGGCCGGGTCATAGCCTTCCTTGGCCAGCCAGGATTTGGCCTTCTCGGTGAGCTCCAGCCCCAGCTTGCGCTCCGCCAGGCGTTGCTCCAAGTCCTTGACCATGAGGTCAACGATGTTTCTTAGCTGCTCCTCGGTTAGCTCGTGGAAGACGATGATCTCATCCAGCCGGTTGAGAAATTCAGGGCGGAAGAGCTTCTTCACCTCAGCCATCACCTTTTCCTTCATCGCCTCGTAGCTCCGCTTTCTCGCCTCCGCCTCGTCCCTTGGCTTGGCGAAGCCGAGGGATGTCTCCCGCTTGATGAGCTCCACGCCGGCGTTGCTGGTCATGATGATGACGCAGTTCTTGAAGTCCACCGTCCGCCCTTGGCCATCGGTCAGGCGCCCGTCATCCATGACCTGAAGCAGGGTGTTGAAGACCTCCGGATGCGCCTTCTCGATCTCATCGAGCAGGATGACCCGGTAGGGGCGCCGTCGCACCGCCTCGGTGAGCTGCCCCCCTTCCTCAAAGCCGACATAACCCGGTGGGGCGCCGATGAGCCGAGAGACGGTGTGCTTCTCCTGGTACTCTGACATATCCAGGCGCACCATGGCGTTCTCATCGCCGAAGAGGAACCAAGCAAGGGTGCGCGCTAGCTCGGTCTTGCCCACGCCGGTGGGCCCCAGGAAGAGGAAGCTGCCGATGGGCCGCCTCGGGTCCTTCAGTCCCGCCCGGCTGCGGCGGATGGCCTCAGAGATGGCGGTCACCGCCTCCTCCTGATTTATCAGCCGCTGGTGGATGCGCTCCTCCATGTGGAGCAGTTTCTCCGCCTCACCCTCCAGCATCTGAGATACCGGGATGCCAGTCCAGCTGGAGATGAGCTGGGCGATGTGCTCAGCGGTTACCGTCTCGCTGATCTTCTCTCTTTTCAGCCACTCGCTCTTGGCTTGATTGTATTCCTCCTCCAGGCGCAATCTCTCCGCCTTGATCTGGGCTGCCTGCTCGTAGTCCTGCCGCTGTGAGGCGGCCTCCTCCTCATTGGCGAGCTGTTTTAGGCGCCGCTCCAGAGCTTGAATCTCCGGCGGGGCGCTCTCCGTGTCAATGCGCAGCTTGCTTGCCGCCTCGTCAATCAGGTCAATGGCTTTATCCGGGAGATGCCGGTCAGAAATATAGCGCTGGCTAAGGCGGGCAGCGGCCTCCAGAGCTTCATCGCTGATTTTTATCTTGTGGTGGGCTTCGTATCTAGGCCGCAGGCCTTTGAGCATCTCGATGGTTGCCTCCACGCTGGGCTCGCTTAAGAAAACCGGCTGGAGACGCCGCTCCAGCGCCTTGTCCTTCTCAATGAACTTGCGGTATTCATCAATGGTGGTGGCGCCGATGCACTGCAGCTCGCCGTGCGCCAGCGCCGGTTTCAGCATGTTGCTGGCGTCAATGGCGCCCTCGGCGGCTCCTGCCCCAACCACGGTATGAATTTCATCGATAAACAGGATGACCTCACCTTGGGCCTGGCGGACCTCATCCATCACCGCCTTGAGCCGCTCTTCAAACTCGCCGCGGAATTTGCTGCCCGCCACTAAAGCGCCCATATCCAGCGCGATCACCTTGCGCCCTTTGAGGGAATCAGGAACGTCATCAGTAGCGATTCTCTGGGCGATTCCTTCCGCGATGGCGGTCTTGCCCACGCCGGCCTCGCCGACGATCACTGGGTTATTCTTGGTGCGCCGGGTGAGTATCTGCATCACCCGTTTTATTTCCTCATCACGGCCGATGACTGGGTCGAGCTTGCCCTGGCGGGCAAGTTCGGTGAGGTCACGCCCGTACTTCTCCAGGGAGCGGTATTTGCTCTCGGCTCTGGTATCGGTAACCCGATGCCCACCGCGGAGCTTCTGAAGGGCCTGATACACCTTCTCCTGGTCAACGCCAAACCGCTTCAGGATGGCGCTGGCTTCGCCTTTCTCCTCCCTGACGATGGCGATCAGCAGATGCTCGGTGCTGATGTATTCATCTTTCAGCCGGTTGGCCTCTTCCTCAGCCATTCGCAGGAGCTGCACCACTCGTGGGGTGGTATAAATCTGCCCGGTCTCGTAGGTGACCTTGGCTATCTTCTCCAGAGCCCTCTCCACCTCCCCTTTCACCGCGGCGCTATCCACGCCAAGCTCCTTCAGGATGTCGCCAACCAGCCCTCGCTCCTGCTGGAGCAGGGCCAGCAGAATGTGCTCCACGTCCCACTGACTATGTTTGTACTGGAGAACTAGCTGCTGGGAAGCTCCTAGGGCCTCCCGTGCCAGTTCCGTAAATTTCTCCTGTCTCATCTTTATTTACCTCCTCAACCTCTGTAATTCTGACTCCAGCCGCTCAAGCTCGTTCTGCAGCTCGTTTAGCCGCTGCATCAGGCGCAGGATGACCTCCACCCCGGCTAGATTGACACCCATGTCTTCCACCAGCGTCTTCACCCGGCGCAGTAGGTCAATATCCCTCTCCGAATAGAGCCGAATATTGCCTTGGGAGCGCTTGGGCGCAATAACGCCGATCTTCTCGTAGTAGCGCAGGGTGTGGGTCTGCACCCCGAGCATCTTGGCGGCGACACTTATCACGTAACGGGGTTCATCATCTCTATCCATATTCACCTCACCTCCGTTCAGGCTGGTCTGAGTTCACGTAGTCGCTTAAATAGCTCCTTTTCCTCCGCGGTCAGCTTGGTGGGCAGGACGATGTTTACCTTGGCCAGCATATCACCCCGGGAGGAATTGCCTAGGTGGGGCATACCCTGCCCGGCCAGCCGGAAGGTGCGCCCGTTCTGCGTCTCCGGAGGGATTTTCAGCACTAGTCTACCGTTGAGCGTGGGCACCTCAACCTCACCGCCCAGCATGGCCACGGTCAGCGGCACCGGCACCTCCACATACAGGTCATCACCCCGGCGCTCAAAGCGGGGATGGGGCTTGACCGAGACCACGAGGTAAAGGTCACCATTGGCCCCACCACCGTAGCCGGGTTGTCCCTTGCCGCTAAGACGCACCCGGGAGCCGGTCTTGACCCCGGGCGGGATTTTCACCTCAAGGCGCTTCAAGCGAGGCACCACCCCGGCTCCCTGGCAGGTGGCACAAAGGGCATTTTGAATCAGGCCACTGCCCTGGCAGGTGGGGCAGGGCTCCTCCACTTGGAGGCTGATGGTGCGCTTGGTGCCGTGATAAGCCTCCTCCAGGGTGACCTCAACTGGGGCCTCGATATCACGCCCCCGTCTGGGCTGCACCCGGCGAGCATAAGGGCGGGTGTGCCCGAGCAGTTCCTCAAACAGGCTGTCTAAGTCAACCCCGGAGAAGTGAAAACTGGAAGTCCCTCCAGAGCCAGCAAAATCCCAGAAGGGAGATTGCTGCTTTGCCTGCTCAAACTGGTCGGCGTACTGCCACTGGTCACCATACTGGTCATACTTGCGGCGCTTCTCCTTATCCGAGAGCACCTCGTAGGCCTCGTTGATCTCCTTAAACTTGGCCTCGGCTGACTTATCTCCAGGGTTGACATCAGGGTGATACTTGCGCGCCAGCCGGCGGTAAGCCTGCTTTATCTCCTGCTCGGTGGCATCACGCCTGACCCCTAATATTTCATAATAATCCTTCCCAGCCATATCTGCCTCAATTATATACTGTTTTGTGAAAAATGTCAACATTATTATATTAATGTTTATAAAATTTTTTATAAAATATCTTGACAAAATTTTGTTAACTATGCTATATTTTAAGTAGGTGGATGGGAGAGCGGCCATGGGAAAAAAATCGCTGAGAAAGGAGGTGAATGGTATGAACCTGGTACGCTGGGAACCCTTCAATCAGCTGATGAGCCTGCGACAGGCGATGGACAAGCTCTTTGAGGAAGCCTTCATTACTCCTTCTCGCGCTTTTGGTGGTTTTGGGGTGGCGGTGCCCATTGACATGTATCAGACGGATAATGAGGTGGTGGTGAAGACGGCTCTGCCTGGAGTCAAGGCGGAGGACATTGACATCACCATCACCGGCGATACCCTGCACATCAGGGGCGAGAACAAGGTGGATGAGAAGATAAAGCGCGAGGACTACATCTACCAGGAGCACCGCTATGGTGCCTTCAGCCGGAGCATAACCCTCCCCGCTGGCTTGGATACCGACAAGGCAGAGGCCAAGTTTGAGGACGGCGTCCTCACCTTGACCATCCCCAAGTCTGAGGAGGTCAAGCCCAAGTCAATAAAGATCAAGGCCAAGGGAGGGAAGAAATAATCTCGGTTGCTTTCGGCCGCTCTCCCATTTTCTTTTTTTATTTCATCCCCACGGCGCGGGCGAAGATATCCAGGAACTTGCTCAGTATGCGGGCGGTGGCCCCCCAAATCACCCTTCCCTGATAGTGATAGCAGTGGGTGGTAACCGTTTTCCCATCGTGGGTCTCCTGACCCGGGCAGTCCTTGCCCCACAGCGCCGAGAGCGGGACTTCAATTATCTCCTCGGTCTCCTCACCATCCACCTGGAACTGATACGGCCAGGGGACAAGCGCCACAAAGGGGGAGATGACGTAGTTGGTTTTGACACTGAGCTCATCATCAAGCTCCCCCAGTATCTCGACCGCCTCGGGCGCTAGGCCTATCTCCTCGGCGCACTCCCGCAGGGCGGTATCAAGCAGGCTCTTATCCCTCTCCTCGTGAACCCCGCCGGGGAAGGATATCTCACCTTTGTGCTTTTCCACCCACTCGGTGCGCTTGATGAACAGGATGTAATATTCCCCCTCTTTTTCATAGATGGGCACCAGCACTGCGGCTGGTACCCGGCTGGGGTCAATGATAGATTGCTTCTGCCTCTGGGAGAGAGCCCGCTTTAGTTCCTGCTTCACAATCCTAATCTTAATATGATTTCGGCGGCCAAGACAAATCGGGCTTGACTTCACCGCGGGAAAAACGATATAAGAGTAAAGCTTATTAAAAATTCAAAGCTTATTTTCTTGCTTTGGGGAGGGAAGATTGACGGAGCAGAGTGGTTTCCGCTTGCTCAAGACCTGTGCCGGGGCTAGGGTGGGGGAGCTAGCCACCCCACACGGCCCGGTGGCGACGCCGGTCTTTCTGCCGGTGGGTAGCCAAGGCGCGGTGAAAACGCTGACCCCCGAGGAGGTGAAAGACATCGGCTTCAAGATGGTGCTGGCCAACACCTACCACCTTTACCTCAGGCCGGGCATCGAGGTGGTGGCCAAGATGAGCGGTTTACATAAATTCATGGGGTGGGATGGTGCCATCCTCACTGACAGCGGTGGCTATCAGCTGTTCAGTTTAGCGGCGCTCTGCCGGGCTAGCGACGAAGGGGTTGTTTTCCGCTCGCATATTGACGGCAGTGAGCATTTCCTCACCCCTGAGCTTGTGGTGCAATACCAGGAGGCGCTGGGGGCTGATATCATCATGGTTCTGGATGAGTGCTCAGCCTATGGAGATAGCTTGGAGCGGGTGCGGGAGGCGATGCTGAGAACGCACCGGTGGGCGGAGAGATGTAAGAAGGCGCTCAAGCGTGGTGACCAGGCCCTCTACGGCATAGTGCAGGGGGGCGTCTTCCCCGAGCTTCGCCGCCAGTCGGTGGAGTACCTCACCTCGCTGGGCTTTGCCGGCTATGCCATCGGGGGTTTGAGCGTTGGTGAGCCCAAGACGCAGACTCTGGCCTTAGTTGAAGAAGTGGTGGCTCTACTGCCTCAGGATAAGCCCCGTTATCTCATGGGGGTGGGCTCCCCGGAGGATATTGTGGAAGGCGTTGCCCGGGGCATTGATATCTTTGATAGCGCTCTACCCACGCGTGTCGCCCGCAACGGGGCGTTATTTACTTGGCAGGGCCGGCGCAATATCAGAAACACCGCTTTCAGCCAGATGGACCAGCCGCTTGTCCCTGATTGTCGGTGCTACACCTGCCGCACCTTCTCTGCGGCTTATCTCCAGCATCTCTTCAAGAGTGAGGAACTCCTGGCGCTGAGACTGGCCACCATTCATAACCTGTACTTCATTCATACTCTAATGGATAGAATAAGAAATGCTGTTCTGGATGGCACTTTCAACGCTTTTCGGGATAATTTCTGGGCAAGCTACCAGCCCACTGATGAAGGGGCGAGGGTCAGCCAGAAGCAAAAGTGGCTGAGGTCAAGAAGGCAGCTTTAACTTACGCTCTTCTCAATCCACTCTAGGTAATCTTGACTACCGCCGATGATGGGGAGAGCGATTATCTCCGGGACTTGGTAGCTGTGTATCTCCTTGACCAGAGTGATGATTTCAGGGAGTAATGAGGCTTTGGTCTTGGCGATAAGCAGGCTCTCTTCGGCTGAGTCAAGCTTATCCTGCCACCAGAAGTGGGAATCAACCTTGGGGATGATGTTGGCGCAGGCTATTTTTCGCTGCTCAAGAAGTAGCTTGGCTATCTGCTGGGCTTCCTGGACGCTGCCGGTAGTGATCAGGAGGACGATATAATTTGAGCTTTCCATAGCTCTTTTTCAGACGGTGGCCAGCATCTTATCCACCGCTGCCTTTGCTCGCAGGCGGACTCTTTCCGGAACCTTCACCACCGGCCTCATCTCCTCCAGAGACCAGAGGACCTTCTCCAGGGTGATCAGCTTCATATTGGGGCAGACTGCCTGTTCTGAGACGGGGATGAATTTTTTGCCCGGGTTCTCCTTTCTCAGCCGGTGGATGATGCCCAGCTCGGTGCCCACAATCAGCTCGCGCACGTCTTCCCGCTGGGCGTAGCGGATTATCCCCCCGGTGCTCAAGGCCTCATCTGCCAGGGCGATGACTTCAGGCCGGCACTCCGGATGGACGACCACCTTGGCATTGGGGTACTCCTCTTTTAGCCGGATGATATCCTGGGGCTGGATGCGGGCGTGGGTGGGGCAGTAGCCCGGCCAGAAGTGCATTTTTTTATTTACCTTGGTGGAGATATAGTGCCCCAGGTACTGGTCAGGGACAAAGAGTATCTCATCATTGGCTACACTCTCCACCACCTTGACCGCATTGGCTGAGGTGCAGCAGATATCCGATTCCGCCTTGACCGCAGCGGTGGAGTTGATGTAGCAGACGACACTGGCACTGGGCAGCTCCTTCTTCTTCTGACGCAGCTGCTCGGGGGTGATCATATTGGCCATGGGACAGCCGGCGTGCCTATCCGGCAGGAGCACGGTCATATCCGGGCAGAGGATGGCGGCGGTCTCAGCCATGAAATGAACCCCGCAGAAGACGATGACATCAGCCTTGGTCTTGGCGGCATTTTGGCTCAAGCCTAGGGAATCACCCACGAAGTCAGCGATGTCTTGAATTTCGCCCAGCTGGTAGTTGTGGACCAGGATGACGGCGTTTCTTTCCTGCTTTAATTTCAGGATTCTCTCCACTAGAGACAAGCTCTTATCTATCATGATGGTTCTCCAATTTCCACTTTGTCTCCCGGCCTGACCCGGCCTCCCCGCACCACTCGGGCGAAGACCCCCTCCTCCGGCATGATGCACTGGCCCACCTGGCGGCGGATGGCGCAGGCGGTATGGCACTCCTTGCCGATCTGGCTGATTTCCAGGATAACCTCCTCACCGACCGATATCCGGGTGCCGACGGCGAGATGGCATAGGTCAATGCCCTCAATGGTGAGGTTCTCGGCGAAATCACCGGGGCTTAGGTTCAAGCCCAAGCTGCGCATCTTGTCAATGCTCTCTATGGCGAGCAGGCTCACCTGGCGGTTGGGGAGGTGGCCGGCGTGGGCATCGCCGATGAGGCCGTAATCTTCCTTGAAGAAACCCTCAGTCATGGCCTGCTTTTTGGTTCCTTTTTTCTTGCTCGTGCAGACAGCAACCACCGAAGCCATATCAAACAAACTCCTTTTCCTTTTCGGTTATGGCGGCTTTCCGCGCTGACTCAATGGTGCCACCACCGATGACGGTATCACCATCATAGAAGACCACCGCCTGTCCCGGGGTGATGGCCAGCTGCGGCTCAGTAAACTTTACATAAACTTTATCTTCATCCAGAGGTATCACCATGGCCTCAGCCTCTGGGTGGCGGTACCTTATCTTGGCCTTGGCCGTGAGCGGTTGAGTTAGCCGGTCAAAGGTTATCCAGTGCAGACCGGAGGCGATAAGCTCGTCCCCGAAAGCCCTCTCTTTGGGGCCCACGATGATGGCGTTTCTCTCCGGCTCGATGGCGATGACGTATAGCGGTTCTTGGGCGGCTATCCCCAGCCCCTTGCGCTGGCCGATGGTGTAGAACATGATGCCATGGTGAGTGCCCAGCACGTTTCCCTGCTCATCCAGTATCGGGCCTGGCTGCGCCGCCTGCGGGAGGTAATCTTTGAGGAACTGGGCATAGTTATCATCAGGGATAAAGCAGATCTCCTGGCTCTCTGGCCTATCGGCCACCGGCAGCTCGAGTTCCCGGGCGATTTTCCTCACCATCTCTTTGGTATAGTTTCCCACGGGCATCAAGATATGACGCAATTGCTCCTGGGTTACTGGGTAGAGGAAGTAGGACTGGTCTTTCTGCTGGTCAACCCCCTTTTTCAAGAAGTATCTTCCCGTAACCTCATCTTTCTCTATTCTAGCATGATGCCCGGTGGCGACAAAATCAGCCCCCAGCTCCCTTGCCCGCTTCAGCAGTGCCTCAAACTTGATGTACTGGTTACAGCGGATGCAGGGGTTGGGGGTTCTCCCCAGGCGGTACTCCTGGCAGAAATCAGCGATCACCTTCCGGGCGAAAATATCCCGGAAATTCATGACGTAGTGGGGAATGCCCAGCCGGTAGGCCACCTTCTTGGCGTCCTCCACAGCGCCGATGCCGCAGCAGCCCCCGAACTTGTCCTCACCCTGGGGCCAGATTTGCATGGTGACGCCGATCACCTGGTAGCCCTGCTCCCGGAGCAGCGCCGCCGCCACCGATGAGTCCACACCACCGCTCATGGCGACAACCACTCGGCAGTTTTGGCTGGACAAGAGTTACCGCCACCTCCTCTATCATGTAACTTGGGCTAGCCCAGTCTCTCGCGATAGCGCTGGGCGATTTCAATAGCTATCTCAGCCACTTCAACGGCATCACCGCCAAGGGCGACGAAGAGTGGCTCCTTCCCCCAGCCTTCTCCCTCGTAGAAGAGCCTGGGGATGCCGCCGTAATTTGCCTTTAAGTATTCGATTTTCCAGGGCATGGAGCTTCTATCCGGCCCGGCCGCTTCCGCAGGTTCCTTGGTGCGGTCAATCGAGCCGAAAAGTATGTCCTTCTCGGCGCAGTACTGCCGTACCACCTCAATCACAGTGGCATCGCACTTGAAGTTTATACCAGCATTGACCGTGGGGTCATATTTACGTACTTCAATAATCAGCCGGGCCATGTGGTCTGAGGCTCCCCACCTGGGCAGCCCCGAGGCGTGGGGGAGTCCCCGTACCACCGTTATCCTTCCGTCCACCGCCGCCACCTCATCGGGGGTCCTGGCTTGGGGCAGGGCGTATGCCAGATTGACCCTGACCTCGGGCATGAGCCGGGCAAATTCAGCGCTACTCTGCAACTTATCAATGGCCCGGACCAGGTTACCCAGCACCAGTTCCGCTTGCTGCGCGCTATTCAACGCCTTATCCCTCTAGGGTGCTGAAATAGGCTGCCCAGAACGGGTCCACCTTAACCGGCGTTAGCTCCTCTTTTTGGCCATCCTTGCGGACAAAGACCTTGTCCCTGGCGGTTATCTCGCCTATCTCCCAGGCAGCAATGCCGTTCTGTTTCAGTTCGCTTAGAAGCTTGGGTGTTTTTTCGGGCGCGGCGGTGATCACCAGCGTCCCTTCGCTGATGGCGGTGAGAGGGTCAATATTGAAGTAGCGGCAGACGGCATCAATCTCTTCCGGAATGAATATCTTATCCTCAAACACGGTGACGCCGACGTCGGAGGCCTCCACGATCTCATAGATGCCGTTGAGCAGCCCGCCCTCGGTGGCATCATGCATGGCGTGGGCGTAGGGTGCAGCCACCAGCGCATCCTGAACCACGGACATGGCCATGAAGTGGCCTTTCGCCTTCTCCACGATATCCTTGCCGAATTTCTCCAACAAAGGTTTCTCAGCCTGCAGAGCCAGAATGCCCGCCGCCTCAACCGCCGGTCCCTTGGTCATAATCAGCCGGTCGCCAACTTGGGCATTGGATGGCGGGGTAAGCTGGTCTTTGCTTCCCAGGCCAATCATGGTGCAGCCACCGTTCAGCGGGTAGGCGATGCCGGGGTAAACACCGGTATGGCCACCGATGATGGCGATACCCAGTTTCTCACACTCCTCATGGATTTCCTGCCAGATGTGCTCCAGCACGCTCTCTTCAGTGCCCGGAGGCAGCATGAGGCAGATGGTCATGTAGCGTGGCCTGACGCCAAGCACGGCGACGTCGCTAGCGCAGATATGCACAATAGACCAGCCGAAGTGCGGCATCAGCACCGGCATGCCGAAGGTGGGGTCTTCCGCGATGACCATGACCTCGCCTCCCGCCAGCTCAACCACGGCGGCGTCAACGCCATGCTCGGGGCCGATGAGAACCGAGCTATCTCGCTTACCGAGCCTGGGGAAGATAACCCGGTCAAAAGTGGCTTTATCTACCTTGCCGATTTCCGGTAACACCTTGCCTCCTTGTTTTTTGGTTATTTTCAAGGCCTAATGATGGCTTTTCAGGAGCGGTGACATGGCTCTCAGCTTACTCACCACGCGGGGCAGTACCTCCAGGACCTGGTCAATCTCCTCCTCCGTGGTCCACTTGCCCAGGCTGAACCTCAGGGAGCTGTGTGCCTCAAGCGGCGCTAGCCCCAATGCCAGCAGCACGTGAGAGGGCTCGGTGACCGATGAGCTGCAGGCAGAACCGGTGGAGCAGCAGATGCCCTCAAGGTCTAAATTGAGGCACATTGACTCGCCTTCGGCAAAGGAGATGCTGACGTTGACGTTATTGGGCAGGCGCTTGGTGGGGTGGCCGTTTAAGCGGCTGTGCTCAATTCGGGAGAGGATGCCTTGGGCTAGCTTATCGCGCAGGCGGCTTAGCTGCTCGGCCTCCTCATCCATCTCCTCTCGGGCGATCTCGGCGGCTCTGCCCAGCCCCACGATGCCGGGGACATTCTGGGTGCTGGCGCGCCGTCCCCGCTCCTGCTCTCCGCCGTGCATGAAGGAGACCATTTTGGTGCCCTTTCTAATGTACAGGGCGCCAACCCCTTTGGGGCCGTAAAGCTTGTGGGCGGAGAGGGAAAGCAGGTCCACCCCCAGCTCATCCACGTTTATCGGGATATGTCCCACCGTCTGCACGGCATCAGTGTGAAGATAAACCCCGGCCTCCTTGGCGATCTTGCCTATCTCAGCTATCGGCTCGATGGTGCCGATTTCGTTATTGGCGTGCATCACCGAAATCAGGATGGTTCGCTTGGTGAGCGCCCTACGGAGTTCATCCAGGTCAACCATGCCGTACTCATCCACCGGGAGATAGGTTACCTTGAATCCCTGCGTCTCCAGGAAATGGCAGGTCTCAAGCACGGCGTGGTGCTCAATGGCGGTGGTGATAATGTGGTCACCCTTGTCACGGTTGGCATAGGCCACGCCCTTTATGGCGAAGTTATCCGCCTCGGTGCCGCCGCTGGTGAAGACGATCTCCTCGTCTTTAGCGCCAATAAGCTCGGCCACCTTGGTCCTCGCCTCCTCCATGGCCCCTCTGGCCTGCTGGCCGCAGGAGTAGATGCTGGAGGGGTTGCCAAAGATTTCGGTAAAATAAGGCAGCATTGCCTTGACCACTTCAGGGTGGGTGGGCGTGGTGGCCGCATAGTCCAGATAGATTCTTGCCATGCTAAGCCTCCGTTATCTCTCCGTCAGCTGGGTCAACTCTTNCCCCCTTGCTGGTCACCCAGCCGATGCCTTGCTCAATGTCAGCTTCATCGCCCTCTATTTCCAGCACGATCCAGCCTCTATCCTCGGTGAGACTGGCGCGGCGAATATTGGTCACCAGGTTAAACTGCTGCCCCAGATTATAGATAATGGGCTCTCTGGCCTGCTCCTCGTTGAAGGTGAGCATGACGCGCCGCTTAGCCATCTTATCCCTCTTCCGCCTCAAGCTCGTGCTCGATTTTTTTCCGCTCCGGCTCCAGTTCATCTTCGGGGATGGCTACCCCGGATGCCTTCTCCAGCCTCTCCAGACGCTCCTCCAGCTTATCCTGCTCCCTTAAAACCAGCCTGATGGCCTCCGCCACTGGGTCAGGCAATTTACCGTGTTCTAGGTCCACCACTGGCCGGCGGCGGTCCTCAACCACCTTGCCCGGGATGCCTACTACGGTGGCGCCAGGAGGGACGGATTTGACCACCACCGAGCCCGAGCCGATGCGGGCGCCATCACCGATGGTGATCGGCCCCAGGGCGATGGCGCCACTCCCCATGACCACGTTATTGCCCAAGGTAGGGTGACGCTTCTTCTTCTCTAGGGTTGTCCCGCCCAGAACCACCCCCTGATAGAGCAGGACGTCATCGCCGATCTCCGATGTCTCCCCGATGACGACCCCGGCGCCATGGTCAATGAAGAAGCGCCGGCCGATTTTGGCTCCAGGATGAATCTCAATATTGGTCAGGAAGCGGTTGAGGTGCGAGAGGAGACGAGCCAGCAGCCGGAGCTTGTGCTGCCACAGGAAATGAGCCAGGCGGTGCAGCCACAGGGCATGCAGCCCTGGATAGCACAGGATGACTTCAAGGGTGCTCCTTGCCGCCGGGTCTTTGGCAAAGACCGTTTGAATGTCTTCCCTTAAAGTCTTAAACATTTGATAAAACTAGCCCTTAAAGCAAAAACCAAGGGCTCCGGCCTCGCTTTTAGACCCTTGGTCTAAGTTGCTGCCGCTTCCCTGCGCTCGCCTCGCCGAGGTCAGGTCCACAGGGTTGGCGCCCCAGTGCCTCTCTAGCCAGTAACAGCACCCCTAGCGGTCAAATGTCAAATTCTATTCTAGACTATAACACAGGCTTGGCTGAAATGCAATCTGACCAGGCTTGGGTGGGGTTAGCGGGGGAGCCCTTTCTTTCCTAGCTCATCGCCGAAGTATACTTTCATGTGGGGCCAAGGGATCTCAATGCCCTCTTGGTCAAAGACCCGCTTGATCCGGCGCAAGTATTCCCCCATGACGTCCCACTGCATGATGGGCTCGGTCCATCCCACCAGCTTGATGGTGATGCCGGAATCACCAAATTCATTCACCCTCAGAATCTGGGGGGTTCTTGACTGGATGTGGCGGGACCAGGTCTCATCCGCTGACATTTCCTCCCAGGTCTTTCTCATCAGCGCCATCACTCGGTCAAGGTCTTCTTTGTAGGCCACACTTATGTTGAGGTGAGCCCTTGACATCCCCTGGCTGTAGTTGCTCAAGACCCTGATTTCCCCGTTGGGGATGACGTGCCTGGCCCCATCAAGGTCTCTGGTGATGGTTCTCCTCAAGGATACCTCCTCCACCATGCCGAAGGTATCGCCCACCTTGATTACGTCTCCCACGTTATATTGATTTTCCAGAAAGACGAAGAAGCCGGCAATGAGGTCGCGGATGAGGTACTGGGCCCCAAAGCCCACGGCGAGGCCGACTATCCCCAGGCCGGCTAGAGCCGCGGTGATGTCAATCCCTAGTTCAGAGAGGACCATGAAGGTGGCGATGAGAGCGATGATAACGGCGATGCCCTGGATGAGAATACGGCTCAGCGTCTGAGTTCTCTTTCTCATCTCCTCTCTGGCCCGGCGCCCTCTTCCCCTTATGGTTATGGTCTGCTCGATGAGCCGGGGCGCCAGCGCCTTGGTCAGCCGGTGAAAGAGATAGGCGATGCCGATGATGATGAGGATGCGCACGCCATGCCCGGCCAGCCAGCTGCCGATGGCGCCCAGTGCCGGGGTGATGTCTCCGCCAAGGGCGGAGAGGGTGACCGCGGCTACGCTCAAGCCGATGAGCACCCCACCGATGGCGATGGTGACCCAGGTAGCCGTCTTTACTATCCCGTCCAGCTGCTCATGAAGGGGCTCGGGGACGGTCTTTCTTATCAGCCGGTTTGCCCAGCGCTTGAGGGCCAAAAACAGGATTAACCCGCTAACTAGGGCAACCAGTATCCAGACCCCGTTGGCGGTGAACCATGCCCACATCTTGAGCCTCCCCTAGGAGAAGTGGTTCAAATTTTACCACGGCTGTCCCTGTGGGGCAAGCAAGCCTCCCCAGCTTGTGGTATCATAGGGAATAAGACTGGGATAAGCTTTAAGCTATTTTTATATTTAAAACGGGGGTATTAGCATGTACCGGGGACTGGTAATCTGGAATATCCTGCTCACTGTACTTTTGCTCGCCGGGCTGGGGTGGGTGTTTCAGATGGGGAGCGATTTTAAGCGCCTTACTGAAGAGAGATTTTCCGTTATCAGCCAAAGCGTGAGGGAGATGAATGAGGTGATAAGCCAGCACGCGCAGGTTCTCGGCGAGCACGCCCAAATCCTCAACCAGCATACCAAGCTCATGGATGAGGGGTATCTCACCGCGATTGAGACAAACCAGAGGAATATGGCCGAGCTGGTCAAGAGATACCAGCAGCTCGTTGATGAAAATGCCAGTTACCTAGAGAAGATGCACCAGAGGCTGGAGGAGCTATCCTTGGTTATCATTCGCTGAGGGTGGTATCATCTCGCTTCTTCTGGACGAGCCTGGCCAGCCAGATGCTCATCTCATAGAGCACGACCAAGGGAATGGCGACCAGGCTCTGGTTTATCGGGTCAAAGG
>MTNR01000093.1 GCA_002011495.1 Dehalococcoides sp. JdFR-56 | reverse complement strand
ATAACCTGCTCACGGTGATAGATAACACCTTCGCCACCCCCTATTTTTTGAAGCCCATTGAGTTCGGCATTGACCTGGTGGTTCACTCCACCACCAAATACTTAAACGGGCACTGTGATGTGGTCGGCGGGGCGGTGGTGACCACCACCGATGAGCTCTCAGAAAGGATTCAGTTCCTGCTCAATGCCATGGGCACCCCGGCTTCCCCCTTTGATTGCTGGCTGGTGCTCCGGGGCATTGAGACCCTCCCGGTGAGGATGAAGCAGCATGAGGAGAATGCCTTTGCCATCGCCAACTACCTCAAGGGGCACCCCAAGGTGAAGAAGGTTTACTACCCCGGGCTTGAGTCCCACCCCGGGCATGACATCGCCAAGCGGCAGATGAAGGGGTTTGGGGGCATGGTTTCCTTCGAGATAGATGGGAGCATCGAGGAGGTTAATTCTTTTTTAAGGAAACTCAAGCTCTTTGCGCTGGCCGAATCGCTGGGCGGGGTGGCGTCTCTAGCTGACCATGCCGCCACCATGACCCATGCCTCCATGCCTGAGGAGGCGAGACTGAAAGCAGGAATCACCGACCAGCTCATCCGGTTATCGGTTGGTCTGGAGAACGTTGATGACCTGATTGAGGACTTGGGCCAGGCCCTGGAAGCTGGCTAGGGAGGAAGAGATGTCCTATGCTACCGCGCTGCGCTGCCGCAAGTGCGGCCGAGAATATCCGCTAGAACCGCGCAACCTCTGCGACTTCTGCTTCAGCCCGCTGGAGGTGACCTACGACTATAAGGCCATGGCGGCCACAGTCAGCCGGGAGAAGCTGGCAGAGGGGCAGTTCAGCATGTGGCGCTACCGCGATATGCTGCCGGTGGAAGGTGAGGTGGTTGACCTCGGCACCGGCTTTACTCCGCTGGTCAAGGCCGATAACCTGGCCAGCGAGCTGGGGTTAGACCAACTTTATATCAAAAACGATGGCCTCAACCCCACCTACTCCTTCAAGGACAGGGTGGTCTCGGTGGCAGTGACCAAAGCGCGGGAATTCGGCTTTGAGGCGGTGGCCTGCGCCTCAACGGGCAACTTGGCGGCCAGCGTGGCCGCTCACGCCGCCAAGGCGAACTTAAAAGCCTACGTCTTTGTGCCCGATAGCGTGGAACCCGGCAAGCTGGTGGGGGCGGCCATCTACAAGCCAACCCTGATCACGGTTGAGGGGAGCTACGATGACGTCAACCGCCTCTGCCGCCAGCTCACCGAGAGATTCCACTGGGGCTTCATCAACATTAACCTCAGGCCCTACTATGCCGAGGGAAGCAAGACCCTTGGCTATGAGGTGGCCGAGCAGCTGGGCTGGCGTGCCCCTGACTGCGTCGTCGCCCCGGCTGCCTCCGGGCTCCTCTTCACCCGCATCTGGAAGGGCCTGGATGAGCTGGCCATGCTGGGCTTAATTGAGCCGGTCAATACCCACATGTACATTGCCCAGGCGCAGGGCTGCTCACCCATCGTCAATGCTTTTCAGGCCGGCTCGCTACACGTCCATCCGGTCAAGCCCCAGACCATCGCCAAGTCAATCGCCATCGGCAACCCGGCGGATGGCTACTACGCCTTGAGAGTCGCCCGGCAGTCGGGGGGCGGGGCCGGCGCGGTCAGCGATGAGGAGGCGATCGCCGGGATGAAGTTACTAGCGCAAACCGAGGGCATCTTTGCCGAGGCCGCCGGTGGGGTGGTCATTGCTACCTTGCGCAAGCTGGTCGCCTCCGGGGTGATCAAGAAAGACGAGCTCACCGTGGCCTTCATCACCGGGGCCGGGCCGAGAACGCAGGACATCGTCGCCGACGCCGTTCAGCCGCTCAGCATCCGGCCCACGGTTGAATCGCTTGAGGAAGTGCTTAATGTCAGAGAGCCTAAATTATGCTAAACTCGCGCTAGGTGTTGCCGAAAGCTAAAGGGAGGATAAAATGGCCAAAAGACAGGTACTGTTTACCTTCCCCCCGGATTTGGTCCAGCAGCCCTTGATTTATTACCTCGGGCAGAAGTTCAACATCGTCACCAGCATCCGCCGTGCCGATGTCTCGGAAAATAAGGGCTGGGTGGTGCTGGAGCTGGACGGGGACGAGAAGGATATCGAGCAGGGCCTGGCCTGGATGACCAGCCAGGGAGTGAGGGTTGACCCGGTCACTGGCGACGTCGTAGAGGGCTAACTTACACCCCGGGATACCCTGACCGCGCCATCGCCGCTGGGTTTTTATCCTTGGGCTGGCCTGTATAGTATGGCCACAGGCTTTTATCTTTTTCCTCCGATATTCCTCATTTCTTGCTCAAAATCCCTCTTGCCTTATGGCCCCAAATCAGGTAAAGTCAAGCTGTGAGCAAGCCAGAGAGAAGGACGATATTTGTCTGCCAGCACTGCGGCAAGGAGAGCCCGAAATGGCTGGGGCGCTGCCCCGACTGCCAAGAGTGGAACAGCTTCATTGAGACTCCGGTCATCGCCGCAGCGCCGCGACCTACTTCCCCGGCTAACCCACCCCAGGAGCTCTCCCAGGTTATAGCCTCTGCCACCCAGCGTCTTTCCCTGCCTCTGAATGAATTTAACCGGGTGCTCGGCGGGGGGCTGGTGCCCGGCTCACTGGTGCTCATCAGCGGCGACCCAGGCATCGGCAAATCCACCCTCATGCTGCAGGCCGCCGCCGCCATCGCCCAAGAGCGGGGCAAGGTAGCCTATGTCTCCGGCGAAGAGACCCTGCACCAGATCAAGCTCCGGGCGGAGCGCCTGGGGATAAAGGGCGAAGGGCTCTACCTCCTTGCCGAGAGCGACCTTGAGGTCATCCTGAGCCAGGTTGAGGAGATATCCCCGAGCCTAGTGGTCATTGACTCCATCCAGACCGTCTATACCCCAGAGTTGGCAGCCGCCCCGGGGAGCATGACTCAAGTGCGGGAATGCACCCTGAAGCTCATGCACTGGGCCAAACTGGGCGCGGTGCCCATTTTCATCGCCGGGCACGTCACCAAGGACGGGGCCATCGCCGGGCCCCGGGTGCTGGAGCACATCGTTGATGTGGTGCTCTACTTTGAAGGTGAGCCCTTCAGTGCTTATCGGCTGCTACGCAGCGTGAAGAACCGCTTTGGCTCAACCAATGAGGTCGGCATCTTTGAGATGCGGGCGCAGGGGCTGGTTGAGGTGGATAATCCCTCGCGGGCATTTCTCTCCCAGCGTGGGGCGGAGGCGCTGGGCTCGGCGGTGGTACCCACCCTGGAGGGGAGCCGCCCCCTCCTTGTTGAGATACAGGCGCTCACCACCCCCACCAGCTTTGGCCTGCCCCGGCGCACCGCCAACGGGGTTGACTTCAACCGTCTGCTCTTGGTCACCGCGGTGCTGACACAACGCCTCGGCCTCAAGCTCGGTCATCAGGATATTATGGTCAACGTCATCGGCGGGCTCAAAATCGGGGAGCCGGCGGCTGATCTGGGCATGGCCCTGGCCATCGCCTCCAGCTACCGCGAGATGGCGGTTGACCCCCATCTCGTGGCGGTGGGGGAGGTGGGACTGAGTGGTGAGCTCCGCGCCGCCTCCCAGCTGGAGCGGCGGCTGGCTGAAGCCGCCAGGCTTGGTTTTAAGCGCTGCCTGGTGCCCCAGGCTGGCGCCAAAGTGAGCTCAGTTCATCAAGGCATCGAGCTTATCCCGATAAGCACCCTAAAAGAGGCGATAGAGGCCGGGCTCATCAAAACTAGGCCAAAACGGGCTTAAAAGGTTTTCCTCATACCGCCGGGAAACGGGGCCAAAAAACGAATTCTGCGCGCTCTCAGGGCCATTCTGGGCGCAGATTTAGCCCGGCAAATAGAACCAGCTTCCATGATTCTACCGCCGAGGCTAGCTTGCGTATTTACTCATTTGCGCAATTGCGCAATCACTCTTTTGAGGAGCTCCTCCTCGGTTCTCACCCCTCTCACGTCCAGCTTGGTGGTGCGGAAAGCCCGCACCATAGCCTCAATGAGCTTGGTCTTGCTCAGCTTCTTGCCACCGGTGAACTTGGCCGTTGACGCCAGGCTCTCTAGGTAAGCGTCCTCCTCCCGGCTTAAGAAAACAGAGAGCTTGATCATCGCCGTTTTGGCTCTCGTCCCAGCTGGTACCGCGGGGGCTTTTCGGGAAGGTGTCTCCACCGGCCTATCGGCACCGGTGAGGCGCTCCAGCGCCGTCCCGTAGGCAAGCTCCTCGGTAATACTAACTCGCTTCATCTCGCATCACCTCTTCGGCAAGTAGTCGGTAGGCATCGGCCCCGTCGGACCTGGGGGCATAGCTCAGGATTGACTTCCCCGCGGCCGGGGCTTCTTTGAAACGAACGCTGCTGGGCACGATGGCCTCAAAGACCCTTATCCGGTCGCCGAAGACCCGGCGGGTAACCTCCATCACCTCCCGGCTGTGCAGGGTGCGCAGGTTGGTCATGGTGAAGAGAATGCCCCCAATCTCAAGCTCGGGATTGAGCTTATCCCGCACTCGGATGATGGTGCTAAGCAAGCGCACCAGCCCCTTCATCGCCAGAAAGTCAGCCTGAAGGGGTATGATCACCTTATCCGCGGCGGAGAGAGCATTGATGGTCAGAAGCCCGAGGCTGGGCAGACAATCCACCAGGATATAATCATAGGAGTGGCGTACCGGCCGGAGCATCTCCCTCAAGGCCATCTCACGGCCCTTCGCCTCCACCAGGTCAAGCTGGGCCTGGGAGAGCTCTATATTGGAGGGGACAAGGTCGATATTGGGGTCACCGGTGGGGAGGATAACATCCTCTATAGAGAGGCTTCTTTCCCGGCGGATAATACCGGCCAGAACCTCATACCCGGTGCGCCTAAGGGTATCGGGGTTGATGCCCATGGTGATGGTGAGACAAGCCTGTGGGTCCCAGTCAACGAGCAGCACCCGCTGGTGGCGTTCGCTCAAAGCTTCAGCGAGGGCGGCAGCGGTGGTGGTCTTGCCCACACCGCCTTTTTGATTAGCGATGCAGATAACCGGCATAACCTCTCTTTCAGAGGCTAAGTATAGCGCAATTGCGCAATTGCGTCAATACTCTGTTGCGTTGTTGCGCAATTGCGCATAACTGCCCAGCGCCATTTCACAACTTGCAGGACTGGGACATAGGGATAACGCAGATAAAGCGCAGCGGCTCCTCCCCCTGATTTGAGAAGCAGTGGTGCTCATTGGGCGGGATGTAGATGGCGCTATCCTTACCCACCCGCACTTCCCCCTGCTCCGCCTTTATCACCGCCTCGCCGCAGAGGATATACACCTCGTGCTCCCAGGGGTGAGCGTGAAACGGGGTGGAGACGCCAGGCTGAACCTCAAAGACGCGCATGCAGAAATTGGGGGCGCCTTCGTCCTCACAGATAAGCTTGCGCATGATGGCGCCGTGAAATTCTTCGGCAGGTTTATCCTGAATCTTGTTTACCTTCATGAGCTGCCTCCTCGTTTTTATTGCTGCGCTCGTAGCGGGCAACGGCTTTGGTCTTGAGCCCGCCCCTTTCCCGGTATTCCGCCTCGACCGTCATGGCCACAGGCCGCAGTAACTGCACCAGATCCTGAAGCACGCGGTTTACCGCATGCTCCTGCAATATGCCCACGTTCCGATACGAGGTGAGATAGTATTTCAAGGACTTGAGCTCAACTAGGGAGCGGTGGGGGGTATAGCGTATCACCAGCCGGGCGAAGTCGGGTAGCCCAGTCCAGGGGCAGACAAAGGTAAATTCCTCCGTCTCATAGACCACCTCCGTCGCCGAGTCAGGATAATCAAAAGGGATAGCCTCCAGCACCTCACGGTCAATGCTGTCCTCTGTCGCAATATCAAACCGCCGGGAAGCGTATTTATCCAGGCTCATCTAAACCCCCTCGCCAGACATTTTAACACTATTTGAAATCCCGCGCTAATACGTGTAAACTCAAATTAACCTGAAGAGCGAATACGTTCAAAAGAAGATTGGCTTTACTAGTCCGATGAGTGATAAAAAAGAGGCTAGTGGGGAAAAGGTGGGGGCGGTGATTGTGGCCGCGGGCAAGAGCCAGCGCATGGGCGAGGTGGATAAGCTGTTTATCTCGCTGGGCGGTAGGCCGCTTTTAGTCTGGGCAACCCAGCCCTTTCAAGAGTGCCCCCTAGTTCATCAGATAGTGGTGGTGGTGAGCGGAGAAAAGGAGGCACTATGCCGGCAACTAGTTGCCAGTGAGGAGTGGTCCAAGGTGAGCGATGTCTGCCTCGGAGGTAGGCGCCGCCAGGACTCGGTTGCCGCTGGGCTCAAGCGGCTCCAAACGTGCCAGTGGGCGATAATCCATGACGGCGCCCGGCCCTTCGTCACCGTGGAATTGATTGAGCGGGGGCTGGAGGCGGCTAGGGAGACGGGGGCAGCTGTGGCCGCGGTTCCGGTCAAGGACACTATTAAGTTCGCCGGGGACGATGGAACCATCTACCAGACGCCACCACGTCAAAATCTATGGCTAGTTCAGACGCCACAAGTGTTCCGCATTGGTTTAATAACCGAGGCCTACCAAAAGGCGAATGAGGACGCCACCGATGACGCCTCGCTGGTGGAGCGGCTTGGCTATAAAGTGAAGCTTTATCCCGGTTCTTATGATAATATAAAAATAACCACCCCTGAGGACCTGGCGCTGGCTGAGGTCCTGTGGCGGAAATATGAGCGCTAAACTGCGCATCGGTATCGGCTATGATGCCCACCGTCTGGCTCCGGGGCGCCGCCTGGTGCTGGGAGGGGTGGAGATACCCTTTGACCGGGGACTCATTGGCTGGAGTGATGCTGATGTGCTCATTCATGCCATCATGGATGCCCTGCTGGGGGCAGCGGCGCGGGGGGACATCGGCGGCCACTTCCCGCCCGGTGACCCCCAGTATAAGGATATCTCCAGCCTGGTGCTGCTGGAAAAAGTAAAGGATGAGATAGCCCAAGATGGCTGGCAGATAAACAATATTGATGCCACCATTCTGGCGGAAAAGCCCAAGCTCAAAGATTTTATCCGGCGCATGCGCCAGCAGCTCAGCCAGACGCTGGGCATCAATATCGGCCAGGTGAGTGTCAAGGCCAGCACCACCGACGGGCTAGGGGCTATCGGCCGGGGCGAAGGGATCGCCGCCTACGCCCTGGCGACACTAGAGAAAAAATAAACAAAGGCATTTATACTCTTTAGGCGACAGCAGGGGAAATTTGAGTTCGGGCTATTTTGCTATCTCCGGACAAGCAGCGGGGGAACTAGATGAAGGTTTTTAATACGCTATCAGGACAAAAGGAAGAGTTTTCGCCTCAAGGCGATGTGGTCAAGATGTACGTTTGTGGCATAACGCCCTATGATGAGGCGCACCTGGGGCATGCCATGAGCTACATCATCTTCGATGTCATCCGCCGCTACCTCAAGTACCGCGGCTACAAGGTGAAGTACGTGCAGAACGTCACCGATATTGACGATAAGATCATCGACCGGGCAAATAAGCTCGGCATCTCCACCCAGGAGCTAGCGGAAAAATTCACCGCCAGCTACTTTGCTGATATGGAGGCGTTAAACATCGAGCCGGCGGACATTTACCCACGGGCCACCGAGGAGATACCCAAAATGATTGAGGTGATACAGGGCTTGGTGGCCAAGGGATATGCCTACCCGGCGCAGGGCAGCGTCTATTTCCGGGTGAGAAATGTCCCTGATTACGGCAAGCTATCTCACCGCAGCCTGGACGCGATGAGGTCAGGGATGCGCATTGAAGCTGAGGAGGGAAAGGAAGACCCCATGGACTTCGCCCTGTGGAAGGCCTCCAAGCCCGGCGAGCCTGCCTGGGAAAGCCCCTGGGGGCCGGGCCGGCCGGGCTGGCATATTGAGTGCAGCGCCATGTCGCTCAAGTATCTAGGCAATACCCTTGATATCCACGGTGGCGGGCAGGACTTGGTCTTCCCCCACCATGAGAATGAGATCGCCCAATCGGAAAGTTTCACCGGTGTCAAACCCTTTGTCCGCTACTGGCTGCATAACGGCATGGTGCAATTGGGTGAAGAGAAGATGAGCAAGTCCCTGGGGAACCTCATCACCATAAAGGAGGCCTTAGATAAATACAGCGCCGATGCCATCCGCATCTTTGTGCTCAGCTCCCACTACCGCAGCCCCCTCACCTATTCCGAGGAAATCCTGGAGGCGGCGGAAAGGGGAGCCGATAGGCTGCGATATACGGCTAATACTGAGTTGGATGACCCTCGTATAAAGTACAATTACGTGTTTGATGCAGATAGCTATAGACACCGCTTTATTGAAGCGATGGATGATGATTTTAATACGGCTAAAGCAATTGCTGCCCTGTTTGATTTAGCTAGAGATATTAACCGAGCCAGCGAATCTGGTTATAGTGTTGCTCAAGCACAACAAGTAATAAGAGAGCTTGGCGGAGTGCTGGGACTAACTTTGAAGCCACCCCAATTTAAACCTCTCGAGGCCGAGCCTTTCATGGAGCTGCAAAAAGCCATCATCGCCAAAATTCGGGAAGAGAAGCTCGACCACGTTATTGAAAAAATAGCTTCGGAACTTGACCAACCAGATACGGGCGTGAAGACTGCCGAGCCCTATATCAATTCGCTCCGAGATATTCGGAATGCCTTGCGCAGTGAGAAAAAATTCCAGCTTGCCGATGAGATCCGCGCCGAATTAGATAAGCTTGGCGTCACCCTGGAAGATACCCCCAGGGGGACGGTGTGGAGGCGGAAACGGTAAAATGCTCGCCAAATTAGCCGGCTTTGTCACCCGGCGTGAGGGTAGAAAGTTCCTTGAGCTCCGCCCGGAGATTGACGAGGCGGTGCTCGCCGAGCTAGGGGCGAAGCAAGGGGAGGAGATATCCCTTTACATCCACATCCCCTTCTGCCGCACCTTGTGCCCCTTCTGCTGCTTTAACCGGTATCTGTTCAAGGAAGACAAAGCCAGGCGGTATTTTGAGCATCTGAAAAAGGAGGTGGACCTCTACATCCAGAGAGGTTTCCGCTTTTCCGAGTTTTACTTCGGCGGGGGCACCCCGACCATCCTCATGGACGAGCTGCTCAGCCTCATCGACTATCTCAAGGCTAATTTTGAGGTAAAACGCATCTCGCTGGAAACCACACCCCGTGAGCTAACCCGGGAAAACATCGCCTCGCTCAAGGCGGCGGGCATCAACCGTCTGTCCATCGGGGTGCAGAGCTTTGATGATGGCCTGGTGAGGGCTATGGGCAGACCCTTCTGCACCGGGGAAGAGACCAAAGAGAAGCTGCTCATGGCAGAGGGCGAATTTGACACGGTCAATGTGGACCTGCTCTTCAATTTCCCCAGCCAGTCCCTGGAGCAGTTTGAGGCGGACGTGGCCATTTTCAAAGAATTGGGCATAGACCAGGCCACCTTCTACCCGCTGATGGCCTCCCCGCACAAGAAGAACGCGCTGGAGCGGAGATTCAACCGGATTGATACCTCCCGGGAGAGGCGATTCTACCAGGTCATCCTGCGGGAACTGTATGCTGGAGGCTATGAGGCATCCACCGTCTGGTGCTTCTCCAGAGGCAACCGAATGATCGATGAATATATCATTGATTATGATGATTACATCGGCGTCGGGGCGGGCTCGGTGAGCATGGTAAACGGCAACTTCTACGTGAATTCGTTCTCCTTGGAGAGGTACGGCGAGTTTTTAAAACAGGACAAATTGCCCATCGTCGGCTGGAGGAAGCTCTCGGAGAGAGAAAACCTGCGCTACTACCTGCTCACCAAGCTCTTCGGCATGGAGGTGGACAGAACCAAGTTCTCCCGGAGGTTCCAGGCTGACATTGAGGAGAAACTGGGAAGGGAACTCGGCCTCCTCAAGCTCTTCGGGCTGGTGAAGATGGGGGAGAAGATACGGGTAACCGAAAAGGGGATGTACCCGGTAAGCGTCATGATGCGGGAGTTCTTCGCCGCTCTCAATGGCTTAAGAGAATATTGCATCGAAAACCAGATTTAGGTTGGCGCTACAGCTTCCATCCCCAAAGCAACAAAATCAAGGTAGACCTCACCCTCACTTGATGGCGACGTGGATGGCGGCGGCACCAAAGAGGAGGGGATGATAATGCACCTCACGGAAGCCGGCGCGGAGCAGCATGGCCTTGACCTCCTCCGCGGTGTAGAAGCGAGCCGCTGACTGAGCCAGGTAATGATAGGCGCGCTTGTTGCCGGAGAGCAAGTGGCCGATAGGGTAGACAAACCAGCGCAGATAGAGGTGAAAAAGTCCCCGTATCAGCTTAGATTCGGGCTGGCTTGACTCCACGATAACGTACCGGCCTCCCGGGTTCAGCACCCGCCTTACCTCAGCTAGGTGGTGTGGCGCCAGCGGATTGCGGTAGGTCAGGTTGCGGAAGGCAAAAGAAATGCCCACGCAGTCAAAGCTGCCATCGGGAAAGGGAAGGTTGGCGGCGTCACCGTGGATAAAGGAGATATTCTGCCCAGCGAGCGTTTTTGCTTTGCCGGCGGCTATCTCCAGCATGGGGCGGCTGTAATCAAGCCCGAGCACGGCGAGGCTATTTGGCGCCAGTTGAGCGATATTGAGCCCCAGGTCACCGGTGCCACAGGCTAGGTCAAGCACCCTGGCTGGCTGCGAGCGCAAGCACTCTTCAGCCGCCCGCCGCCGCCACCACCAGTCCAGCCCCCAGGTTATGATATGGTTGATGAGGTCGTAGCGCCCGGGCACGGCGGTGAAGATATGATGCAGGGGGATATTGGGGGACATCTTCCCGGCACCTATCTAGAAAACGCCCGCCAGGATATAGCCAAAGCCCAAAAGCAGTTGGGTCAAGAGGACAACCAGAACGTTGTTCGCCATCCCTGGCATCAGCCTGGCCATCTCCTGATGCTGCCGGGCACCCTGAATCGCCTTGAGGGCAAAGGGGAGGGTGAGCAGGGCTACCAGCCCAAAGACCGGCACCACCCCGGCGATGACCCAGCCGATTATCCAGAGATAGACCATGACCGTGAGCGCGGAGTAGACCAAACTAGCCCCTGTCCCGCCCATGGTGATAGGCAGGGTCTTTCTGCCCGCCTGCCTATCAGCTTCGGCATCGGGGAATTCGTTCAAAAGGAGCAGGTTATGCACCAGAATACCGGAGGCAACCGCGGCGATCACGGCGTGCCAGCTATAGGCGCCGGTCTGAATGAAGTACATCCCCATAACCGGCAAAAACCCCAGCCCCAGCCCGGCCGCCCACTCCGGCCAGGGTGTTTTCAGGATAACCGGGGTATAAAGCAGGACGCAAATAGCCGCCGCCAATAGCAGCGGCAGCAGCAGCCAGCCACTAACTACCAGGAAATAGACACCGATGAGCGTGGCCAGAAGGAGGGAGGCTATGCCCAGCCAGAGGACCTGCTTGGGGGTGAGCAGAGCGGCGGGGAGGATGCCGCTGCCGCCGCTGAAGGGAGTCCGTCTGGTGGCCAAGTCTATGCCGCTGCGGTAATCAAAATAGTCATTCAAGGTATTGACGCTAATATGAGCTAACAAGAGCCCGAAGAAAGCAAGTACAGCATGCCCGAGATGAAAGTAGCCCTCATACCAGGCAAGGCTGGTGCCCAGAAATGCCAGCACTACTGAGAGTATCAAGAACTGCGGTCTAGTCTCAAAAAACCATATTTTTAGCTTCATTATCAATCAAACCCCCTGTGCAAATGATGATAAAAAGCTAGCACGAATAAGCCCACACCCCTTTCCCGCCAGCCAAAATTGAGAAAAACCACCCTTCATCCACCCCATCAAGTCTAGCGCCAGCCTCCCACCAGCCCAGGAAGCCTATGAGAAAGCTGGCAAAAACACTCTACATACTGCCCGAGGACTTGGCTCGGGAGGCAAAACTCTGGGCATCATCCAACTATGGTAGCACCACAGCCCGCTAGCCCTTGTCGAAGGGGAAGCCTTAAGCCTCGGCACTAGAGGGAGCCGACCAATGTCCTTTAGGCTCGCCGGCCGGCTACAAAAACGGCGTCTGATTCAAGAAAGCGTCATGCTTGGGCCAGTTATGCCTTGCCGATACGGAAGACCTTGGTCCCGCAGCTGGGGCAAACCCCCTGCGTCGCTGGACGCTTGTTCTTGAGCGTCACTGATTGCGGATTCTTGATCTCCACCTTTTTCCGGCACTTCATGCAGTAGGCCTGTGGCATTCCCTCGCCCTCCTTATCTTCATTCTGAAAAGCAAGGGTAGCAAACACGTAGCTATTTGTCAATACCTTAGGGCTTGATAAGGCAACAATATTTACCCTCATCTGGCGCTTATTTTTACCTCATCACCCACCCTGGCATCAAGGTGGGCGCTGGCGCTGCCCTCTTTGAGGGCTATCTCCAGATACCCGCTACTGCCGACCAGGGTAAGCAGTCCCTCGCCCTCCTCATAGGTGCGGCTAAGTCCTAGGATACGCTGGCCCGCCACCTCAATGGTCACCGCCTTCCGGGGCAGGTCTTCACCTTTGATATTGGTGATGAGGTTGCCGAAGTGGTCGATGTGCAGGATACAGCCGACCAATACCCCGTCCTGGGTCCAGCGCGGGCGAATAAGTGGCAACGCGGTGAGCGAAGTTATCCTCTCCCCAAAGTCCTCTAGCTTGCGGCCCAGAGAAAGCCAGGCCGCCACCGGGGCGAAGATATCGCGCCCGTGGAAGGTGGCACTCACCGGAGAGCGCCAGAAACGGGGGTTGGTGAGCTCAACCGCCTCCAGCCCCGGCGGAAGCTCAACCTGCTGGAGACCTGGGCCAGTAGCTTGAGCCGAAGATTGAGATAAGACGTAGCTCAGCACTCCGTTATCCGGGGCTACGAAATCAGCCCTAGGGGTTCTCAGGATGACCGCCCGGCGCCCGGTGCCAACGCCGGGGTCAACCACCACCACATGGATGGTGCCCTCGGGGAAGAACTGATAGGTGGTGCCCAGGATGAAGGCCGCCTGAGAGATATTCTGGGGCTTGACCTCATGGCAGAGGTCAACTAGCTTGGCCTCAGGATTAATGCTGAGGATCACCCCCTTCATCGCGGCGACATAGCCGTCAGCCAAGCCGAAATCAGTGGTCAGGGTTATGATAGCGCCCATCTTTGCCCGGCGGGGAGACTTAAGCCACCCTGAGCGATACTATGGCGATGATAATGAAGAGCACTGCCAGGGCGATGGTGAGCTGGAACATGGTTTTCTCTAGGCCCCGTTTGGTGCGATACACGGTATCCGGCTGACCGAAGATACCCCCCAGCCCGCCACCACGAACCTGAAGCAAAATGATCAAAATTAAGGCTATGGCCAATACAATCTGAGCCACTTGTAAATAGGTCTGCATCTTATGCTATTCTCCCCCGTTTCGAGCCTTCAAGCAAGCTTCCTCTTGAGCATTTCCGCGGCCACCTGCGGGTTGGCACGGCCCTTGGTTGCCCGCATCACCTGCCCGACGAGAAATTTGAGCGCCGCCTCCTTACCGGACTTGAAATCGGCCACCGCTTGAGGGTTGGCGCCTATCACTTGGGTGATGATGTCCTCAAGCTCACCGGCATCGCTAATTTGGCTGAGCCCGCGCTGGGCGATAATCTCCTGGGCATCCTTCCCGGTCTGGAACATCTCCTCCAGCACCGATTTGGCCGTGGCCAGGTTAATCGTGCCGTGCGAACTCAAAATCAGCCCCAGAAGCCGCTCCGGGCTGACCTTTTCCCGGAATTGGCTGATATCTATGTCATTGGCGTTCAAGATGCGGCTGACCTCGCCCAGAAGCCAGTTGCTCACCTCTTTGGCCGCCCTATCCGGGGGCAGTTTCCCAAACTGCGCCGTCTTAGTGCTGTCCTCGAAGTAGTCCGCCATCGCCTTGGAGGTGGTGAGCAGGCTGGCATCATAGAGGGGCAGCCCATATTCGGCGATGAACCGCTCACGCCTGGCCTCCGGCAGCTCCGGCAGCCTGGCCCTTATCTCCTCCACCCACTCCCGGCTGATAACCAGTGGTGGTAAATCTGGCTCCGGGAAATAGCGGTAGTCATGGGCATACTCCTTGCTGCGCTGGGCCACGGTTTTGCCCTTCGCCTCCACCCAGCCCCGCGTTTCCTGGATAAGTTTTTTCCCCTCAGCCGCCGCCTTCCGCTGCCGCTTGGCCTCGTAGTCCATCGCCTGATAGACGGCCTTGAAGCTATTCATGTTCTTGACCTCCACTTTGGCCAGCGGCTCCGAGCTCCCCTGAGGCCGAATGCTGATATTGGCATCGCAGCGGAAGCTCCCCTCCTCCATGTTCCCGGTGGATACCCCCAAGTACTGGAGGATGCTGCGCAGCTTGATCAGGTATTGTCTGGCTTCCTCCGGGGAGCGCAGGTCAGGCTCACTCACGATCTCCATCAGCGGCACGCCGGAGCGGTTGACATCTATCAGGCTGTAATCTTCTCCTTCCGGGGAGGTGCGATGCAGCAGCTTGGCCACATCCTCCTCCAGGTGAACGCGAATGATGCCTATTTTCCTCTTTTCCCCGTCAACCTCAATGTTGAGCCAGCCGCCGCGGCCGATGGGGGCGTCATACTGCGAAATCTGATACCCTTTCATCAGGTCAGGATAAGGGTAGTTCTTGCGGTCAAACTTGGTGTAATCGGAGATGGTGCAGTTTAAGGCTAGCGCCGTCATGATGGTATACTCCACCGCCTGCCGATTGATGACCGGCAGAACGCCGGGCATACCCAGGCACACCGGGCAGACATGGGTATTGGGAGGGGCGTTGGCATAATCGGCGCTGCACCGGCAGAACATCTTGCTCCTGGTCAGCAGCTGAGCGTGAACCTCCAGCCCGATAATTGTCTCAAAATCCATCGCCTGACGTCTTAAGTATAACAGCAATGGGGATGACTGACAAGGAAACAAGCTAGGCAATAACCGCCCCGGATATGCTATAATAGCTAGAGTAGCTTGGGGCTGTAGCTCAGTTGGGAGAGCACCTCCTTTGCACGGAGGGGGTCAGGGGTTCGAATCCCCTCAGCTCCACCACTGGAGACACTGTGAACCATTAGCCCTGGCGACCAGCCCAAAGGGCAAGTGTAATCCGCTCAGCTGACTTCCCCCTTATCCAGAGACAATCACGGCCTGCCCAATAATCTTCTTCTTTTGCTCAGCAATTCAACCTGAGCATACCAGCTTACCAGCCAAACCTGACAAAAGAAGGGTTTCTTCGTCTTATACAGTGTAGGATAAACCAACAAACTGTTGGCGCATTCTCCTAACCCTGTAATATACTTGAGAGGCGAGCCATTGCTCCAGGTAGAAGTTGGAGAAATCAGCTTGACCAAACCGAGGACTGCGGTGACGAAGTCTACAAAGGCAATGATAGGCAGTCTCTACGAACAGTATTATGACAGCATTGTGCGGTATATTTTCATCCGCATCAATGACCAAAATGAAGCCGAAAATCTGGGCGGGGAGGTATTCTTGAGAGCGTTACAGTCGCTCGACTCTTACCGGGGTCATACAGAGCAGGTGCGAGGTTGGCTTTTTAAAATTGCCCACAACCTGGTGGTGGATTATCTTCGCAAGATGAGCAAGCGAAAGGCGGTACCCCTAAATGAGGTGGAAATCCGCGACAGAGTCAGCACTGAGGAAACGGTGGAAACGAAGCTGGAAATGGAGAGATTATCCAAGGCGCTCAAGCAATTAACACCGGCGCAGCGTGAGGTGATAGGCCTGCGTTTCTTTGCCGGACTGTCATCAGCTGAGGTGAGCAGGCTCCTGGGCAAGAGCAGCGGGGCGGTAAGGGAGATGCAGCGAGCAGCTGTGGAAACGCTACGAAGGCAGATGTATGCCGTCTCTGAATAAGGCAAATTCAACGGTAATCTGGTGAGGGTAAAAGTGGAGGTGCTGGAATGAGCCAGGATAAGGATTTGGATATACTGCTGGATAAGTGCATTGACCGGATGAATCAGGGTGATTCGCTCGAGGATTGTCTTGCCGCCTATCCCGAAAAGGCCAAAGAGCTGGAGCCGCTGCTAAGAGCTATATGGGGTGTTCGTGATGCCTGTTCACCCATTCCCACTGCCACCGCCAAATCGGCAATGAGGCAACGGTTGGACGCCGCTTTAATAGACGCGGACCGGCGTCTCCGGGAACGCCCGCGGAAAATAAGACCGCTATTTTCTTGGCCAAGGGTATTGGCCGCCGTGACCGCCATCCTGGTGCTGGCCCTCATGGGCTTTGGCCTGCGCTGGATGCTGGCACCAGAGGTGGCGCCGGTTCTCGCCCAAGCTAATTTCCGCCTGCTACTCAGTGACCAAGAAAATGCCATCGGTGATTTCGAGAGCCTCGAGGTTACCATCACTGGCATCGGCATGCTGCGCGCGGGTGAGTCAGGTGGATGGGAAAAGATTGAGCTTGAGGAGAGCGTGGTGCGAGACTTAACCCGCCTTCAGGGACTCAACGCTCAGGAAATCTGGGGAGGCATCATTCCTGAGGGACAGTATACCCAAATCTTCATTTACATTGAGGATGCTATCGGCACGCTCAAGAGTGGTGAGACGGTAGATGTCGTCATCCCCAGCGGAAATCTGCAGATATCCAAGCCCTTTGTCGTCGGCGCTGGGGAATCCGTGGTCAATTTTGTCTACGATGTCACCGTGGTATCCGCCGGCAATCAATACATTCTACTGCCTCAGATTGACCAGAGCGGGCCGGAGCAAGAATTCTACGAAGTGGGTGAGGGCGAGCTCACCCTGTGGGTGGTAGCCCCCGAGCCTCCTACCCCGGTGGTCCCGGGAGACAACATTACCGTCCTGGTAACCTTTCAGGGTGACCCGGTAGCAGGTGCCCAGGTCAAGGTAAACGGCCTGGACATTGGCAATACCGGCGGTGAGGCCGGGCAGGAAGGGCGCATCTCCTTCACCGTGCCTTATGATGAGAAGTTAAAGGTAAAGGCAAAGATAACCACGGAGCTCGGCGAGCTGGAAGGGCAGCTCAAGATAGAGTTTGGGGATGAGCTCGATATTGAGATTGTTGAGGGCGTGGTAGCGCCCGGCCAGAACATTGAGGTACAGGTGACCCTTGAAACGCTGCAGGGAACCACCATCCCCATACCGGGTGCCGAAGTCAAGGTAAAAGGGGTGGGCACTTTCACCACTGATGCAGAGGGGCGCACCCTTCCCTTCCCCGTCCCCTATGACGACGAACTCGAAATCAAGGCCCAGAAAAATAAGCTCAAAGGCGAGCTCGAAATCGACCTAGAGGAGAAATTCCAGAAGGC
>MTNR01000020.1 GCA_002011495.1 Dehalococcoides sp. JdFR-56 | reverse complement strand
TAAGCCGCTGGGTCTTGGGAAGCGTCGCCGACCGTCTGCTGCGCTCCTCCCACGTCCCCGTCCTCATGGTGCGCGCCCCAGGCTGCACCGGGCATGCTTGATGGGAAAGTAACTAGGGTATACTAACAAAAAGTTAGGGTTACTCATCGGCCTTAAAGGGTTCTAAAGCAAAGACGTGGTGCAAATCGCCTCATCCTCCACCGGGCTAGGTAAGCTCGTGGCAGCCTCACTTAAGCAGCCTGAAGATGACGTTTACTAGTACGGTCAATATCAGGCTAATAACCAGTGAGGTGGCCAAGGGGAAAAAGAAGGAGAAGCCGCCCTTCTCAATGAAGATATCCCCGGGCAACCTGCCCAGGAATGGAATCCGCTGCCCAAAGGTAAAGAGCACCCCGAACAAAACCAGAAAGACGCCGATGAGTATCAAGAGCTTTCCCATGCTCTCCACGCCGAACAACTTCTTCCTCTTTCTAGTAAGTAGCTTCCTGGGACGCCCTATTAATTATATCAATTGGCCGCGGGCCAGGCCAAGGAGTCCGTATGGGTGTATAATTTTTAAAGGAACATGCATGAGATAAGACTAATCAACAAAAAGGGCTCGACGCTGCACGACTTCCCCTACACCTCGCCCAGCCGGAAGTGCCCCCATTTCTGGATCATCAATGTCACCCCACCCGGCCCGGCCCACTGCGTTCATGATTGTCTCTACTGCTACGCCCGCCAGGCAATCTACTCCGATTACTCATCTGAGACCCTGATTTATGCTAACCTGCCCGAGCTGGTGGAAAGAGACCTAAAAAGGATAACACTCTGTCCCCCAATCTCCATCTCCAATGTCTCCGACCCCTGTCAGCCCATCCCGGAGCTTAAAGCCCAGGTGAAGCGCCTGGTTCAGCTGCTGATGCGCTATGGGGTGAGCTTCAGTATCACCACCAAGGGGGACCCAGGCTTTCTCCTTGACCTCCCCGGCTTTGCCCACTACCGGCCAAAGTTCATCGCCATCACCATCGAGGGAACCGCCGATATCATCTCCCTGCTTTCCCGGCAAGCCCCTCCCCTGGAAAAACGCCTGGAAGCGGTGCGCCGCCTCTCCGGGCTCGGCATTGATACTTTAATCCGCTTTGACCCTGTCTTCATCCACCTCTTCCAGGCCCTCTACGGCAGCTCCTGGTTTGGGGAGATTGAGCGCCTCATTTATACCTTCGCCGGCGCCGGCGCCAAGCACATCGTGTGCAGCACCGGGAGATTATCCCGAAAACAAGCCCCCACTTATGGCCTCAGCCTCTGGGAGCGGGTGTATCTGGTAATCCAGAGACACTCTGCGCAAGCCGCCAAACGCTTTGCCCAGGAATACCGCTACGAGCGCTCAGGCACAAGCCAGGGCTACCTGCTGCGCCGGGACTTAAGAATTGAATTTCACCGCAGGCTGAAGGCGCTGGTTGAGGCAAGCGGCATGACCTACGCCACCTGCCAGGAGCTCAGCGCCGAGGAATCCGATTCCCCGGGGCTGGCCCACTGCGAGCGCTTTCTGCTCCCCTTTGCCCGCAAGCAGCCAGACGGCCGCTTCAAAGCCATCGCCGGATGCACCGCCAACTGCCACGTCTCCTGCCGCCACCTGACCTTTCCCCCCTGCGGACAGCCCGGGCTGATCTCACCAGCACCCTTCAAAATACGCTATCTCAAAGGGCCCAGAGACACACCAATCCCTTTTTGATTTAAACTATGTGGGGTCTCCCTTGTGCCCACTAGATTTTTCTTTCCAAAAAGGGGATAATTTATATATCATAGGCGGTTTCCCTGCGCCAACCACTAAGAAAAAGGACCAAGGAGTGAGTGATGACGACGAATGATATCCTTTTTCTCGTGCTCCTAATCGTGCTGTTTATCGCCACCATGATATTCCTACCCCAGTTCATGCTGGCGCGAAACATCCCCAAAGTCATCCGCATCTTCCGGGAGCATAACGCCGTTGGCGCGAGCAACGCCAAGACCCTGGAGGAACTGGGGCTCCAGCCCAAGTCAATGTTTCAGAGGATGTTCACCCGCCGTGATTACAAGCCCCAGGCGCTGCAGTTCCTGCTCCGGGCCACCATCATTGAGATGACCGAAGACGGCAAGGTCTACCTCAACGAGGAGAACCTTCTCCTCTCCAGATGGAGAAATCTCTAACCGGGGCCATTTGCCAACCGCGCCGGCATGGCCTATAATGATGATGGTTTCAGTGTAGGTTATCAAATGCTTAAGGCGTCCCTAGCTCCTGAAGTGTTTGGATAACCAAAGCTCTAACCAATTAGCTCAAGAGAGGAGGTTGTCCGATGCACTTCAAGGACAGGACGCTTCAGTGCTCCGATTGTGGGGCTTCCTTCACCTTCAGCGCCGAAGAGCAAGAGTTCTTCCAGACCAAGGGCTACACCAACGACCCCAAGCGCTGCCCCACCTGCCGCGAAGCCAGAAGAGCCCAGCGTTACGGCGATGATAGCTATGGCTACCGAGCCCGACGCCAGATGTTCCCCGCGGTATGCGCCGAATGTGGCCAGGAAACTGAAGTGCCCTTCGAACCACGTGAAGGTAGACCGGTCTATTGCAGTGATTGCTACCGCAAGCTCAGGCTAGCCCAATGAGGCCCGGTACCCGGCCGCAGAAGAAGTTCTAAAATCCCCAGAGCACCTCGGCTCGCAGAAGATAGGCTCCCTGCCCATAGCCGCAGCCAGCCGCAAAACCCTTTTTAAACCCCTGGTGGCCCGTGGCGTATGGGCAAAAATGCCCAGACGAGTATTGACGCCGCGGTTACTTTGGCAGTATAAAAGACTTAAGGAGGTCTGGCATGAAGATCACCAAAGTAACACCCATTTTCTGCGATGCTGGCTGGCGGGCATTTACCTTTGTCAAGGTGGAGACGGACGAGGGGCTGGTGGGCTACGGGGAATGCACCGATAACCGCTCCTCATTTGGCCTCGGCGGCTGTATCCGGGACCTCGAGCCCCGGCTCATCGGGCAGAACCCTATGGCCGTGGAAAAACTTTACTGGGAGATGTGCCAGCATTTCCAGCAGAACCCGGGGGGCATCGCCCAGAAGGCCATCGCCGGGATAGAGATAGCGCTCTGGGATATCAAGGCCAAGGCGCTCAACGTACCCCTTTATGAGCTCTTCGGCGGCCCGCTCTGGGACAAGATAAGGGTTTACTGGTCCCACTGCGGCACCTACCGCGCCCGCAACCCGGAACTATTCACCACCAAACCCCCGCTCAAGACCTTGGATGACATCGCTGAATTGGGGAGAGAAGTAGTGGCGCGCGGCTACACCGCTCTCAAGACCAACATCATCATCCCCGGGGAGCGGCCCCGCATGTTCCGCACCTTTGACCAAAACATTGACCACAGCCTGCTCAAGGCCATTGACCGGTTGCTGAGCACCTTCCGTAAGGCGGTTGGCGATGAGGTTGACATCTGCCTGGACCTTAACTTCAACTTCAAGACAGAGGGCTTTATTCAGGTGGCGAGGGCGGTGGAGCCCTACAACCTGATGTGGCTGGAAGTGGACATCTATGAGCCGGAGGCGCTCCTGCAGATAAAACAGTCAACCAAGGTGCCCATCTGCTCGGCGGAGAATATGTACACCATGAAGGGCTACCAGCCTTACCTGGAGAAGCACGCCATGGACTTCTGCATGATTGACCTTCCTTGGAATGGCTTCAGTGAATCGCGCCGCATCGCTGCTCTAGCTGACATGTACGAGATTATGGTGGCCCCGCATAACTACTACAGCCACCTCTCCACCTTCATCAGCGCCCACTTCTGCGCCTTGGTGCCCAACCTCAAGATAATGGAGACCGATGTTGATAGCGTCCCCTGGCGCGATGACATCACCACCGAGCTTCCCGATATCAGAGACGGCTACCTCTATCTGCCCAAGAAGCCGGGAATCGGGGTGGAGCTCAACGAGAAAGAGATCGCCAAGCACCCCTGGCCCAAGTAAAACGGTGGTTTCTTTCCCCACACCTAGGAGAAAGTGAGCTATGCCTGCCATTGCCCTGCAATCTGGAATCATCTATGGCCCCGTGAGGTCACGGCGGCTGGGATGGTCTTTGGGCTTGAATATCTCACCCACCACCTACAAGCTCTGCTCCTTCAACTGCGTCTACTGCCAATACGGCTGGACCAAGGTCTGGACCATGGATGCCTCAACTCAACTCGGAGATTTGCCCACGCCAGAGGAATTTGAGCAAGCCCTACTAGAGGCTCTCCGTAAGAACCGTGACCACGAGATCAATAACATCACCTTCTCAGGTAATGGCGAACCCACCCTTCACCCCCAGTTTGAGGAACTGGTCAGCATCGCCAGAAGGTTGAAGGAGCGCTATCTCCCCAGCGCGGGGCTGGGCGTCCTCTCCAATTCCTCCACGGTATCTCTGGAGAGGGTACGCCGTGCCCTGGGTAAGCTAGATTTCAAAATAATGAAGCTTGATGCCGGGGACCCAGAGACCTTCGCCAAAATCAACCGTGCCTGCCCCGGGGTGGACTACCAGATAGTTATAAAGGGCCTGAAGTCGTTAGCCGGCGTTACCCTGCAAACCATGTTCATCGACGGGAGCCCGAGCAACAGTGGCGAGCGAGAAGTATTAAAGTGGCAGGAAAGGGTGGGCGAGATAAAGCCAATCAAGGCACAAATCTATTCGCTCCACCGGCCATCGGCCGCCTCCTCTTTACGGGAGGTGCCCGCCGAAAGACTAGAGGAAATCGCCGCCCGAACTGAGGCGATAACTGGCATTCGCGTGGAAGCGATTGTGGCACCAGCCCCCTACCACAGGAAAATAAACCAGCCTTATGACAGGTAACCCAGATACCCTTGTGACAGGGCTGGTTTGGCATTATAATAGGAGGAACTAATTCGTCCCCGCAGGTAAAATCAGTAGCTTTCCTGTTCTAATTCTAAATAGCCTTGAGAAAGGAGAGCCCAGCCCCAGAGGCTCAAAAAACCGCCGATGCCCTAGCAGTGGGCAGCGGCCACCAGCTTGGAAGGAGGCGATCATGCGCACTGAAGACTTGATCAAATACGATAATGAGCATATCCTGCATGGGCTGGCACTGGTGGGCAAGAACCAGGGCTTCGTCATCGAGAGCGCCGATGGCGTCTTGCTCAAAGATACTGACGGCAAGGTACTAATGGACTTGAGCGCGCAGGCCATCAACGTTAACCTGGGGCACAACCGCCGCGACATCCTTGAGGTGGCCAAGGCGCAGATGGACAAACTGACCTTCTCCTTCCTCCTGCGTGGCTTCGTCAACCTCCCCTCCATCCAGCTAGCCCAGAAGCTGGCGACCATCGTGCCCAAGGGGCTGGACCACTTTCTCTGGACCCACACCGGCGCCGATACCGTTGACTGCGCCTTCAGGCTGGCCAATCTGTACTGGAAGGCGAAAGGGGCTCGAAAGTATAAAATCATCAGCCTGCGCCATAGCTACCATGGCACCACCCGCGGCGTGGCCATGGCCACCAATCTGGCCAAGGGAATCATTGAGGAAATGCCCCCGGCGCCGGGGCACATCCGCATTCCCAACTACTACTGCTATCGCTGCCCCTTTGACAAGGAATATCCCGGCTGCGGCATCCAGTGCGCCAAATTCCTGGAATACACCATTGAGAACGAGGGAAAGGACAGCGTGGCGGCGTTCATCGCCGAGCCAGAGCAGGGAGCTACCGGCTTTATCGCCCCGCCCCCTGAGTACTGGCCCATGGTCAGGGAGATATGCACCAAATACGATGTGCTGCTCATCGCCGATGAGGTGATGACCGGGTTTGCCCGCACCGGCAAGATGTTTGCCGTAGAGCACTGGAATGTCGTGCCTGATATGATGTGTCTGTCAAAAGGAATCGTCGCTGGCTATCTTCCCTTTGGGGCATTGGCCTTCTCCGGTGAAATCTTCCGCGCCCTATCCGGCCAGTTCCTGCCCCTGGGCTCCACGGAATCAGGTAATCCAGTGTGCTGCGCCGTCGCCATCAAGTGCATTGATATCTATGTCAAAGAGCGCATCCCGGAGCACGTCGCTCAAGTGGGGCAGCGCGCCCGGAGCCGGATGGAGAAGGAATTCCTAGCGCTGCCCCACGTGGGAACGGTTGACGGGCTGGGCTTGATGCTCGCCGTTGAGATCGTCACCGACAAGGAAAGCAAAGGCATGCCCAGCCCCAAGCTAACCAATATCATCCAGCGGCGCGGCATCGAGAAGGGGGCGTTACTACGCGTCGTGGGCAACCGACTGGGTTATAGCCCGCCCTGCACCATCACCCAGGAAGAATCAGACCGCGCCCTTGATATCCTCTATTCGGTGCTATCGGAGCTCAAACCCCAGGACCTAGCACCTTGAAACAAAGCGCAGAAGCGATTTGGCTTATTTCCCGCCATGGTGATATAATCTAAGCTAAATTACAACCCAAAGAGCGAATTTGCCATCGGAGCGGGAGCGTGGGAAAAAGCGTAGTTGCCATTGTGAAGGGGGCGAAAGACCCGGGGGAAGAAGAAATAGCTGCCCTGGTGAGAAAAGCTATCGAGCTTGCCGGTGGTCTAGCTGATATCATCTCCCGCGGCGATACCGTGCTCATCAACCCAAACCTGGTGATACCTCAATCTCCAGAGACCGGCGCCACCACCGACCCGAGGGTGTGCCAAGCCATCGCCGATATGGTGAAGGAAATAGGCGCTAGACCCATAATCGCCGAATCCTCTGCCGTTGGGATTGATACCGAGGAAGCCTTCCGGGCAACTGGATACACCAAGTTAAGGGAAAAGGGATATGAGGTCATTGACCTAAAAAAAGAAAAAACGACCAAAGTCCCTATCCCCAAGGGTAAGTCAGTGAAGGAGCTCTCCCTTCCTCGGCCGGTGGTTGAGGCCAAGGCCATCATCAGTGTGCCCGCGATGAAAACGCATGACCAGGCTCTGGTAACTCTTTCCTTAAAGAACACCAAAGGGCTCCTGCCCGATACCTTCAAGCGGAAATTTCACACCACCTTTGGCATCTACCAAGGCGTCGCTGACCTGTGCACCGTGTTCCGGCCAGCCCTGGCCGTGGTGGACGGCATCATCGCCCAGGAAGGTCTGGGCCCCATGTTTGGCACCCCGGTGGAGATGGACCTCATTATCGCCGGCAAGGACCCGGTAGCGGTGGACGCCATCACCAGCATGGTCATGGGCTTTGGCCCGCAGGAGGATGGGGTTATCGATGCTGCCGCCAGGTTAGGGGTAGGCACCGCGGACCCAGATAAGATTGAGGTTGTTGGGGAAACTATCTCCAGCGTCCAGCGCCGCTTTAAACGCGCCGAGGAAGCCGTCTTCGAGCTGGTCACCATCCCCAAAGGCTTCCAGCTGATTTTTGATGAAAGAACCTGCACCGGCTGCCGGCGCAATGTCCTCAGCGTGCTGGTGGACTTAAAAGAACAGGGCAAATTGGACCGGGCAGCCGGGCTCACCGTGGTCGCCGGGAAAGCTGAGAGGCTTCCTGACGTAGATAGAGAACACCTGGTGCTGGTGGGCAATTGCCTAGCCAAATTCAGAGAGTACGCCACCTTTGTCCCCGGATGCACCCCCAACAACCGGGATATAATCGCCGGCATACTAGGTGAGGAATCAAAAGTAATGTACACCGCCCGGGGCGGCGCAGAGAAGAATAGTGAGCCACCCCAGTAGCCCAAGTATTTAGGAAAAGGAGGAATAAAAAGATGAAGTCCAGCCAGGCCGATAGACTAGTCTCAATAGCCAAGGAGTATCTGTGGCCGGCCTTTGCCCGGGATGCCTCCTTCTTCGGACGCCCGGTGTCAATGGTGAGCTCAGGAGAGGGCCGTCACATCATTGATATCTTCGGCAACCGTCTCCTGGACCCCAACTCCTGCGGCGGGGCAGTTCCCCTTGGCTTCAATCTGCCCGAGCTCATGGAAGCAGTTTCGGCGCAGATGAAGAAGATCATGAACACCACCCCCAGCCTCTTTGTCCCCACCGAACCGCTGCCCCTGCTGGCCGAGAAGATCGCCTCAATCTCCCCGGGCAACCTGAAATACACCATCTTCGGCAGCAATGGCACCGACGCCAATGATGCCGCTATCAAGATAGCCAGACACTACTGGAAGATAATGGGCAAAGGGAGCAAATACAAGGTGATCCACCGCTACCCCGGGGATTACCACGGGATGAGCCTGAGCACCGCCAGCGCCAGCGGCCACAATTTCCGCCGGGCGCCCTTTGAACCGCTCATGGCTGGCTTTATCGCCTTTCACTCCCCGTACTGCTACCGCTGCCCCTACCGCATGACCTACCCCGAGTGCGACCTCTACTGTGCTGAGGAGTTCCGCCAGGTTATTGAGTTTGAGGACCCATCAACCATCGCCTGCTTCATCGGGGAGTCAACCAATACCGGTCTGGGGATCGTTCCCCCGCCACCCGGCTACATGAAGAAGATTCGCCAGCTCTGCGATGAGTATGAGATACTGATGATCACCGACGAGGTCATCACCGGCTTTGGCAAGACTGGATTTTGGTTTGAGTGCGAAAAAGAGGGCTTTGTGCCCGATATGATCACCATGGGCAAGGGTATCTCCTGGGGCTGCGGCCCCCTGGCCGGCACCCATGTCAAGGATGACATCGCCCAGGTATTCACCGGCCCGAACGTGCTGCAACACGGCTATACCTTTGGTGGTATGGGCTACCTAGCGGCGGCGGGGCTGGCCGGCATTGAGTACGTGGAAAAGCACAACTTACTCGCCAGAGCCACCGAGATTGGCGAGATCATGTCCCGGGAGCTGGGCGCCATCAAGGAGAAATCAAAGGTGATCGGTGACGTGCGAGTGAACGGGGTGCTGGCTGGTGTTGAATTCGTCAAGGATAAGACCACCAAGGAGAGATTCGCTGACCGCGCCGCGGTAGCTGACCTCGTGGTCAAGGTGGGCATAGATAACGGCGTGCTCCTCCCCTGCTCCACCTGGTACGGGGACATCATCATGCTCATGGTGCAGCTCACCATGACCGATGAAGAGCTGAGCCAGGTCTTCACCGCCATTGAACGGGCAGCCGCCGAGGTGGAGAAGAAATTCCTTTAAAATAGCGCTGAAACAGCTATCCGGGCGGCACGGGTAGCGGGCTCGCCTTCGCGTCAAATCGGGTAGGCGGCATTTCCGTGCTGCCCCACCTTAGCCGACCCGATATTTGGCCACCTTCTCCTCATCCAGCTCAAATCCCAGCCCCGGTTTATCTGATATCTCCACCGTGGGCGAGCCCTCAGGAATCGGGTCCTTCACGATGTCATCGGCCAGAAGGTCCAGCGGGGAGCCATGGATGCCGCGATGGACATGCCGCAAGGAGGCTAGGAAGGTGTGCACCGCCCCCATGCCGACGCCGGTGGGCACCATGGTGCCGGCGATGATGAACATGCCGGCCGCCGAGGCGACAAATTCAATCCTTTTGGCTTCAGTGAGCCCGCCCTTCACCGCTGGCTTGATGTGGATGGCATCAGCTGCCCCCATTTTGGCCACCAGCATCATCTCATGGGCGGTGTTGACGCATTCGTCAGCTATCAGCGGGGTCTTGACCATCTGGCGGATTCTGACCATGCCTTCTAGGTCCCAGTAATCAACCGGCTGCTCCACCCACTGAATGCCATATCTTTCCATCTCCTGAATGATGGAGATGGCCGTCTTGGCATCATAGCCCTTATTAAAGTCCAGCTTGATGGAGGGCTCAGGCCCCACCGCCTCGCGGGTGAGGCGCAGGCGCTCCACATCTCGAGAGGGGTTCTCATCGCCCACCTTGAGCTCAAGCTCGGTATAGCCCCGGCTGACCGCTTCTTTGGCCATCTTGGCCACCTTCTCCGGCTCCACCATGGGGATGCCGTAGCCCACACCCTCCACCTGGGCCCGGCGCCTCACCGCCCCACCGAGCAGGTAATAGGAAGGTATATCCAGCGCCCTTCCCATGAGGTCCCACAGGGCGATGTCCAGCCCGGCCTTCACCCAGACATGCCCCTGCACCGCCTGGTTCATCTTCTGGTAAATGCGCTCAATATCAAAGGGATTCTCCCCAATGATAAGCGGAGCCAGACTCTCCTCAAGCAGCTGAACCACCCCCTTGGGCGGCTCCGGCCCGATGCGGTCATATCCCGGATAGCATTCCACCTCACCGATTCCGGTCACCCCTTGGTTGGTATGCACCTTGATAAGAACTGGCTCCAGAAAAGGATACTCTCCGGTGGCCACCTTGAGGACGTATTTCACCGGGAGCCGCAGGGGAATTACCTCCACCGAGGTTATCTTCAGCTCCGCTACCTTCACCATGGGCTTTCCTCCTACCTTTGCCTCGCTCTGGCTATGTTAAATCGGCACCCTCCCGGCTGTCAATACCAGCACTCAAGCTGAGGGCATTAGTGACCAAAGAGCGGCCTTCTGCTATAATTAGCCTAAGCTGAAGATACCCCAAATTGGCTAGCTAAGGAGGAGAGTGATGAGACTTGAAGGAAAAGTGGCGCTGGTCACCGGAGCCGGTTCCGGCATCGGCAAGGCAACTGCCCTGATGTTCGCTAGAGAGGGGGCGGCCGTGGCGGTAAATGACCTGAACGAGGAGACGGCTGCCGCCACCGCCAAAGAAGCCGCCTCCCTCGGCGCCAAGACCCTAACCTTGCCGGCGGATGTGGCCAGCACCAGCCAGGCACAAGAGATGGTGGAGAGAGCCCTAGCCGAGTTTGAGCGGGTCGATATCCTGGTGAACAACGCCGGTATCGTGGATTACCGCCCTTTCGCCGAGATAACCGAGGAAGTGTGGGACCGCATGATAGCCATCAACTTAAAGAGCGCCTTCAACTGCACCAGAGCCGTGCTGGATAATATGATCGCCCGGCGCCGTGGCAGTATTATCAATATCGCCTCCGTGGCTGGGACCACTGGCACCCCCTACCACGTCCATTATTCCGCGGCCAAGGCCGGCGTCATCGGCCTGACCAAGGGACTGGCCAAAGAGGTGGCGCAATACGGGGTGAGGGTAAACGCCGTGGCTCCCGCCGTCATTGACACCCCCGCCGGGAAACGCGCCCGGGAATTTTTCCGCCGGGTGATGCCCAACTTCGCCTTCACCAACCCGCCACTGGGGATAATCGGACAGCCTGAGGACATCGCCGCCGCCTGCACCTACCTGGCCTCAGACGAGGCGAGGTACATTACCGGCCAGGTGCTGAGCCCCAACGGAGGAGGCTGGATATAAAGCTTTAAGCCCAAGCCACCGCGGGCAGTCTTCCAGCTTTTAGCAGACGTCTTTTATGGCGAAGTCCAGCCCCAGCTCTATCAGCTTTTCCTTGGTTGGGTTGCCCGTCTTCAGGTCCCAGCCCCGATAGGCATAATAGTCATCCTTCAGCCGCTCCAAGGTCTCCTTGGGAATGCAGCTTCCCTTCATCGGGCCCTCGGGAACCGGCTCCTCCATGAACCGCACCGGAAGCCTATCATCCTCGCGGGTGAAGCCCTCCCTCGCCGAGAAACAGCGGATTATGTTCCACTGCCGCTCGGCGATCTTCCTGGCCCCCTCGTAATCCAGCTCCCAACCTGTAACCGCATTCAGGGCTTCGATGGTATTATCGCTGATCCTGAGCGGCCCCCAGATGGGCTCGCCCAGATGACACAGCAGCATTGAATCGCAGAGAATCAGCCAGTGATTGACCTCGGCGGCAAGGGCCCCCTTCCCCTCAAGCGTCCGGCGGTCCACCAGCCCGCTCTTCTCGGCGGTCGGTCGGATGTCGTGGTGGCTGCCCCCTCTGGGCCCGGTGGCGTATCCCACCGCCGCCGCCGGGAAGGGACGGCAGGTATGGCCCGGCCATTCCAGCCCCTTGTTCTCAACGGTGAAACGGTAGCTATCCTTGCCCACAATCTGCGCCGCCTCTCTCGTTCCCTTGGCCAGCAGGGCGCCCAGGCCTTCTCTCTTGCCGATCTTCTCAATCATCTGGAGCATGCCATCCACATTGCCGAACTTGAGCTCAATGCCATCGGTGTCTTCTTTGGTAAATATGCCCTTCTCGTAACACTCCATGGCCCAGGCAATGCACAATGCCGTGGAAATTAAATCAAGTCCGTAATGGTCGCACAGCTCATCCGCCTTGCACAGCGCCTCAATATTGTCCACCTCGCAGATGCTGCCGAACCCGTAGATCGTCTCGTAATCAACGCCGTTGATCACCGCCTTGTATTTCCCCTTTGGCACCACGCTGTACTTGGTACAATTGATGGAACAGGCAAAGCAGGCCCGGTCTCCCTTGACCACCTTCTCCCGCATCACCTCGCCGGTGATATCCTTCATCCCTTTGAAGACCTCGGTCTGCCAGTTTCGGGTGGGGAGGATGCCGCCTTCGTTCATGGCGGCCACGTTTCTCGGGGTGCCGTACTTGGAGAGCCCCTGCACCGCCGGAACGGTGGCCACCAGCTGATTCAGCTTCAGCGCCGTGTTGTACACCCTCAGGATATTGGGCACGGTCACCCCTCCCGTACCCCTGACCGCGATCGCCTTAAGATTCTTGGAGCCCATCACGGCCCCCATGCCACCACGGCCGGCGGCCCGAATATCGCACAGAATCATGGCATAGGGCGCCTTCTCCTCACCGGCTAGACCAATGGTGGCGATGTGTATCTCCTCATCTCCGATCTCTTTGCGAAGGATCTCTTGTGCCTTGAAAGGGTCCTTCCCCCAAAGATGAGCCGCGTCTCTTACCTCAACATGGTCATCGTCGATCCAAATATAGACGGGGCTGCTCGCCCGCCCCTCAACGATGAGACCATCATAGCCGGCGAACTTCAGCTCCGGCCCCAGGAAGCCGCCAAAGATGCTGTGGAAGAAAGACTTGGTATAAGGTGATTTGGCACAGATCGCAGTGCGGGAGGCTGCCGGGATTATCGTCCCATTAACCGGCCCGGTCATCATCACCAGCTTATTCTCCGGCCCAAGTGGGTCAATTTTGGGCGGAAGCTCCTCGTACAGGATTCTGGCTGCTAGCCCAGCCCCGCCAACAAAATCCCTGGCCCAATCCTCCCTGAGAGGCTCTTTGCTCACTGTTCTGTTGATCAGGTTAACCCTCAGCAGTTGTCCCATGTAACCGCCGTATTTAAAACCGTTAGCCATGATTTAACCCCCTCCTATGGGAAAAATAATGACTATTTCATCGCCGTCCTGAATCTCTTTGTCTAGGTCCGATGTGGAACTGATTATCGTCTCCTCATTTAACTTCATGAGAAAGGGCACCATTTCCCCGGTATTGGGGTCCCATATCCGGTTCTTGAAGGCTGGCCCGTACTTTTGCACCAAAGCTTCAAAGAGACCACCCACCGTCTCTGGGTGGACCACGTCAATCTCGACGACACTCGCCCCCAGAACGTCTCTGATCACGGAAAATGATTTCACCTTTACTCTGGCCATAAGCTACCTACTGGCTCACTGATTTCAGCCATTCCTCGGCGATCTGCTTTGCCTCCGAAACCTTGGGGCGTGCCGGTTTGGCCTCCATTTCCTTCCACTCAATCGCCTTGGGCAGGCAGAACTGGACGCAGACGGGATTGCCAAAACAGTAGTCACAGTTATCAAGGAGCACCGGCACCGGGATCTCAGGGATGCCAACCAGGCAGATCTTGATTCTTGACTGTCTCGGGTTGAACACCCCAGTCTTGACCGCGGAACAGGCAAGCTCACACAACTTGCAGCCCGTGCATTTTTCCATTTTCAGCTCAATGTGCTTTTCCACGGAAGGCCCTCCTTATCCTTTATTTTTTATGCTGCCCCATAATCGCCTGCAGGGCATCCTCCTTGGCCAGCCTGATGTGCTCACGCATCACCCTCTCACAGAGGTCAGGGTCTTTCAGTTGCAAAGCCAGCAGTATCTTTCTGTGCCCATCAAGAGTTCGCCTCGCCCCTTCCTCAGAGTGCAGGGTTTGCTTGCGGTAGCGGAGCACCTGCTTGCGCATGTCCACTATCATCTGATAGAAGCGCACTCTCTTTGAGACCAACTCATGGAGGGTGTCATGAAACCGCGTGTTCCAGTTGAAGACCTCATCCATGCGACGCGCCTTCAGCGCTGCCTCCGCCTTCTCAATATACTCGCTGAGCTGCTCTAGGCTCTCCTCAGTTATCCCCTCCGAGATGAGCCTCAGGGCGTATCCCTCAAGAATGGCCCTGATTTCAAACCGCTCCTCCACCTCCTCCCTCGAATCCCCGGAGACGATAAAACCTCTGGTCTTAAGGGGTTGAATCAGTCCCTCTGACTCCAGCTTATACAGGGCCTCCCTCACCGGGGTGCGGCTAACCCCCAGCGTCTCCGCCAGATGCTCCTCGGTAAGCCTCTCCCCAGGCCCCAGATGGCCGGACAAAATCGCCGCCTTCAGACGCTCGTAAACCCTTCGCCGCACCGGGGCGGCCTTTTTCTCCACCTGACCCTGTATCATGTTCACAAGAATTGTATACAATTAATCAGGCCATGTCAATACTTTTCGGAAGCAAATTTTGCCAATTTGTAGGGGAAAATTATGATTTCAGAGAGGATTTCACCAAACGAGAGCTAAAATGCTTGTCCCACACTGGAAAGTTTCTCCCCAGCCAGCCACCTTTTGTATACAATAATAAATTTATCCCAAATAACTTGAAATCGGTTAGGGCATGGGCAATAGGCATGACTGGGCAGCGCTCAGCTTGGACTACAAGAGAAAAAGAAAAGCGAAGGGGTAACAAATGAAGCTAGGAAGTTTAAGCAAATCTAAAAATCGCCGTCAAAAATTAGGAAAAAAACAAACTCAGCAGTTGGATTTAATGATTTCTGGGTAATCTGTATTTTTCAGCAAATTCGCTCGCTGTCATTTTACCATCGAATAAGGCGGCAATATCCTTGGTAATTCCCAGTGCCTCCTCAACTGTCATTCGCCGCCACTCTTCTTCTGGTATTGCGCTCTCCAAGTAGTGGTGGAAAACATGTCCGGCATCCAAGACCGTGTTCATCATCTTCCCTCCTTGATTAAAATACCTGACTGACCGTCAGATTGTTCAGTATAAAGATTGTAAGTCAGTCTAGAAAAATGGGGGTAAAACAAAATGGCAGCGGCTGGATTTGAACCAGCGACCAAGGGCTTATGAGGTTGCTAGCAGAAAACCTGGCTTCCGCTTGCTAGGCCAACCGCTTGCCTCCTTTCGGGACAGATTATATCCACTCTGCCTCCCACCGTCAAGCTCCCATTTGTATCTGGGTGACAACGGTGCCCAAGTGCTAGCCGTATTGTTATGCTCGCAAGATCAGGCCAGTTGCAGAGCGCAGTCTTAAACTCTACCAAAAAACATCTCCATCTTTTTCCTGCGTACCACGAACCGAACTCCCGAACCGTCACCCGCTGCCCCCAATTTTGAAGCCGAAGGGTGCGCTGAAAAGTAGGGCTCAACTTCAAACCGAACACCCGAACCCCCACCCGTGCTGACCCTCAAGCTGTCAGCAGAGTGACCTCTGGAGACTATATCGTGAGCCTCAATTGGAAGAGTCGTAGCCCCGACCCAAGTGTTTCGCCAGCTACGACCTTTTTTGTCACTAGCTACGACTTGCCGTCGCCTTTCGCAGTCGGAAATTCGAAGTATGTCTAGAAAAAGAGACTGTGAAACGGATTGAGGAAGCACAGCGCACAAAAGGATGTCAAGTGTCACGAGCCGTAGATTCACGACAAAGGAGGGCATCAACCTTGAGACGCGGTCAATATAGCCTTTAATGGGTGGCGCTCCCTTGAACAAGCTCGAGGGCGCGCTTGACTGCTGCGGCGCGGGTGTGAACCCCCAGCTTAGCGAAAGCCTTCTCCAAATGCGTTTGCACTGTCCGGGGGCTAATGCATACCAATTCACCAATCTCAACGTTGGTTTTGCCCTCAGCCACCAGGGAAAGAATCTCCGCCTCCCTCCGGCTCAAGCCCAAGGCCATCAATGATGAAGCCAGTGAACCAGCTTGCCTTTCCGCCAAGATAAGGAGGTCGTGATCAGACGTCTTGCTGCCGAGAATAAGATACACCGCCAGCGACTTATCGCCGCGCTCCATGGTGAAGCATGGCGATGGCAGCGACGAAATCGCGCTGCCATCCTGCAAACACTCCCACCAGCGCCTGACCCACTGCTGAAGCGCGTCCGGCAACCGGCTTGCCCCCACCCCCGAGACACCAAAATACGATGTGAGCCACCGCAGCGCGCGGTCAGTGGCAAATTCCACCTCTCCTGTCCTAGATATAAGGACCAATTCGCGTCCGCCAGAGCCCGCAGCCTGCCTAAAGAGGGTGAAGATTTCCGCATTCCGGTATGCTCGCACCAGATGGGGACGAATTAGGTTCAGGAGCAGTCGCTCAGACTCCGAGAAATCTGGGTGGCTACGGCTTAGTCCCATCCCGACCACGCCGCCCTGCCCGATGGCGATGCCAACAGCCATCTGGTATTCAACCGGGAAGTGCCGAAAGAACTCGTTATACAGCTCCAGCCTGTGGAACTGCTTGCGCGTGAGGAAATCGGAGATCTTGACGGCCCGGCCATCGCCGGTCTGTTGCTGGTGTGCAACGAGCGGGTGCTGGTCAAGGTATCTCAGGAAAACCGGGACAAGCTCTCCAGGAATAGCATCGGGGGGTTGCGCCACCCAGGTATCATCGGCGGTCCTGAGATCGATCATCTCATAGGTGATGATGTCACACGGCACCAGTCTCTGCACCAACGAGAGCACCCGCCCGGGGTAGCCGCTCAGGTCGGTGAGAGTGTAGACTTCGCCCACCACATCGGACAGGGCGGCAAACTCAGCATAAGATAACCTCCCCATCCCGCCTCCTCGCAAATCCGCCGAATGGCGGATTGACAGTGCTCGTTTGATGACAAATAATTGTGCTGTCAATAATATACGGTGCGCGGCGGCAGGAGTCAAGAGGCATGATGGCCGGGTGCAAGACCCAGCCCCTGTGAAGGGCAGCCGACACCGGAGATACCAAGGGCGAGTCAAAATCTATTCTCCCCGGGAAGATTGATAACGGCACGGAGGCAAGGAAAAGTATAACGGCACCACCAGAGAGACCTTGGGCGCTGGTTAGGGATCATCTCTCCGAAGGCTCGCTTGGGCACAGTTGCGCCAAGAGCATGTCTCCTTAAAACAAAAGTCTCCACTCACCCGTAGCCCCAAGCATAATTCTAGTGCTAAATGCACTGAGCCATGAGACAACTGTTTAGGGCAGCGCAGTAGTCATAAGAAGAAGGGAGAAGCAATAGAATACTGGCAGGGGGTGCACCATGCAGGCGAGAAAGCTGGCCCTGGCAATGCTGGCACTGCTGCTCGGGCTGTTCCCCATCTCCACTGTATATGCATATGCTGGGGATGTCTCCCCACCCACCCTGCAGTCTAGCGTCTCCCCGAGCACTCTCGCCGGCAGCATACCATCTGATGTGCCCTGGGCATGGGGCTTGAACGACTACGGTCAACTGGGCGACGGCACCAACACCAACCAAAAGATACCAGTGCTGGTGAGCAACCTCAGCGGAATTACTGCCGTCGCCGGCGGCAGGTGGCATAGCCTGGCGCTCAGGTCAGACGGCACCGTCTGGGCCTGGGGCCGGAACGACTTCGGCCAGCTGGGCGACGGCACCAACACCAACCAAAACACACCGGTACAGGTGAGCAACCTCAGCGGAGT
>MTNR01000028.1 GCA_002011495.1 Dehalococcoides sp. JdFR-56 | reverse complement strand
CCTCCGGCTTCGGTGGCGGAGGCAAGATGATCCTCCCCGGTGTAGCTCACATTGACACCATAGAGTATAACCACCGCCATATGTGTCAGATTTCGGAGGCTGGCACCATGGTGCTTGACACCTGGGGCAGGGTTGATGACAACGCCATGCGGCTGGACATGGAAGAGGTGGCCAGAATGGCCGGGCTGGATGTCTCGGTTAACGCGCTGGTCAATATGCAGCGGGATACCATCGGGCTGTTCGTCGGTGACCTGGTTGAGGCGCATCGGGAGGGGGTCAAAATGGCACGTAAGATTTACGCCACCGAGACGCCGCGCGATGCCGACATCGTCATCGCCAACGCCTACGCCAAGGCGAATGAGGCGGCGCTGGTGGTGCCTCTGGGCGGCAAGATGCTCAAAGAGGACGGCGGTGACCTAGTCATCATCGGCAATATCCCCGAGGGACAGATCTGCCATTACCTCGCCCGCAGCTTTGGGGTAAAGACGGGCGGACGGCTGTGGGGCCCGCAGACCAAGCTGCCCTCCAGAGTCAAGTGTATGTTCGCCCTCGGCCCTTACCTGGATAAGGCCGGGCTGGACTGGGTGGGCCCGATGGACAAAATCACCATCTTAAATAGCTGGGCGGAGATTCTGGAGAGGCTGAAAGAGCGCTATGGCGATAAGGCCAGGGCCGTGGTGGTCACTGACGGCACGCTGCAGTACTTCCCCCAGTGACCTTCCTTGCGGCTACATCACTGCCAGAGAATGAATTAAAAGTAAAGAGCCACACAACAGGGTGCCAGTGAGCTTATCTCCCTGGCACCCTAATTTTATCTAAACAAAGGTGAGCAGCCGTTTGGGGTTCTCAATGAGCATGGCATCTATCAGCTCCTGGGAGAGCCCCTTGATTTTCATCACTGGCACCACATCCCGCAGGATATGCCCGTACCCCCAGCCACCGTAGCGGCAGAGCGAGCTTTTGGTGTAGTTATCCTGGGAGATGAGGAGCTGATTCTGAAAGCCGTTGTCAGCGAGCTCCTTCAGCTCGTTGATGCGCTGGGCGTCATTGGGAATATCCAGAACGCGAAAACGCGTGGGGTAATAACCCTCCCTCCCGAAGAGGTCATATTCTAGGGTGCAACCGGTCTTGGCCAGCTCAAGACGATTTTTCGGCTCCCTCACGGCGCGGTCAATGTGACTTACAATAACACGACTAAGGTCAGCTCCAGCCTTATCCAGCACCTTGATACATTCCATAGCCGCCATCTCATTCTGGCCAGGGTGCACATTTATCGCCGCCCCGGTGGCTTTTTGGGCGTGGGCGCCGGCGCGCAGCACCTTCTTCTCATTATCGGCCAAGGGCCAGGAGCAGCCGATTTCCCCGATAATCCCGGCCCGTATCCCGGTATGGCCAAAGCCCTCGATGATATCGGTGATAAATTCCTCGGCGATCTCCTCCTCACTCTTGGCATCCATATCAACCTTGGTCGCCGGGTAGGACTGCTCCACGTAGTAGGCGGTGCCCATGATGATGTTTACCCCGGTGATTCGGGAGATGCGCGCCACCGCCGGGGGGTCAGGGTAAAGGCCTCTCACCGTGAGCTCAACGATTGACTTACCACCCAGGGCCTTATAGATGAGCACCTCATCAATTATCACTTTCTCATCCAGTATCTGCAGGTCATCCCAGTTTTGAAAAGGATGGTAGCGCAGCCACCAGAGGATTTCTAAGCTCACCGGATGCCGCACCAGCCGTCTTTCCGAAGCCTCCTCGGGCTCGTAAAACCAGGTGGTGGCATCGCAGATGAGATGCTCGTGAGGCAGGGTAATGCCTAGCTCCTCAGGCGCAATCAAGCCCAGCACCGTCTGCACTTTACCTTTAAGCTCTCTCCTTGCCACGCTTTCCCTCCTTAAATCCTTTCTATGTCTATGAAATCCCAGTCAGATTACGCTCTAACTTTCCTTTACCGCGTTCTCAGCGGCAATACGGCCAAAGGCAATGCATTCCGCTAGATTACCTCCGCCAGCTGGGTAGAGCATGCCAAAGACGGAGCCGCACTCCCCCGCCGCATACAGGCCGGGAATGGGCTCGCCGAACGGGTTCACCACCTGCGCCCGGTGGTTCCGCCTGGGGCCTCCCTGGGTATTGGAGCCACCGGGAAATAGTTTGATGGCGTAGAATGGTGGCGTGTCCAGAGGAACAAGCCCCAAGGGGTTGCGGCCAAAATCAGGGTCCCTGCCAACCTGACAATACTTATTCCAAAGCTGCACTGTGTTCTCAAGATTGGCCGGGGGCACCCCGATGTTGCCGGCAAGCTCAGCCACCGTCTGGCCGCGGATAATCCATCCCCTCCGCAGCTCAACCAGATTATCCCGGCTCCACTTATAGAGCTGCTGGGGGCCTGAGGGGCCGCTGGTAACCTGGCCCAGGGGGCCACGCTCCATCCTCCTCTGGTCAAAGATATGGTAGCTGGGCACCCGGGGGTACTCCAGCCTGCGAGAGTCAAACAGGCCAAGGTCATAAGCGGCGGCATGGGGCTTTAAATCCTCATTCATATAGCGCCGCCCATACTTATCAACGAAGATAAAACCAGCTGCGGCTTTCCCCTTCGCCTCCGCCATAGCGCGCTGGCTCCACCCACCACCGCTGAAGTCAATGAAGAAAGCTACTGGGAAATCAGGAAATTTGGCACACAGGCGTGCCGAGACGCAGTTCATATGCCAGAGGTCAGCGCCAACTTGCTGCGCCATCTTAATACCATCCCCGGTGTTGGCCGTGCCCCCGGCGAAATACATAGGATACACCCTGAGGTACTGCAGCTTCATCGCCTCATTGCCCTCAAAGCCCCCGCTGCACAGTATCACCGCCCGGAGCGCCCTGATGTTCACCACCCTCGGCGATCTACCCCGCTCGTCAACCGCCCTCACCCCGATTATCCGCCCATCCCTACCGGTGAGCAAGCGCTGGGCCGGCGTCTGGTACCAGACGCTGATTTTCCGCAAGGCTACCTGGTGATACATGAACTGCATCAGGCGCAGGCCATTACCTTGATACTTCCATAACTCCATGCTGTCTGCCCCAGGAAGCTCGGGGAATTCCCCACCCCGGGAGAAGAATTTGACCTTGCCCCCAAGCCTTGTTATCCAGTCCTTATTCTGCGCCACGTATTTCACCCAGGCATGGATGGTGTCAAGGTCAGTCCACAGCACCCCTGACTCGCCCCCCACCTGATTTAACGCCAGCATGTACTCAGTGGCCCGGTCGGCGTCAGAGGGAGATAGAAAAATGCCCATGGAGAGGCTGCTGCAACTGCAATGAGATTCAGCGCTTTGTTTTTCCAAAATCAAGACGCTGGCCCCGAGGTCGTGGGCGGTTATCGCCGCCACGGCGCCAGCCAGCCCATAGCCGATGATGACGATCTCCGCCGTCTCATCCCAGTGGTTGCTTGAAGAAGATAGCATGGCCTCCTCTCTGCTCACCATTACCAGTAAGAGCCAATCCAGGTGGCCAGCTGCGGCTGGGGCACCGGGGGCCGCTTGAGGATGAACTTCTCATTGAGGTCCGCGCCGATACCAGGACCGTTGGGAATCTCGAGGTAGCCATTTTCATACTTGATCGGCTCGGTGAGCATCTCGTTGTAGAGCTCAAGGTAGGGGTAGAAGAACTCCTGAAAGATGACGTTAGGAATGCTGGCGTCCAGATGCAGGCTGGCCAGCACGCAAATAGGACCGTTGGAATTGTGTGGCTGAACCGAGACGTAGTAGGCCTCGGCCATGGCGGCGATTTTTTTCAGCTCCATTATACCCCCACAATGGCAGATGTCAGGCTGGATGATGCGCGCCGCCTGCTTCTCCAGAAGAGCGCGGAAGTCCCAGCGGGTGTAGAGGCGCTCCCCGGTGGCGATGGGCAGGTTGATGGCACGCTGTACCTCGGCCATGGCATCAATGTTATCAGGCGGGATGGGCTCCTCATAGAAGAAGGGGTCAAACGGCTCCAGCTTCTGGGCCATACGGATGGCGCTCAGCATGTTGAAGCGGCCATGGCACTCGATAAGCAAATCCACCGATGGCCCTACTGCCTCCCGCACTGCCTTAACACAAGCGATGGCAAATTCCTCCTCTGATTTGGGGATGACCTGGCCACCGTGGCGGAAGGGGTCCCACTTCATGGCGGTAAAACCTTTTTCCACCATCCTGAGAGCATTTTTGGCCACAGACTCCGGAGTATCCTCCGCCGTCATCTCGGTGACCACGCGCTGGAAAGCCCAGGCATTGGCATAGGCCCTCACCCTATCCCGCAATTTCCCGCCCAGGAGCTCGTAGATGGGCACACCCAGCGCCTTCCCCTTGATATCCAGTAACGCCTGCTCCACGGCGCTTAAGGCGGTAAGGATGATGAGCTGGCCATGCCAGAAGGTCCCCTTGTAGAGGGCGTTCCAGATATATTCAATCTGGAAGGGGTCCTTGCCCACGAGGAAATCCTTGAATGACTCGAGCGCCTTAGCCACCGGCTCATCAAAGCGCTCTAAACTTGCCTCCCCCACCCCAGTGAGACCACTATCAGTATAGAGCTTGACGAAAGTCCAGTTGGCATGGGCGCCCTGCGTCCGCAAGACACGCAGGTCAGTTATCTTCACTGGCGTACCTCCTTAGACCGCGGAATTCAGCCCGAAACGGGCTAGGAAGATTATACTCCCTCAAGATATCCTCCGCAAGGTTAGCCTTGACCAGCGCTCGCGCGGTATGGTAGGCTAACTTGGGCCGATTTCCAGAAGAGGAGGAGACTTATGCCAGAGATGGACGCTGCCAAGCTTAAAGAAATCTACGCCACCATGGTGAGAATCCGGTTCTTTGAGGAGAGGGCCATCACCGAGTACCGCAAGGGGCTGCCCGGCTTCATCCACCCCTCCATCGGCCAGGAAGCTATCCCGGCCGGGGTGTGTGCCTTTCTGAGGGAAGATGACTACATCATCACCACCCACCGCGGTCACGGTGATATCATCGCCAAGGGAGCCAGACTTGATCGGATGATGGCTGAGCTCTTCGCCAAAGAAACCGGCTACTGCCGGGGCAAGGGAGGCTCGATGCACATCGCCGACGTTGAGCGCAATATCCTCGGGGCTACCGGCATCGTGGGCGATGGCATACCCATCGCCGCCGGGGTCGGCCTGGGATGTAAAATGCAGAACCTAGACCGGGTGGTGGTGGCCTTCTTCGGCGACGGGGCCACCAACTCGGGCGCCTTCCATGAGGGCGTGGGGCTGGCCGCGATATGGTCTCTGCCGGTGCTCTTTGTCTGCGAGAACAACCAGTTCCAGCAGAGCACTCCCATGAGGGACTACACCAGGCTCACCGACCTTGCCGACCGGGCCAAGGCCTACGGGATTCCCGGAATAACCGTGGATGGTAATGACGCCATCGCCGTGGCCGAGGTGGCCAGGGAATCCATTGAGAAGTGCCGCAAAGGTGAGGGCCCCATTCTGGTGGTGGGCAATACCTACCGCACCGTCGGCCACCATATGGGCGACCCCGGAACCAGCTACCGCAGCAAAGAGGAAGTGGAGGAATGGAAGAAGAAAGACCCGATTGACCGGCTGCGCCGCCAATTACTAGAGAACAAGATAGCTACTGAAGCCGAGATTGAGGAGATTCACAACGCCACGCTGCGGGAGCTTGATGAGGCGGTCAAATTCGCCCAGGAAAGCCCCGAGCCCAAAGTGGAAGAGGCTCTTGAGGACATTTACGCATAAGGAAGGGGGTTAGCATGCGAGAGTTAACCTATAGAGAGGCAATACGGGAAGCGCTCCGCGAAGAGATGAAGCGTGACCCCAAGGTCTTTTTGATGGGAGAGGAGATCGCTGAATATGGCGGCTCCTATAAAGTAACTCTAGGGCTGGTGGACGAGTTCGGGCATGAGAGGGTGCGAAATACCCCGCTGGCGGAAGCTTCCATCGCCGGGGCTGCCCTGGGGGCAGCCTTGGTCGGGATGCGGCCCGTCGCCGAGATTATGTATATTGACTTCTCCTTCATCGCCGCCGACCAGATCATCAATCAAATCGCCAAGCTCCGCTATATGACCGGTGGCATGGTAAAGGTGCCGGTGGTGATCCGCACCCAGGGTGGCGGCGGCGTGGCCGCCGGGCCCCACCATTCCCAGTCCCTGGAAGCAATCTACGCCCATATCCCCGGACTATTTGTGGTGATGCCCTCCAACGCCTATGACGCCAAAGGTCTGCTCAAGTCAAGCATCCGGGAAGATAACCCGGTGATGTTCATTGAGCACAAGAAACTCTATGGTGAGGCATGTGAGGTTCCTGAGGAAGAGTACTTGATTCCGCTGGGGAAAGGGGAAATCAAGCGCCCGGGCAAGGATATCACCGTCGTCGCCTACTCACGCTGCGTGCTCCGCGCCCTCAACGCTGCCCAAGACCTGGCCAAGGAGGGGATTGAGCTAGAAGTGGTTGACCCGCGGACGCTAAAGCCATTAGATGAAGATATCATCTTGAGCTCAGTGCAGAAGACGGGCAAAGCCATGGTGGTTTATGAGGCCTGCCGCACCGGCGGATTTGGTGCCGAGATCGCCGCCATTATCAGCGAGAAGGCTTTTGACTATCTGGACGCCCCCATCAAGCGGGTGGCCGCCCTTGATTCGCCAGTCCCCTTCAACCCCAAAATGGAGGATTACGTCCTCCCCAACGAGGATAACATCAAGGCGGCGGCCCGGGAACTGATGGGCAAATAAAAAGCCTCAGGAAGACTGGGAGGTAGTATATGGCGGTTGCCGTGATTTTTCCCAAGCTTGACGAGGCCATGACCAGTGGCAAAATCGTGAGGTGGCTGAAGAACGAGGGGGACTGGGTGGAAAAGGGGGAGGTTATCCTGGAAATCGAGACGGAGAAGACCACCTTTGAGCTTGAGGCAGAGGCATCAGGTATTTTAAGCAAGATAATGGCTCAAGCTGGGGATGAGGTGCTGGTGGGAGCCACCATCGCCTTCATTCTTCAGCCCGGTGAAGAAGCACCCGAGGTTACCGGGCCGGTTCTGGCTCAGGCCAGAGAAAAAGCACCCGTAGAAGCAACCCCCAAAGAGCCTGAGGCGCCCAAGAGGGCTGAAGAGATAAGGGCCTCGCCACTGGCCAAGAACATCGCCAGAGAGCATAATGTTGACCTAGCGCTGGTCACCGGAACCGGGCCGGGCGGGAGAATCACCAAGGAAGACGTTCTGCGGTTTATTGAGGAGGGCAAGGCAGCGGCTCCACCCACCCCAGCCATAACCGAGCCAGGTGAAGAGGAAGTAACGCCACTATCCACCATGCGAGAGATTATCGCCCACCGCATGACGGAGAGCTTCAAAACGCCTCATTTTTACCTCACCGTGGAGGTTGAGGCCGAGTCGCTGGAGGAGACGCGCCAGCGCCTGATTCCCGTCATCGAAAAACAGACCGGAGTTCGCCTCACGCTAACTGACCTAATCATCAAGATGGTGGCCAAGGCGCTTAAGGATAATCCGTCTCTCAACTGTGCCTACGTTGACAGAGGGGTAAAACTCTTCAAGCGGATAGACATTGGCCTGGTGACCGCGGTGGAGGGAGGACTGGTCGTCCCAGTCATCCGCCAGGCGGATAAGAAGTCCTTGGCCGAGATTGCCAAAAATAGAGCTGAGCTAGTACAGAAGGCGAGGGAGCGCCACCTCACCAAGGAGGAGATGACGGGCAGCACCTTCACCATCTCCAACCTGGGAATGTTTGAGATAGATAGTTTCAACGCCATCATTCAGCCGCCTGAAGCGGCGATTCTGGCGGTGGGACGCATCGCGGATAAAGTGGTGGCCAGAAACGGCCAAATTGTCATCAGGCCCATGATGACGCTGACGCTATCCATTGACCACCGTGTTCTGGATGGCGCCCTGGGGGCCAAATTCCTGCAAAGCCTGAAGCACTACCTGGAAAACCCGCTCAACTTGATTTTGTAGAATCGTGCTTGGCTTGCTAGGCAGGTTACCATCGGTTACGGTGAATCCGAGAGGCATTATAGCGATTGGCCGGCGGCTTTTTCTCGGCGGGATAACCGATGGAGATAAGACAGAGCGGTATCACGTGCTCCGGAAGGCCGAGCAGTTTCTGGGTGGCCTTGACCCGCTCCTCCACGGGATAGACCCCCAGCCATACCGCCCCCAGACCTTTTGCCTGGGCAGCAATCAAAATATTCTCCGTGGCGGCGGCGCAGTCCTGCACCCAGTACCCCCGCATAAACTCCAAGGTCAAATCCCCGCAGACAGCGATGGCCAGGGGGGCTTGTTTTAGCATGCTTGAATAGGGGTGATAGGTAGGAATCTCACCAAGGATGCGGCGGTCATCAATGATAATAAAGTGCCAGGGCTGCTGGTTTCCCGCCGAGGGAGCACTCATCGCCGCAGCCAATAACTCCTGTATCATCTCTTCTGGAACTGGCTCGGCAGTATATCTACGGATGCTACGTCGGGATAAAATGGCCTCCATAGCTTCCATCTAGCAACTCTCCTCCAACTTACCTACTTGCGTCAATTTCACGCTGGATAGCCTCAATTTCCTCCAGGCGCAGATGACGGAAGCGCGCCTGGGCTTCAAAGTACTCCGCCACCGGACGCCTGCGGCGCGGCGTGTGGGTGATGCGGAATTCACCCCCCTCAAATTCCATGAGCTGCCACATGCCGCTCTCCACCGCCATGCGGCCAATCTCAATGGTGCGCTCCGGGGGAAAACCCCATCCAGTGGGGCATGGCGCCAGGACGTGAATGTAGGTGGGGCCATTTACCTTGCTCGCTTTCTCCACCTTCTGCATATAGTCCAAGGGGTAGGAGGTGCAAGCGGTGGCGGCATAGGGGATATCGTGCGCCGCCACGATGCGCATCATGTCCTTCTTGGGACGGTTTTCAAAGCAGGGGCTGGGAGTGGTGGAGGTAGTGGCGCCATACGGGGTCAGGCCGCTGCGCTGTATGCCAGTATTCATATAGGCTTCATTATCATAGCAGATGTAGATGAACTTGTAGCCAGAGTCAATGGCCCCGGAGAGGGACTGAATCCCGATGTCCGCCGTGCCCCCATCCCCGGAGAAGCCAACTACATGGATATCCTCCCTCCCCCGCCGCTTAAAACCGGCGCTGATGCCGCAAAGGGCCGCCCCGGTGGCGGCAAAAGCCATCACCGTCATCGGCACAAAGAATGGCGCCTGCGGATAGTAACAGGATACGGTGCTGATGCAATTGGCCGGGACCACAAAAACGCTGTTTCGGCCCAGCACCTTTAAAGTGAGGCGCACCGCCAGAACGGAAGCGCAGCCGGCACAGCCATAGGAGCAGCGGTACAGTTCCTCTTTGGAGACGTTTCTCAGTTTCATAAGTCAATAAACTCCGCACTTGATGGAGCTCCCTTTTTCACGCTGAGAGCCCTCTCCAGCATATATCTCATCCGCTCAGGAGGGACATCAGCACCACCCAGCCCGCCGATGAAACCCAAAACCGCCGGCGGATTGGCTAAACCATAGAGGGCAGCCTTTAAATCCGTGGCCAGCGCCCCCTCATATCCATAAGAGCAGTCTCTATCCAGCACCGCGGCCGCCTTAACTTGGGAGAGAGCCTGTCTCAACTCCTCGGCTGGGAAGGGCCGGAAAGCCCTCACCTTAATCAAGCCCACCGCCTTGCCCTCAGCGCGCATCTCATCCACCACCTCTCGGGCGGTTCCCACCAGAGCCCCCATGGTGAGCAGCACCGCCTGAGCTCCCTCAATGCGGTAGGCTTCTATCAGTCCTCCGTAGTGGCGGCCAAAGATGCGGGCAAATTCATCGCCCACCTCAACGATGACCTCTTTGGCCCGCTCCGCCGCCTCCTGCTGCTCTTTGCGCCAGGCGGCGTAGTGCTTGCCGAAGCCACCGACGGATATAGAGTGGGGGTCGTCCACATCCAGGGTGACCACCGGGTCATAGGGTGGCAGGAACGCGTCCACACTCTCCTGGTCCGGAATCTCCACCAGCTCCTCAGTATGCGATTGGATGAAGCCATCCAGACATATCATCACCGGCAGCAGTATGCGGTGGTCCTCAGCGATGCGGTAAGCCTGGAGAACCATGTCCAGCGCCTCCTGAGCCGTCTCAGTGAAGAGCTGAATCCAGCCTGTATCCCGCTGCTGGATGGCGTCCTGCTGGTCTCCCCAGATGCTCCAGGGCAGCGCCACCGAGCGGCACACGTTGGCCATGACCAGTGGATAGCGGCCGCCGCTAGAGTAAGCCAGCATCTCATGCATGTACTCCAGCCCCTGCGATGAGGTGGAGGTGAAGGCACGCACTCCGGCCATGCGGGCACCCATGCACGCGGTGAGCGCAGAATGCTCCGATTCCACTTTGATGAAATCGGCATCCATCTCGCCACTAGCGATGAAGCTGGCCAGCTTCTCCACAATGCTGGTCTGGGGAGTTATGGGATAGGCGGCGATGACCTCAACGCGAGCTAGCCTAGCAGCATGCGCCACCGCCTCATTGGCGGTGATGTATTTCTTTACCGGCGCCTTTCCGGGCATCATTCCCCTCCCCTCGGCTCAGGTTCCGCCATCTTGATTGCCTTAGTCGGGCATTCATGGGCGCAGATGCCGCAGCCCTTGCACTCTTCATAGTTGAAGAGCACTACCTTGTTCGCTTCGTCTTGGCTGATGGCCCCCTCCGGACAGAAAATCCAGCAGAAGAGACAGAAGGTGCACCTGCCTTTCAGCACCGGCTTAACCGTGCTCCAGCTCCCCATCTTGGTGGGTATGCTGCCCGCTTTTGAGGTTGGCCCAGGGACTTTTTCCCTCATCCTCCCTTTACCTCCCAATAAGCCGCCTCAGCGGCGGCAATGTTGCGCCCAGCTATTTTCTCCGGCAAGGCATCGGCGATGGCTTTTTTGATGGCATCCAGACCCACTAGATTCGTGGCTCCGGCCAGAGCCCCCAGCATAGTGGTATTGACGATACCGACACCAATAATCTCCTGGGCGATGGCCGAGGCATCCAAGAGGACAACGTTGAGGCCAGCCGGAATATCGAGTTCCGAGATTGAGCGGCGGGTATTGACCAGCACCGTGGCCCCCGCCTGAGCGCCATCCGTTATGTCAACTACACCGAACAGGGTATCATCCAGCACGATGATTCGGGTGGGATGATAAATCTGGCTGCGCGTCCGGATAACCTGGTCAGCAATGCGGGTGAAAGCCTGCACTGGGGCGCCACGCCGCTCGGCGCCAAAACTGGGAAAGGATACCGCATATTTGCCTTCGTAGAGGGCAGCGGCACTGCCCAGGATGCTGGCACCCAGCACCGCCCCCTGCCCACCCCGGCCATGCCAGCGTACCTCTTCAAGGCGTGCCTTTTGGGTCATTCCTTCCTCATCATATCACGAAGTCGGCACTTTGAAAAGCGAGAGCACACCCCGATAGCGCCTTGATGCCAGAACTTGCGGAGGCGCTTAAGCTATGGGACAGGAATTAAGGGAAGCTAGCTGTATCCGAGGTATTCTTTGGTCCTCTCCGCCAGCCCAGCTAGCAGCTCATTAAGCTTCAGGGGCGGGATGTAAACGCAAAAGAGCTTCAGGGTCTCGGTCTGGCTAGTATTCCGGCACTCGTGCTCCACCCCCTTGGGAGCGATGATGACCGAATCCGTCTCCAGCTTGAACGTTTCGCCAGCGATGACGCACTCGCCACGGCCGACGCAGTACATTATCTCATCGCTATCTGGGTGGGTATGGGGGCCAGTGGCGCTTCCCGGCGGAATGTGCGAGAAAAGAACCGTCGCCCTCTCGTAACCATTCGTCTCCGGGCAGGCGATGAGCTTCAGGTATCTCTCTCGGGGAGGCTCCACCCTCACCGACGGAAATTCCCACCCTTTATAAACCCACTGAGACATTTTCCCTCCTTTTATCCTGCTCTCTTCAGGGCAATTTTCCCTTTTGCCTTGCCGCCCTTTATCATATAATAAACCAAAACGATGAGAGAAAACACCATGACGCAGACGATCGTCATGATTCACGGCATGTGGGGCGGGGGATGGTGCTGGGAGAATTATCAGCGCTTCTTTGCCAGCAAAGGCTATCGCTGTCTTACCCCCACTCTGCGCTTTCACGATGTGGACCCCAAAGCACCACCCCACCCCGAGCTGGGCACCACCAGCCTGCTGGATTACGCTCAAGACCTGGAAAGGGAAATCAGGAAGCTGGACTCACCCCCCATCCTGATGGGGCACTCCATGGGTGGGCTTCTCGCCCAGATTCTGGGGAGCCGGGGGCTGGCTCAGGCTCTGGTGCTGCTGGCCCCGGCACCACCGCACGGAATCATGGTGCTGAAACCCTCAGTGATCAAAGGCTTCTGGAGCATGCTTACCAGATGGGGTTTCTGGCGTAAGCCAATGCGCCAGACCTTTGCCGAAGCGGTATACTCAACGATGCACTTACTTAGTGCCGAAGAGCAGAAAAGACTTTTTGAGAGACAAGTCTACGAATCCGGCCGGGCGATATGTGAGATCGGCCTCTGGTTTCTTGACCCAAAGGGAGCTGCCAAAGTGGATGAGACCAAGGTTACTTGCCCGGTTCTGATCATCGCCGGAAGCCAGGACCGGATAACTCCCGTTCCGGTGGTGCGGAAAATCGCCCAGAAGTATAAAGCGGTCGCCACCTACCGGGAACTAGCCGACCACGCTCACCGGCTCCTGGTGGAACCAGGCTGGCAGGAAATCGCCGAATACATCTCCGGCTGGCTGGACCAGGCGCTCAAGGAGCCAAAGTCCAAGAAGGAGGAAAAACAATGACAGACCCGCAGGCGGATAGCTCACTCGGGACACAGGTGCTGAAGATGCTTGACCTCATCGATTATCAGGAGGGCGCCGTGGTCAGCCGCACCCTGATTGATAAAAAGGCGGGGACCTTGACCCTGTTCGCCTTCGCCGAAGGACAAGGCTTAAGCGAACACACCGCGCCATTTGATGCTCTAGTTTATCTGCTCGATGGGGAAGCCGAGGTCACCATCTCGGGGAAGGCCTTTCACCTCACCGCTGGTGAGATGCTCATCATGCCCGCCGGTGAGCCCCACGCCCTAAAAGCCATAAAGAAATTCAAGATGCTGCTGGTGATGATAAGGTCCTAAAACCGGGGCAAAGTTCAAGCTGTAGACTAGAATTCTTCCTCCCTCTGGGATGAGGAGAACAGAACAGAGAGGTCAGGCAGGTAATCCTCTATCTTCTTCTTACCTGTTTTAGCCGATTCAAGCAAAGACTTGGTGAAGATGACCTTCTTGGGTATCTTGTAGTCAGCCAGGCGCGTCTGGCAGAATGACCTGATTTCCTGCTCGGTGGCGGTGAACTTCTCCTTCAGTTTGACGATGGCTCCCACTATTTCCCCGCGCAATTTATCCGGAATGCCCACCACCACGGCTCTAGCCACCTTGTAATAAGAGCAGAGCACCTCCTCAATATCAAGCGGGTAGACATTCTGCCCCTTCAAGATGATCATGTCCTTCTTCAGCCCGGAGAGAAAGAGATAGCCATCCTCATCAACCCTCCCCAGGTCACCGGTATGAAGCCAGCCATTCCTTATCACCTCGGCAGTGGCCTGCGGGTCGTTATAGTAGCCCTTCATAATTGGCCCCCTGACCACAATCTCCCCCAGCTGATTTGGGGGCAGCAGGTTGCCATCGTCATCGGCCGTCCTTATCTCCCAGCAGGAGAGCGCCTTCCCCGTTGAATTGAGCTTGGTGGTACCATCCAGGGGATGATGGGTGACGTGCGACACCGATTCGGTAAGCCCCCAGATATCAAGGATATCGGCATGGTAGCACTGCCGGAAGTGCTCCCGGATCTCGTCGGTCAAGGTGGCGCCACCACTGCACCAGAGGCGGACGGAGCTCAAGTCACAGTTTATCCCCTCCCGCTCGGCCACGTTGATGGCCAGGGCATAGATATAGGGCACCCCCAGATATATGGTACCTCGCTCCCGCTCAATCGTCTCCAGAAAGCTGACGATAGACCGGCCCGTCCCTGGGACCATGACCACGGTGCTGCCATAGCAAACCGAGGTGAGCAGCGCCGAGGCCAGGCCAAACATGTGATACAAGGGGAGAGCAAAGAGCATAACCACGTCTCTATCCGTCTGCTGAAATCCCTCCCCGGAGGCGATGGCCTCAGTGACCAGGCTACGGTGGGACAGCGCCGCCCCCCGGGGACGGCTGGACGGCCCGCCGGTATAGGAAACGGTGCCGATGTCGTCGGGCCCCAGGGTTACCTCCACCTCCCGGGATGGGCTTGTGGCCATGATCTTCCCGTAGCTCAGGAAGCGCCCCTCATACCTGCCGTCTAGGTCAATAACGTGCTCAATGGAGCCAAACCGAGGTAGGGCCGTAATCAGCGGCTCCAGGCACTCACTTTCCGCCACCAGCACCTTGGGCTGACAGCTATGAAACAGGGAGGTTAGCTCGGCAACCTTATATTTAACATCCAGCGGCACCGCGATACCCCCTGCCTTGATTATGCCGAAGTAGATGATGACAAACTCCGGGCTATTGCTCATCAGCATGGCCACCCGGTCTCCCTTCTCCACCCCCATCCCAAGCAGGGCGCCGGCCACCTTATTTGAGGCCTCGTCCAATTCAGCATAAGACAATTTGCGCTCGCCACAGATAACCGCCGCCTTCTCTGGATAGCGGCCCACCGTCTCCTCAAGCATCGATTTCAGATTCATCGCTTATCTCTCCCTTTACGCCCTCTTAATATGGGGAAGGGGGGACTCGAACCCCCACGCATTGCTGCACCAGATCCTAAGTCTGGCCCGTCTGCCAATTCCGGCACTTCCCCCAAAGATGAAGGCCAATAAGCACCCTCAAGCGGGAAATGCTGACACTTTGGTTAATAATATAGCACTTTGGGCCATCCCACCTCAAGCCGCCAGAGTAACCGAATCTCCGGCGTTGAGCCCACCGATTATGTAAGGTAAAATAATGCAAGAAAAGAGGATGTGACACCGGTATCAGGGGATATAAGAAGCCATGAGCATTGAACAGAACGTGAAACAGATACTCAGTGAGCTGCCCGAGGGAGTTAAATTAGTCGCCGCCGCCAAGGCCAGAACGCCAGAGGAGATACTGGCCGCCATCAACGCCGGGGTGAAGATCATCGGCGAGAACTACGTCCAAGAAGCGGAAAGGGCCTATGAGGTAATCGGTGATAGAGCCGAATGGCACTTCATCGGGCATTTGCAGAAAAACAAGGTGAAAAAAGCGGTGCGAATCTTTGATATGATTGAAACCGTTGACTCCTTTGAGCTGGCCAAGGAAATTGATAAAAGATGCGCCCAGATCGGCAAGGTAATGCCGGTCTTAATTGAGGTGAACATCGCCCGGGAGGAGCAGAAATCAGGCGTGCTGCCGGAGGATACGGAAAAGCTGCTCAAGGAGATTTCCACCCTGCCCAACATCAGGGTGATGGGGCTGATGACCATGGGGCCGCTCTCCGAAAATCCAGAAGACTCCAGGCCCTATTTTGCCGCCATGAGAAAGCTGTTTGAGCAGTTAAAACAGCTCAATCTGCCCAATGTGGAGATGAAATACCTCTCCATGGGGATGACCAATTCCTATAAAATCGCCCCTGAGGAAGGCGCCAATATCGTCAGGATAGGCACCAAGATATTTGGGGAGAGGAGTCGCCCTTGAGGTTGGGGCTTGTATTTTGAGCCCTCTCATGCTATACTTTAATATCAGGATAGTTTGACTTGGTTAAGTGGGTTGCGCCCACTTTTTTAATTTAAATAAAGCGGAGAGCTTTGAGCGAAGATGAAGAGCGATTTTCTACTGGCCATTACTCAACTCTCGGCAGAGAAGAACCTGCCCAAGGAGGTGGTTCTGGCTGCGGTAGAGGCGGCGCTGGTATCCGCCTACCGGAAGGATAATTTTGCCCCAAACCAGAATATCTCGGTCAAAATCAATCCCAATAGCGGCCGGGTTGAGGTCTGGGCGGAGAAAACGGTGGTGGAGCGGCCGACCGATAGCCGCCTGGAGATATCGCTGGAGGAGGCACGCAAGTTCAAGCCCGATGCCCAGATTGGCGATACCCTCATGGTTGAGGCCACCCCCCATAATGCCGGGCGCATCGCTGCCCAAACGGCCAAACAGGTTATCCTGCAGCGCCTTCATGAAGCTGAGCACAGCGCCATACTTGAGGAATTCTCCGATAAGGAAGATGACATCGTCACCGGGCTGGTGCAGCGCATTGAGCCCGGACAGATCATCATTGACCTGGGCAGAACCGAGGCGATACTGCCCGCCTCAGAACAGGTGCGCAGCGAAAGGTACCGGGTAGGACAGCGGCTCAAGGTCTGCATTCTGCAGGTGGTGCGCACCAACAAAGGGCCCCGGGTGGTGGTATCACGCTCCCACCCGGATCTACTGCGCCGGCTGCTGGAGCTGGAGGTCCCCGAGGTTTACAACGGCACCGTGGAGATAAAGGCCATCGCCCGTGAGGCCGGCTACCGGAGCAAGGTAGCTGTCGCCGCGCGCCAAGAGGGCATTGACCCGGTTGGCTGCTGCGTGGGACTGCGCGGTATCAGAATACAGAACATCGTCAATGAGCTGAACGGGGAAAAGATAGACGTCATCCAGTGGAGCCCGGACGTGGCCACCTTCATCACCAACGCCCTCAGCCCGGCCCAGATAGTGAGCGTCAGCTTGAACGAGGAGGAGAAAATAGCCACGGTGGTCGTCCCAGATAGACAGCTTTCTTTGGCCATCGGCAAGGAGGGGCAGAATGCCCGGCTGGCCGCTAAACTCACCGGATGGCGGATTGACATCAAGAGCGCCTCAGCGGCTGAGGCGGAGAAGGCTGAAGCCAAGCCTGTAGCTGAGGCAGAGGCAAAAGCGGAAGAGGCGGCCATTGAAGAGGTGGCCATTGAGGAGCCAGCCATCCTTGAGCCAGCTCCGGTATCCGCGCCGCCAGAGGAGGAGGCAGCACCAGCTGCCGAACCGGCGGAACCACCGCCCACGGTGGAAGAGGTCTTCGCCCAGCCACCGGTTTTCCTCAAGCCCGAGCCAGCCGAGGCAAAAGCGGAGCTTCGCTTTGCTGAGGACATCATGGTCCCAAGGCCAGATAAAGTGGATAAGGCCAAGAAGAAGAAAAAGAAGGGCGCCCATGTCCGGGAGAGCGCCGAGGACGGCGTAAAACTCAAGAAGCGGCGCCGGGACACCATCGAGTTTCTCGATGAAGAGGAAGAGTACTAAGCACATACCTCAGCGGACCTGCCTGGGCTGCCGCCAGGTGAAGCCCAAGCGCGAGCTGATTCGCCTAGTGCATACCCCGGATGGTAAGATAGAGATTGATACCACCGGGAAAAAATCGGGGCGGGGTGCCTATCTCTGTCCGGCCTGGGACTGCTGGGAGGCCGGGCTCAAAGGCAACCGGTTGGAATACGCCCTGCGTTGCCATATTGGCCAGGAGGAGCGAGCCGAGTTACGCAAGCAGGCCGAAGAGCTATTACAAGGAGCCTAATCAATGGCACAGCTAAGAAGTTCAGATGACGCCACCAAACCAGTGACCGAGCCGGCTGGCAATCAATCTGCCACGGCTAAGGCACGCCAGATTGAGCTGCCGCACTCGGCAAGCGTGAGGCAACTGGCCGAGATTTTGCAGGTCAGCCCCATTGAGGTCATCAAGCAGCTGATGCGCAAGGGCATTATGGCCAACATCAACCAGGTCATTG
>MTNR01000007.1 GCA_002011495.1 Dehalococcoides sp. JdFR-56 | reverse complement strand
AACTTGGCCCCGGCGTGCAGCGTGGTCATCACCGTCTCCAGGGCGGAGACGCCGGTGGCGGGATGGGTCTCCACCGGGATGCCACGGCCGTTATCCTCAACGCTGACCCCACCATCCTCCTGGAGGGTGACCACGATTTTGGTGCAGCAGCCGGCCATGGCCTCGTCAATGCTGTTGTAGGTGATCTCATAGACCAGATGGTGCAGACCACGCTGATCGGTACCACCAATGTACATCCCGGGGCGGCGGCGCACCGCCTCCCGCCCTCCCAGAACCTGGATGTCCGCAGCAGAGTATTCGTTGTTCACCGAGACTGGGGTATTCTTCGGCTTAGCCAAGACTGGTCTCCTTGAGGATGAGCCAAATTGGGGGGCGCTGATTTCGGCGAAAAGAAAAAGCAAGCCTTGGCAGCGGAAAGCCGGGGTGCTTGCCCTTCACCAAAAAAAGTTTATGCATCTAACTTTAAGTATAGCACAATCTGGCCCTTAAGTAAAGCCAAAAAGGCGAAAATGAGCTTTGGGAGACGCCCCTTAAACCGGCGGCCCGGGCATTTGAAATAATTATCTTGATATGCTATACTTGCCTTCAAACCAGAATAAAGCTATAGAGGAACAGAACTTTGAACCTTTAAGCCGGTCCGGTGAGGCTGGCAAGGGAAGCCAAACCAACTAGTCAGAGCTAGCGCAGTGGTAACCTCTTGTCAGCCCAGCAAGAGGTTAATTTTATGGCCAAAAAGATCATCATGACCCAAGATGATATCCGGCGGACGCTAGCCCGCATCGCCCACGAAATCATCGAGCAGCACAAGTCCACGGACCATCTGGTGCTGGTGGGGATGCGCACCCGGGGCGTACCTCTGGCCAGGCGGCTGGCGGCCAACATAGAGGCCTTTGAGAAGTCAACGGTGCCGGTTGGCGCTCTCGATTTCAGCCTCTACCGCGATGACCTCCCCCTGCTGGAACGGCAGTGCTCCATCCCACAAACCGACATCCCAACCAGCATTGACGGCAAGTCAATCGTGCTGGTTGATGACGTCCTGTACACCGGGCGCAGCGCCCGTGCCGCCATGGATGCCCTGATTGACCTGGGGCGGCCGCGCTCCATCCAGCTTGCCGTCCTCATTGACCGGGGGCACCGCGAGATGCCGATACGCCCCGACTACGTGGGCAAGAATGTGCCCAGCTCCAGACGCGAGGAGATACAGGTTTACCTGGTGGAAACTGATGGCGTTGATGAAGTCGCCATTCTGACCCCAGCTAGGAGAATGCCCGCCAGAAGCGAACTCAGCAAGGCCAGCCCTGGCCGAAGGAGGTACCATGACGCTAGCCAATAGAAGCCTGATAACCACTGATGACCTCTCCAACGCGGAGATGGAAGCGCTGTTCTCCCTGGCCGACCGCATGTCTCACGCTATGGATGAACAGCTTGGCCTCTGCCGAGGCAAGATAATGGCCAGCCTGTTCTTTGAGCCAAGCACCCGCACCCGGCTCTCCTTTGAGACGGCCATGCACCGTCTCGGGGGCAGCGTCATCACCGCCGCTGACGTCGGGGCGACCTCGCTGGCCAAGGGGGAGAGCATCGCCGATATGGCCAAGGTGGTGGGGAGCTACGTTGATATCATCGTCATCCGGCATCCCTGGGAAGGGGCGGCCAAAGTGGTGGCCGATTACGCTGGCGTCCCAGTGATCAACGCCGGTGATGGCGGCCATCAGCACCCCACCCAGACCCTGTGCGACCTTTACACCATCCGAAAGGAAAAGCGTACCATCAGGGGGCTGAATATCGCGCTCTGGGGTGACCTGAAATACGGGCGCACGATACATTCCCTCATCTTCGCCCTGGCCAAGTTCGGCGCCAATATCCTCTTCTGCCCCACCCCGGGGTTGGAGGTCCCGCAGCACATCATTGAGAAATTGACCACCGAATACGGCGGGGAGATAGCCAGGGAGGAGGCGCTCACCCCGATGGTCAAAGACGGGCTTTTCCCCGTGGATGCCATCTACGTGACGCCGAGCCGCCCACACCAGCTGGCCATGATGCCTGGGGTCAATATCAAGGTGGAACTCAAGCGTGGCATTGACGCCCTTTATGTCACCCGCCCGCAGAAAGAGAGGTTCACCGCCGCGGAGCAGCGGGAGGAGCTAACCAAAAAATACCGGGTGGTGGACAAGAAATTGCTCAAGGGCAAAGCCTTCCAGGAAACGGTGGTGATGCACCCGCTGCCCCGGGTTGATGAGCTCGCCCATGAGCTGGATGCCGACCCAAGGAGCAAATATTTTGAACAGGCCGCCCAGGGGGTGCCGGTCAGAATGGCGCTCATCTCCCTCCTCTTGGGCGTCACCCAGGTGTCCGTTCCTGCGGAAGATACTTCCCGCAAGGTAGATTACCCCCTCTACCAACAAGCCGTGGGCCCGAAGTGCCCGAACCCGCGATGCGTCTCGGTTCAGGAAACCGAAGCCAAGTATCTCAAGCCCGAGTTCAAGATAGTGAACCGGGAGCCTCTCACGCTGAGGTGCAACTACTGTGAACACGGCTTTGAGCCCAAGTACGTGGCCAGCGCCGAGTGGCATGAAGGTAGAACCGCCACCAAGACCTACCACCCGGCGGCAAGCCGCTGGGCCAAGCGGATAAAGCCGGAAAACCTGATCGCTTTCCACTCCGCGGAGGAAGCCGAGGCCCATGGTTTCAAGCCCAGCCGCGATGTCAAAGCGCTCCAGGAAGAAAGTTGAAAACTAAATGAAAGACGGCCTGCTTATCAAGGATGGGCGGATAATTGACCCCAGCCAAGGGATAGATGAGATCGGCAGTTTGCTGGTTGGCGATGGCAAGATTTCGTGGCGGGGGGAGACCCCGCCGGAGGGGGATTATGACGTCCTCCACGCTGAAGGGCTGATCGTCTGTCCCGGCTTTATTGACTTCCACTGCCACCTGCGGCAGCCCGGCTTTGAGGAGAAGGAGACCATCGCCACCGGCACCCGGGCCGCCGCCAGAGGTGGCTTCACCACCGTGTGTTGTATGCCCAACACCAACCCGCCTTTGGATAACGAGGTGGTGATCGCCGAGGTCAAGGCCAAGGCAGCCAGCGAAGGATGCGTCCGGGTGCTGCCCATAGGCTGCATCTCCAGAGGGAGAAAGGGCGAGGAGCTGGTGGAGATGGAGGAGCTAGCCAGCGCCGGCGTGGTGGCTTATAGCGATGATGGTGAACCGGTAGGTAGCTCGCGCCTTATGCTTCAGGCGCTAGCCCGTAGCCGCACCCTGGGACTGCCAATTATTGACCATTGCGAAGAAGTCACCCTTAAAGAAGGCGGCCAGATGAACGAGGGCGCCCTCGCCGTCAAGCTGGGGCTGCGCGGCATACCCGCCGCCGCCGAGGAGGTTATGGTTGCTCGTGACTTGGTTCTAGCTCAGCTAGCCGGCGGGCATCTGCACATCGCCCATGTCAGCACCGCGGGCTCGGTTGAGCTCATCCGCCACGCCAAGGAGAGGGGCGTCAGCGTCACCGCCGAGGTTACCCCACACCACCTCACCCTCACCGAGGAGGTGGTAAATGACTACAACACCAACGCCAAGGTAAGCCCTCCTTTAAGAACCAAAGAGGATAATGAGGCCCTGATTCAGGGGCTCAAAGAGAACGTGATTGATATCATCGCCACTGACCACGCCCCCCATACCGAGGCGGATAAGCAGTGCCAGTTTGCCCGCGCCGCCTTCGGCATCAGCGGCTTGGAGACCGCCCTGGGCAGCCTGATGAGTCTAGTGCACAGTGAAAAACTGCCACTTATCACCCTCATCGCCAAGCTCACCTGCGAGCCAGCTAAGCTCCTCAAAAATAGCCATCTGGGCACGCTCAAAATCGGCGCCCCGGCGGATATCACCATCTTTGACCTCTATGAGGACTGGGTGGTTCGTCCCGAAACTTTCGCCTCCAAAGGCAGAAATACCCCCCTTACTGGCTCGGTGCTCAAAGGCAGGGTAATGGCCACCATCTGCGGGGGGAAGCTGGTCCATAAAGACGGCTCCATCAGGCTTGAGGCAAGCTCCGGCCAAAACACCGCCTCCAAATAATGCCAGCACAGAGCTTTAAGAGGGGACTCTAAGGGGGTGAGCGGATATCAAGAAGGCGATACTAGTCCTCGCTGACGGCTCAGTTTATGAAGGCCGCGCCTTTGGCGCTGAAGCTGACGCCTACGGTGAGGTGGTCTTCAACACCAGCATGACCGGCTACCAGGAGATGCTGACTGACCCCTCCTATGCCGGGCAGATCGTGGTGCCCACCTACCCCCTCATCGGCAACTACGGCACCAGCGAGCACGCCGTTGAATCCAACCGAATTCAAGTCAGGGGCTTTGTCGTCCGGGAGGAGTGCTCGCAGCCCAACCATTACCTTAGCCGCCAAACCGTCCACGAATATCTGGCCCAAAGCGGCATCCCCGGGATTTACGGCGTGGACACGCGGGCGATTACCCGCAAGCTGCGCTCCTACGGGGTGATGATGGGCATGATAACCAGCAATAAGACGCCAGAGCAGGCGCTAGCCGAGCTGAAAACGCTGCCTGATTACGGCACCATTGACTTTGTGCGGCAGGTCTCCACCCCCACCCCCTACGAGTGGGAGCCGGACTTGTCCGCTGAGTGCCGACATCACATCGTCGTCCTTGACTGCGGGCTGAAATACAACATTCTGCGCATCCTGCGCCGCCACGGTTGCCGGGTGACCGCGGTTCCCTGCACCATGAAGCCTGAGGAAATCTTGAGCCTTGGGCCTAGCGGCATCCTGCTCTCCCCCGGCCCCGGCGACCCGGAACTTTTAGACTACATCGTGGAGACAGTAAGGGGGCTTGTGGGCAAAAGGCCGATTATGGGCATCTGCCTGGGTAACCAGCTCATTGCCCGCGCCTTTGGTGCCAAGACTTTCAAACTTAAGTTCGGCCACCGCGGCGGTAACCACCCGGTGCGTGATTTAGCTACGGGGAGAATCCACATCACCGCCCAGAACCACGGCTACGCCATTGACCCGGATACCCTTAAAGACGGGCTGGAGGTTACCCAGATAAACCTAAATGACGGCACGGTGGAGGGCTTGCAGCACAAGGAATTGCCAATATTCTGCATCCAGTATCATTCCGAAGCCTCCCCCGGCCCCCTGGACAATACATACTTATTTAACAAGTTTCTGGAGATGGTGAGGGAGGGAAGTGAATTTGAAACCCTCTAAAGTCTTAATCATCGGCTCAGGGCCCATCGTCATCGGGCAGGCGGCGGAGTTTGACTACGCCGGCACCCAGGCATGCAAGGCGATGCGGGAGGAGGGGGTTATCTCGGTGCTGGTCAACTCCAACCCGGCTACTATCATGACCGATGAGGACATCGCCGATATCGTCTATATTGAGCCGCTCACCGTGGAGATGCTCACCCGCATCATTGAGCGGGAGCGCCCGGATGGTATTCTTCCCACCCTGGGCGGGCAAACTGGGCTTAATCTGGCGGTGGAGCTCGCTGACGGCGGGGTGCTGGATAAATACAATGTAAAGAGCCTGGGGACACCCATTGAGACCATCCGCAAGGCTGAAGACCGGGAGCTATTCAAGCAGCTCTTGCTCAATATCGGCCAGCCGGTGCCCCCCAGCGCCACGGTGAACACCCCCAAGCAGGCGAGAAAGGTGGTAGAAGGACTCGGCCTGCCCGTGGTCATCCGCCCGGCCTACACCCTGGGGGGGACAGGGGGAGGCCTGGCCACCACCTGGGAGGAGCTGGAGAGAATGGTGAGCACGGGGCTTGCCGCCAGCCCCATCAAGCAAGTGCTCGTTGAGCGTTCCCTCGTCGGCTGGAAGGAAATTGAGTATGAGGTGATGCGAGACAGCGCCGATAACTGCATCACCGTGTGCAATATGGAGAACATTGACCCCATGGGCGTGCACACTGGCGATAGCATCGTGGTCGCCCCCAGCCAGACCCTGACCGACAAGGAGTACCAGATGCTGCGCACTGCCAGCCTGGAGATTATCCGCGCCCTAGGGGTTGAGGGGGGCTGCAACATCCAGTTCGCCCTTGACCCCAAGAGCGATAGTTATTACGTCATCGAGGTCAACCCCCGCGTCAGCCGCAGCTCGGCGCTGGCCAGCAAGGCCACCGGCTATCCCATCGCCCGCGTCGCCGCCAAAATCGCGGTGGGCAGGCGCCTTGATGAAATCCCCAATCAGGTGACCGGCAAGACCATGGCCTCCTTCGAGCCCGCCTTAGACTACGTGGTAGTCAAGGTTCCGCGCTGGCCGTTTGACAAGTTCGCCTCCGCCGACCGGGTCATCGGCACCCAGATGAAAGCCACCGGCGAGGTGATGGCCATTGACCGCAGCTTTGAGGCCGCCCTGCAGAAGGCGATACGCTCTCTGGAGTTCGGCAAACGCTCGCTGCTCTGGGAAGACCCCATGTGGGAGCGGGGGAAAGACATCAGCCACTACCCCCTGGAGCCCAATGACTTAAGATTGTGGGCCATCATGGCGGCGCTGAGAAGGGGCATAACCCCGGAGGAGATAGCCGCACACACCGGGATTGACCTATGGTTTATTGATAAGCTCCAGAATATCGTCACCATGGAGAGGAGACTGCTCTCGGAAACGCTGACCCCGGAACTGCTGCGGCAGGCCAAGCGCCTCGGCTTCTCCGATGAGCAAATTGGCACGCTGGCAGATAGACTTCCCGAGCAGGTAAGGCAACTACGCCATGAGTGGAACATCCGCCCCGTCTACAAGATGGTGGATACCTGCGCCGCCGAGTTTGACGCCGCCACCCCCTATTTCTACAGCACCTATGAGGCGGAGAACGAGGCCGAGCCACTTAAGGGAGATAAGGCGGTGGTCATCGGCAGTGGCCCGATACGCATCGGGCAAGGCATTGAATTTGACTACTGCAGCGTGCACTCCGCCTGGGCGCTTCAGGAGGCTGGCTACAAGAGTATCATGGTCAACTCCAACCCGGAGACGGTCTCCACCGACTTTGACACCAGCGACCGCCTCTACTTTGAAGCCCTGGACGAGGAGAGCCTGCGCGATATCCTAGAAAATGAGGCGCAGGATAATAACGCCCCACCCTCCATCGTCCAGTTCGGCGGGCAGACCGCCATCAACCTGGCTGGGCCTCTCACCAAAAGCGGTATGCCCCTCCTCGGCTCCAGCGCTGAGGCCATTGACCTGGCTGAGGACCGGCGCCGCTTTGAGCATTTCTTGAGCGTGCTGGGTATCCCCCAGCCTCCGGGGGCCGGGGTGACCTCCGTTGACCAGGCCCTCAACATCGCCCAACTCATCGGCTACCCGGTGCTGGTCCGCCCCAGCTATGTCTTGGGGGGCCAGGCGATGGAGATCGTGCACAATGCCAGCGAGCTGGCCCGCTATATGAACCTGGCCATGGAGCTGGACACCGGCCACCCCGTCCTCATCGATAAATACCTCCAAGGGAAAGAGGTGGAGGTGGATGCCATCGGCGATGGGGAAACGGTGCTCATCCCGGGAATAATGGAGCACATCGAGCGGGCTGGCGTGCACAGCGGTGATTCCATGGCCGTCTACCCCGGGGTGAACCTGACCGATGAGGAGGTGGCCACCATCGTTGACTACACCATACGCATCGGGCTGGCGCTCAAAATCAAGGGGCTGATGAACATTCAGTTCGTCATCCTCCCCAGTAGCAGCGGGTCATCAGTTTATGTCCTGGAGGTTAACCCCCGCGCCAGCCGCACCGTCCCCTTCCTCTCCAAGGTCACCGGGGTACCGATGGTCAAGGTGGCCACCAAGGTCATGCTGGGTAAGAGCCTCAAGGAGCAAGGCTACCACAGCGGGCTCTGGCCCAAACAAAAGCTCATCGCGGTCAAGGCCCCCGTCTTCTCCATGTCCAAGCTGCTCGGCGTTGACACCTACCTTGGCCCGGAAATGAAGTCCACTGGTGAGGTGATGGGCATTGACCGCACCTTTGACGCCGCCCTGGCCAAGGCGCTGCTCGCCAGCGGCTTAATGCTGCCTCCCCAGGGCGCCATCCTTTTCAGCATCGCCGACCGAGACAAACCAGAAGCCCTGCCCATCATCAGGAAGTTCTCGGAGCTTGGCTATAAGCTCTACGCCACCGAAGGCACCGCCGCCATGATTGAGGCCGCCCGCCTGCCGGTAAAGAGGATAACCAAAAAGCTGAGCGAGGGGCATCCCAACGTTATTGATATCATTCAGAATGGAACCGTGGACGGTGTGGTCAATACCATCACCGGGGGGCAGGTCCCGCTCCGGGACGGCTTCCACATTCGGCGGGCGGCGGCGGAGAAACACATCCCCTGCTTTACCTCCTTGGACGCCATCCGCGCCACGGTGGAGGTGCTTGCCAGCGGCAGCCGCAGTTATACCGCCCTGCCCCTCCCGGAGCGGAGAAAGGAGTCACCTTGAAGCAGGTTGCAGCCGAGGTCATTTCCGTTGAGCAGATTCTGCCAGGGCTCAAGCGCCCGGCAGCGCGGAGTATCGCCGGCAGCTGGCTTATCCGCTTAAGCTGCCCAGAAATAGCCCGGGAAGCTCGGCCGGGGCAGTTTGTCATGGTGCGCTGCGGGGGAGAGCTGACGCTACCACGCCCGTTCAGCATTCATCAGATAAGTGGTGACGGCATCGCCCTTTTCTTCGCGGTGTGGGAGGATGGCCGGGGCACTAACTGGCTGCGCCAGAAAAAGACCGGGGAGGCGGTGGAGATATTCGGGCCGCTGGGCAACGGATTTAGTATTCAGCCTTCCTCCAAAAACCTGCTACTGGTGGCTGGCGGCACCGGCGTTGCCCCACTACGCTTTCTGGGGCAAGAGGCTCTGGGGAAAGGCTGTTCAGTGACCCTGCTTCTGGGCGCAGCCACGGCGGCGCAGCTTTACCCCGAACGCCTTCTCCCCTCCCTAATCAAGCTGGTTACGGCTACCGTTGACGGCACCGCGGGGAGGAAGGGCATGGTGACTGAGCTTATGCCCGATTTCGCCGCCCAAGCCGACCAAGTTTTCGCCTGCGGGCCGATGCCCATGTACCGCGATATGGCCGCCCAAAAGCGAAAGCTCAGACTTATCGGCAAGCCAGTCCAGATCTCCCTGGAGATGAGGATGGGCTGCGGACTAGGTGTCTGCTACGGCTGCACCGTCAAGACCAGAAACGGCCTAAAGCAGGTATGTAAAGACGGGCCGGTGTTTGAGCTGGATGACATTCTCTGGGAGGAACTGCCCAAAAGCTAAATTGCCAGCTTCAGGAGGTGGTTTAATTTTATGGTAGTTACCAGGAAAATCAGCCTGCAAACCAAAGGGGACGGCGATATCATTGACATCACGTCTCAAGTAGAAGAGCAACTGGCGCAAGCCAAGGTGAACAGCGGCACGGTAACCCTGTTTATCCCCGGCTCCACGGCGGGTATCACCACCATTGAATACGAGTCCGGCCTGCTCGCCGACTTCCCAACGATGTGGGAGCGGCTTATCCCCAAGAGCATCCCTTACCACCATGACCGCGCCTGGGGTGAGGGCAATGGCTATGCCCATATCCGTGCCTCGCTACTTGGGGCCTCCCTGGTCATCCCCTTCAACAACCAAAAACTGGCGCTGGGCACCTGGCAGCAGATAGTCTTGGTGGACTTTGATAACCGCCCCAGGTCAAGGCAAGTCATTCTCCAGATCATGGGGAAGTAAGATTTGCCTTAAGTTATCTCCTTCCAAGCTTTTATGGGGCGGCTCAAGGAAAAAGAGTTGAGAGGGGGTTTGAGCCCCCTCTCATATCGTCTTCCCCAATTTCCCGGGCAAGAAATCCTATTACTCTGCCTTCTCTGGCTCAGCCTCCGCTGAAGCTAGCGCCTGATTTAGCTTCTTCATCAGCCGTGACTTGCGCCGGGCGGCGTTATTGGCATGGATAATGCCCTTTTCCGCGGCCTTATCCAGGGTACTGATGGCGGCGGCCACCACCTGGCGAGCCGCCTCTATCTCCCCGGCGAAGATCAGCTTCTCCGCCTTGGTGATGGTGGTTTTAGCCCGGCTGCGCACGGACCGGTTGCGTAGCCGCCTTCTCTCGGCGACGCGCGCCTGCTTCTGCGCTGATTTGGTATGTGCCAACTCTACCCCCTTAAACTTTTATCCTTTCCCCTCTATATTTAGTCAGAGAACGGGCGCTTAAGTCAAGCCCCGCCTTACTTAGCCTGGCCGCCAGCCCGGGATGAGGACTCATCCCCGATGCGGGTGATGTTTATCACCCCTCTTACCGCCTCAATTTTCTTCAGAAGCCGGCTTAGCTGGGCCAATCCTTCCGTTTCCAGGGTGAACTCCAGAGAGGTGGTGTGGTCCTGATGATTGGTGAGGCCCAGGGTGGCGATATTGACCTTCTCCTCGGCCACGATGGTGGTGATATCCCGCATCAGCCCCACCCTATCCCAGGCTTCAACCCGAACCCTGACCGGATAGAGGGAATCAGTCCTCCCCCACTCCACCGGAACCAGCCGGTGCTTCTCATCCTCATGAAGGACATTGTAGCAATCCTGGCGGTGAATTGTCACCCCCCGGCTGCGGGTAATGTAGCCAACGATCTTATCCCCGGGCACGGGATGGCAGCACTGGGCCAGGTGCGTCACCAGGTCCCCCACCCCCAGCACGTTGACCTCTGACGGGGCTGGTTTATGGGGGGCGGCTTCCACCGCCACCCTCGGCGTTTCCTGCTGGGCGGCCAGCTTCACCGCAATCTGGTGCGTGGTGATGCCACCATAGCCGATCGCCGCCAGAAAGTCGTCCACGTTAGTGTAATTGAACATCTGGGCGAGTTCCTCTCGCTCAATGATCACCCCCAGATGCCTCAGCTCCTTATCCAGAATCTGCCGGCCACGCTCGATGTTCTCGGTTCGCTCTTGTTTCTTGAACCACTGCCGTATCTTTTCTCGGGCGTGGGAGGTCTTGACGTAGCCCAGATGGGGGTTCAGCCAGTCCCGGCTCGGCCCCTTAGCCCCCTTGGTGGCCATGATTTCGACCACATCCCCGTTCTTCAGCTCATAATCAAGCGGCACCAGCCGCCCGTTCACCTTGGCGCCAACGCAGCGGTGCCCCAGCTCAGTGTGAACCCGGTAGGCGAAGTCAAGGGGGGTTGCCCCTCTGGGCAGGTCCTTTATCTCCCCCTTGGGGGTGTAAACAAAGACCTGGTCAATGAAGATATCTGTTTTTACTGATTCCAGAAACTCCTCGGCACCACTGAGCTCCCGGTGCCACTCAATCAGCTGGCGCAGCCAGCCTATCCTCTCCTCAAAGCGTATGTCCCTCTTTTCTCCCTGCTTGTAGCGCCAGTGGGCCGCCACCCCGTATTCCGCAATGTAGTGCATATCTCGGGTGCGAATCTGAACCTCCAGAGGGGTGGTGCCAAGGCACATCACCGCGGTATGCAGGGACTGATACCCATTGGGCTTGGGATTGGCGATGTAGTCATCAAACGCATCCGGCAGCGGGTGCCATAAACTATGGATAATGCCCACGGCGCTGTAACAATCGGGCACCGTGCTCACCAGCACCCGCAGGGCGAGGAGGTCATGGATATCATCAAAGTGCTTGCCCTGAGCGGCGTAACGCTGCATCTTCTGGTGGATACTGTAGATATGCTTGGGCCGGCCGGAGACCTCGGCCCTCAGCCCAGCTTTGTCAAACTCCCGCCGCAAAATGGCGATCACCCGGGAGATGAAGCTCTCCCGCTGGGCACGTCGGGCGGCCACCAGGTTGACCACCCGGCGGTATTCCTCCGGCTCCAGATAGCGGAAAGAGAAATCCTCCAGCTGCCACTTCAGCTCCCATATCCCCAGGCGATGCGCCAGGGGAGCGTACAGCTCCATGGTCTCCTGGGCAATACTCCGCTGCTTTTCCGGCGGTAGCGCTCCCAGGGTGCGCATATTGTGCAGCCGGTCCGCCAGCTTGATGAAGACCACCCGCAGGTCCTCGGCCATGGCCACCAGCATTTTTCTTAAGTTCTCCGCCTGCGCCTCTTTGGCCCCCGTCCCCGAGGCCTGCCAGGAAACCTTGCCCATCTTGGTGGTGCCCTCAACCAGCTTGGCTATCTCAGCGCCAAACTTGGCTTCAATCTGGTCGATCGGTAGACCACAGTTCTCCGGAATATCATGCAGCAGCGCCGCCGCCAGAGAGCTGGCATCAAGCTGGAGCTCCGCCAGGATGAGCGCCGTCTGTATCGGGTGCTCTAAGTAAGGCTCGCCCGACTTGCGTACCTGCCCCCGGTGCGCCTCGGCGGCAAAATGGTACGCCTCCTCAACCACCGCCAACTTTTCCGGCGGCAGATACTCCTTCGCCTTCGCCTGGAGCTCGCTGAAACTCCTCACCTCAACCGTGGCCAAGCTAGCCACCTCCAATTTTAAGTATAGCCCAACCAGGTTGCCCTGTAAATGAAGCCCAGGCCTGGCACCCCGCTCATATTGACACGGTAAATAATTATTATGGTATACTTTCAGTGTTTCCACACATTATGTAGGAGGTAAATCAAAAATGAGCAAGATTTTGCGCGTTAACATGACCGACCTCACCACCAAGTTTGAGGATGTCCCGGAGAAGTATCGGCTCACCGGCGGGCGTGGCCTGACCTCAGCCATCACCTGCGCTGAGGTGCCACCCACCTGCCACCCCCTAGGGCCGAACAACAAGCTCACCTTCGCCCCGGGCATTCTCACCGCTACCGGCGCACCCACCGCCGGGCGCCTCTCCGTGGGCGGCAAGGCGCCACTAACTGGCACCATCAAGGAGACCAATGCCGGCGGCATGGCCGCGGATAAGCTCGCCCGCCTGGACATCAAGGCCATCATCGTCGAGGGGCAGCCCAAGGAAAAGGGCAAGTTCTGGCTGCTCAAAGTGGATAAAGACGGGGCACAGCTCATGCCCGCCGATGAGTGGACGGGCAAAGGCCTATATGAAACCTACCCCAAGCTCTTCGCCAAGTTCGGCAAGGACGTGGGCATCATCAGCATCGGCGTTGCCGGGGAGAGGCTGATGGCCATGGCCGGCGTCTGCGTCAATGACCCTGAGGGCCGGCCCAGCCGCTACGCCGGCCGCGGCGGGATGGGGGCGGTGATGGGCAGCAAGGGGCTCAAGGCCATCATCGTTGATGATAAGGGCGGCTCAGGTGTTGCCATCGCCAACAAAGACGCCTTCAATACCGGGCGCAAGAAGCTCACCGATGCCCTGCGCGAGCACGCCATCACCAAGCCCGGAGGCACGCTCAATACCTACGGCACCGCTGCCCTAGTTAACGTCATCAACGAGGCTGGCGCCTTCCCCACCCGCAATTTCCGCGAGGGACGCTTTGAGGGAGCCTCCAAGATCTCCGGAGAGACCATCAACGAGACTTGCAAGAAACGGGGCGGCGTGGGCATGACCGGACACCGCTGCAGCCCGGGCTGCATCATCCAGTGCTCCAACGTCTACCCCAAGCCTGACGGCACCGAGCTCGTCTCCTGCCAGGAGTATGAGTCGGTCTGGTCCCTGGGCGCCGACTGCGGCATTGACGACCTGGACGTCACCGGCGAGCTGATTCGCCTGTGCAATGATTACGGCCTGGACACCATCGAGGCCGGGGTGACCATCGGCGTGGCCATGGACGCTGGGCTAGCCAAGTTCGGCGATGGCAAGAAGGCCATTGAGCTGATGCATGAGATCGGCAAGGGCACCCCGCTGGGCCACATCCTGGGCAACGGTGCCGAGGTCACGGCTCGCACCTTTGGCGTGGTGCGCTGCCCCACCGTCAAGGGACAGGCCATGCCCGCCTACGAGCCCAGGGCTATCAAGGGCATCGGCGTCACCTATGCCACCTCCACCATGGGCGCTGACCACACCTCAGGCTACACCATCGCCCCCGAGATCCTGGGGGTGAGCGGCAAGCTAGACCCGTTCACCGTGGAGAAGGCCGAGGTATCGCGCAATTTCCAGTATGCCACCGCCTTCCTTGACACCACCGGCCACTGCCTGTTCATCGCCTTCGCCATCCTGGATATTGCCTCTGGCTTCGAGGGCATGGTGGAGGAGTGCAACGGCGTGCTGGGCACCAACTGGACCACGGATGATGCCACCCGCATCGGTGGGGACATCGTCAAGATGGAGCGAGCCTTCAACGAGGCGGCCGGCTTCACCAAGGTTGATGACCGCCTGCCCGAGTTCATGAAGTATGAGAAGCTCCCGCCCCACAATGTGGTCTACGACGTGCCCGATGCGGTGCTGGACAAGGTGCACAACCCCTGAGAGTCATCTCTCTGTTGACTGGAAAAGCCCCCTCCGCTGTGGCGGAGGGGGCTTTCTTCCTTGAGCTAGGATAGGGTATAATAAAATTTGAAGCTAGAAAAGAGAACTTGGCGCAGTTTGCTATTCCAAGGAGGCAGCGATGAGTACCGTAGAGGTTAGGCTCTACGCCACCCTGCGCAAATTCCACCCCAACCCCGATAATGGCGACGCCTTCACCATTGAGCTGGACGATAGGTCCAGACTGGCGGACCTGGTGGACAAGCTCAAGATTCCCAAGGAACAAGTGGGCGTGGTCATGGTCAACGGGAAGTGGGAGAAAGAGGACTATCTCCTTCAGGAAGGGGACAGAGTGGGCCTCTTCCCGCTCATCGGGGGAGGGTAAGGTGGTCGAGGTTCATCTCTATGGCAAATTGCGCCGCTTCACCGATAACCTAGACCCCTCCCGTGACTCCATCATCCTCGTCCCCCATAAACCAAATGACACCATCAGGGATATCATCCGCCGCATCGGCATCCCCCTTGAGGAAGTCGGCTCCAATCTCTTCCTCAACGGGGAATACTCCCCTCTGGAGAGGAAGGTAGAGGATAACGACCGCCTGGGTATTTTCCCCGACGACATGCAGATGATCATCGTCTAGTTTTAAGCGCCTGCCGAGGAATTCAGCATGATTGAGGTTCATCTCTATGGCAAATTGCGCCGCTTCACCGATAACCTAGACCCCTCCCGTGACTCCATCATCCTCGTCCCCCATAAACCAAATGACACCATCAAGGACATCATCCGCCGCATCGGCATCCCCCTTGAGGAGGTGGGCCCCAATCTCTTCCTCAATGGGGAGTACTCCGCCCTGGAGAGGAAGGTAGAGGATAACGACCGCTTGGGCATCTTCCCCGACGATATGCAACTTCTCTACAAGTGGTACTTTCACAAGGCTGAGGGGTGAGATCCGCCCTCCCTTTACAAATCAAGCGCTGATAGAGTATTCTAGCTTTAAGATAGCCGCTTTTTAAGAGGAGTCAGATTGTATCGGGCACCACGGGGCACTTCAGACATCCTGCCGGAGGAACAGGCCTACTGGCGCTATGTAGAAGAGAAGGTGGTCGAGCTCTGCCAGCTCTATGGCTATGAGCGCATTGACTCCCCAGCCTTTGAGGATACCCGGCTTTTTGCCCGCAGCGTGGGGGAGGGGACGGACATCGTGGAGAAGGAGATGTACACCTTCACCGATAAGGGCGGTAACCTCTTGACCCTGCGCCCGGAGGGCACCGCCCCGGTGTGCCGCGCTTACCTTGAGCACGGGCTGCATAACCGCCCCCAGCCGGTGAAGCTCTATTACATCGCCCCCATTTTCCGCTACGAGCGCCCCCAGGCCGGGAGATACCGCCAGCACTATCAGTTTGGCTGCGAGGCCATCGGCGATGATGACCCTGCCTTAGACGCCGAGGTTATTGAGATGGCCTGGCGCTTCTTTCAATCGGTAAACCTGCACCACCTCACCCTCCAGCTCAACAGCATCGGCTGCAAGCGATGCCGCCCCGGCTATCTTAACACTCTAAAAGACTACTACGCCAGCCACACTGAAGAGCTCTGTGCTGATTGCAAGGTCAGGCTGGTGCGGAACCCCCTCCGCCTGCTGGACTGCAAACGGCCAGCCTGCCAGCGGATAGCCGACGCCGCCCCCAGAAGCTCAGACCACCTCTGCCCCGAGTGCCAAAGTCACTTCACCAGGCTCCAGAGATACTTGAGCCTTCTGGAAATCCCCTTCGCCCTCAACCATCGCCTGGTGAGGGGCCTGGATTACTATACCAGAACCGTCTTTGAGATTCAGCCTGAGAACGGCGGTGCGCAGAGCACTCTGGTCGGGGGCGGGCGCTATGATGACCTGATTGAGGAGCTGGGAGGAAGACCCACGCCGGCGATAGGCTATGCCATGGGCATAGAGAGGATCATCCTCAATTTAAAGGAGCAGCATATCCCCGTTCCCCCGCTGCCCGGAGCTCAGGTATTCATCGCCCACCTTGGCGATGAGGCCAGAGAAGAGGCCATAAAGCTGGCCTCCCGGCTGAGAAGGGCGGGAACCGCGGTCATCCTGGCCACGGGTAGTAAGAGCCTCAAAGCCCAGTTAAGACAGGCAAACCGCTTGGGCGCCCGTTACGCCCTCATCCTCGGCGAGGATGAGCTCAAAAGTGGCACCGCCTCCCTGCGGGACATGACCACCTCCCAGCAAAGCTTGATTCATTTAAGCGAACTGCCCGGGGCGCTGAAATAACCTCCTCCTGCCACGAGGCTGGCGGCCTGGAATTTGCCCAGTTTATGTAAAATTTTTGGCTGGAAGGTATTGACAAAAAAATTTTTTATGTTATAGTAGGAATGTATTACACGTGAAAGGAGGTGATGCGATGGCAAGACCCGCAAGGGGAGGGAGTTTTTAAACTCAGCAGTAGACCCGAAGTAACTTAGCCTCCATAAACAAAAGGAGTTTATGGTGTCTTTATGTGTTATGGAGGCATGAGCATACTAACCAAGGAGGAAAACTAAAGGTCGATGAAAAAGAAAATACACAAAATATGGGGTGTAGGCGTAGTCCTGGTGCTGGTCGCCAGCCTGCTCTTCGCCGCAGCGCCGGTCTCGGCTGGTACCCTGTCCTGGTCTAGCGAGTCCATCCCCAGTGACACGGGCAAGGTCCTGGCCTCAGGTAGTGATGTCAGTGACCTGGCCGTGTCTGCTGATGGACAGACCATTTGGGCCACCGACACCGCAACCCCTGGGCTGTACAAGTCCACCGACGGCGGGGCCACCTGGTCAGCCAAGACCATCAGCGGCGCCACTACTCCGCAGTTGGTAGCCATTGCCCCTGACGATCCTGACATCGTGGCTGTGGTGGCGGACAACTATGAGGTCTATGTCACCACCAATGGCGGTACCAGCTGGGGCAGCCTGGGCACCGTCGCAGAGAGTGGCGGCGCTTCAGCGACCAACCTGTACGACATCACCATCTCCCAGGACGATTCCGGGACCCACTACATCGCGGTGGTCGGCATTGAGACCGGCGGCCTAGCCAACGTCTGGTACTGGAATCTCGGTGCTGCAGCTCCTGTCTGGAAGGAAGCCAACGACCTCACCGGCTTCACCGGGGGCACGTCAGCCAGAGCGGTGGCCTTCTCGCCCAACTTTGCCTCGGACAAGGTCATGGTCATCGTGAGCGAGAATGACACCGCCGGCACGGACTACATCTACTTCCAGATTCTCAGCCTGTCCACCAAGCAGTGGAACAGCAGCGCTGGTTTCACCAGCTACCCGGTGACCATGGTCAGTGGCACTGGCCTCAACGGTCTCACTTCGGCCTCCATCAGCCTGTCCCCGGATTATCTGGGCAGCGATGACTCCACCCGCATCGCCTTCGTCGGGCTGGATATCGCCGGAGGTGATACCAACAGCGGTATCTATCGCCTGAAGGATACCAGCCAGAAGGCGCTCAAGACCGGGGTGGCCGTCAAGAGCGTGGCCTACGATGGTACCAACCTGGTGGCCGGCTCCGGTGACAGCAACGCCACCTACTACAGCTCCGATCCACTGGCTTCATCACCATCGGTCAGCACCACCTCAAGCCTGAAGCGGGCTGGCCTTGGTGGTCCGGTGGTGGTTGCCTGGGCTGGCTCTGACGTCGTTGCCGGCTACAGCGGCGATGACAGCTGCTTCGCCATCTCCCGGGACAACGGTAAGTCCTTCAATGGCCTCAGCCTGGTTGACGCTTCATTAACCGTTGAGGACTTCGCCATCTCGGCTGATGCCGGCACCATCTACCTGGGCACCAACGATGGCGCTGACTTCAGCCTGTGGCGCAAGGCCTCTTCCTGGGAGAGAGTGCTGGTGCTTGATGGCAAGACCGGCATGATCGTCCGCATGGCTCCTGATGACCCCAACTCGGTCTACGTGGCTGATCAGGGCACCACGAGCATGTGGTACAGCAATGCCGGTGGCGATACCAAGTGGTTCCAGCGTTCATCTGGCTACAACATCCAGGATGTCGCCGTGGAGAGCGCTGATGTGCTCTACATTGGCGTGTCCGGCGCCGCCACGGTGAGCAAGAGCACCAACGCCGGCTTCACCTGGGGTTCGGCGAAATCGACCGGGCTGGTCCTTGGCAACGTCCACATGATCAAGAGCCTGGGCGAGGACAAGCTCATCGTCGGCGGCACCACTGGCTACGTGGCCTACTCCACAGACGGCAACTCGTCCTGGACCAAGATCAAGAAGCAGGTCAACAGCAGCTCCAATCCAGTTCAGGTGACCGCTTCTGGTCTGGCTGACGGTGATTTCATCTACGCCGGCACTTCCGGGACGGGTGAAAACATCGTCCGCTGGGAGATCGGCTCCAGCACCAGCTGGTCCGATATCATCAACGGCACCCTGACTGCCACCACGGCGATGGGCCTATACGGGCTCGAGCTGTACAACGGTGTGCTCTATGCTCTCGCCTCTGACGGCACCGACAGCGCTATCTTCCGCACTCTCTCACCGTCCACGGCCACCAGCTCCACCACTTGGAGCTACAAGGAGACCACCCTGGCCGACAACGTGGCGCTGAATGACACGCCGCAGGGGCTGTTCATCACCTCGGGCAGCACCAAGCTGTGGGCGCTTGACACCGGCAACAACAAGCTCTACAGCTTCACCGACACCCTGGCCGAGGCTGGACCAACCCTGAGCGCACCGGCCGACGGTGCCATCATCCCGGTGAATACGGTGAGCGGCTCAGCCTACAGCGTCTCCATAACTTGGGAGCGCCCGTCCAAGGCAACCAAGTACGATTACCAATTTGCCCTGGATTCGGACTTCGATGAGAAGCTCTCCATCGGGACTGGCCAAGTAAGCTCCACCTCAAGCACCGTGGCTTATGTGGCCCCTGGCAGCAACTTCATGCCCGGCACCACCTACTACTGGCGGGNGAGGGTTGCTTCAGATGGCCCGCTCTACAGCCCGTGGTCTGAGGTCCGCTCCTTCACCGTGGAGGATCTGCCCGAGCCGCAGCCACCGGTGACCATCGAGCCGGCACCACCGGCACCGGTGATCGAGGTACCACCTCCACCGCCGATAACGCTCCAGCCTCCGGAAATCACGCTACCCGAGCCGACAATAACGCTGCCGCAGCCGACAATTCAGCTGCCGCCAGCACCGGCTCCAGTAGCACCGGTTCCGGACTGGGCGATCTACGCCATCATCATCATCGGTGCGGTGCTGGTGATCGCGGTCATCGTCCTGATAGTTAGAACCAG